>NZ_JBEYJA010000029.1:0-95897 GCF_040703815.1 Streptomyces sp. NPDC006743 | reverse complement strand
CGGGCGCGGCCCAAGGCCCCAGCCTGCCTACCCCGAGCCGGCCCAGACGGTGAAGAAGCTGGTCATTGAGGCCGGGAAACAGGCGGCCCGGCCGGTGCAGTGGCGGGAAGGCTCCCGCGCGGGCAGCGGCCGCAGCGGTCTGAAGCGGATGTACTCACGGTTCGTGGCCCTGCGGATCCGGCCCGCCGGACGCGAGATCCGGAAGAACACCGCCGGACCCGAACTGCCCCTGTGCTGGCTGCTGGCCGAATGGCCCGCCAACCAGCCCGAACCCGTGCAGTTCTGGCTGTCCAATCTGCCCGCCGACACGGCGCTGGCAACCCTCGTGCGCACCGCGAAGCTGCGCTGGAGGATCGAGCACGACTACCGCGAGATGAAGCAGACCCTGGGCCTGGCCCACTTCGAAGGCCGCACCTGGAGAGGCTGGCACCACCACGTCACCCTCGTCTCCGTCGCACACGCCTTCTGCACCCTCCAGCGACTGACCCGGTCCCCAAAAGAGACGGCGCCGGCCTGAGCCTCTACCAAGTCGCCCGCGAACTGCAGCTACTCCTCGCGGTATGGACCGGCGCCTGTCCCACCTGTCACCGCGACATGCCAGAACCGATACCAACCTGACCAAGCACTACTAGGAGCGCGCCTGGCGGGTCCGGGAGCGGTTCGCCTTGCGGATCGCCGTCAGGAGTTCGTCCCTGGTCATGCGCGAGCGTCCCTCGATGTCCAGGCGCTTGGCCACCTCGTACAGGTGCTCCTTGGACGCGCTCTCGTCGACGCCCTCGCCGCTGCGCCCTCCGCTTCCGCGGGGCCGGGCCGACCGCGGGTCGGAGGGGCCCTTCCGGCCGCCCTCCTTGCGCTCCCAGTGGTCGCCGACCTTCTCGTACATGTGCTTCAGCGCGCCGTACGCCACCCGGTGGGCCCGCTCGCCCTCGCCGTACGTCTCGACGGCGGAGTCGTGGGCCTTGATCCAGGTGCGCTGGGCGTCCCGGGAGGAGCGCTCCAGCGTCGACGGCAGCTCCTGTCGTCCGGGCACGGACATCCACCTCCGTGGTGCGCTCGCTCCCCGGTGCCCCGCGGCTTTCCGGATCCTTTTCCTGCGTTCCGGTGCTCTGCGGGGTCATCCGGTGCCTTTCTTTGCTACTGGGTGCTTTCCGGGGCGCCGCACGGGTGCCCCGGCAGGGTGGCCGGAAAACCGCTCAGGCCCGTGGTGGCACGGGGTTTGGCGGGTACGGCACCGGCTACTCGCGAGATGTGACCACGACGCATACGACATCATCGACGCCTTCGCAACAGGAACTCGTCCAGTTCCTGGAGGACCGTTTCGCGTGTGCGCAGGCGTGCACGGAGTGCGCGCGGGCCTGTGCGCTGCGCGCGAGCCTGGTGGATGTGGGCGGGGGTGAGGAGCAGGACCTCCTGCGGCGCAGGGGCATCATGTGCGCGGAGGTCTGCGACGCCACCTGCAGGGTGCTGTCCGAGCAGAACAGCCAGGACGAGGCCGGTATCCGCGCCCAGCTGGAGTGGTGTGTGACCGTCTGCCTGGAGACCGCCCACGTCTTCGACCGGCACCCGGGCGCGGAGCAGGCCGCGGACGCCTGCCGGACCTGCGCCAAGGCCTGCGGGGAGTTCACCGCGGTCCTGGACTGACCACGGGACGGCCCGGCACCACCGGCACGGCCCCGCCCGACGGGGCACGCGCCGCACGGCAGCACGTGCGCGCTCCGAGCGGCCCGGGTGACGACGCGCGCCTCGCGCCCGCCCGCCTCACCCCGCACGGCATCCCTCGCGGCACGGCGTGCGCCCCGCGCGGCATCCCTCCTGGCACGGCGTGCCCCGCGCGGCGTGCGCCCGGCGCCCCGCGTGCGCGCCGGCGCGCGAGGCGGTGCACAGCGCGTGGGGCGCCCGTCGACGTGCCCCGGTCCCCGCGTTAGCCTGCCGGACGTGGAGACCATACGCACGGCCGCGACCGTGCCCACGGAGACGGATGACGGGGACGCGGGGCTCTTCGGGCCGGACTCGGTGACCTGGCAGGTGCACAGCGATCCGATGATGTGGGTCGCGGGCATCCGGGCGCTGTACCTCCAGGCACTGCACCCCCGTGCCGTGCGCGCGGTGATGGAGAACTCCGACTTCCGGCGCGACGCCTGGGGCCGGCTGATGCGCACCGCGAACTTCGTCGGCACGACCACCTACGGGACCACGGACGCCGCGGAGAAGGCGGGCGCCCGGGTCCGCAGGATCCACCGCCTGCTGTCGGCCACCGACCCGGACACGGGCGAACGGTACGCCGTCGACGCGCCCGAGCTGCTGCTGTGGGTGCACTGCGCGGAGATCGACTCCTACCTGAACGTCCTGTGGCGGTCCGGTTTCCCGCTCACCCGCGCACGCGCCGACCGCTACGTCGCCGAACACCGCGCGAGCGCCCGGCTGATCGGCCTCGACCCGGACACGGTGCCCGCGAGCCGGTCGGAACTGGCCGCCTACTTCGACTCCGTGCGGCCCCGGCTCGCCGCGGGCGCCGACGCCCGCGCGGTGGACGACTTCCTACGCCGCCCGCCGGTGCCCCTGACGCTCGTGCCGGCGCGCGAGCTGCTCTGGCGGCACGTGGCCCACCTGGCCTACGCCTGCCTGCCGGCGTACGCGCACGAACTGTACGGCCGGCCCGCCCCCGCGCCCGGCGTCGTCACCCGCCGGCTGCGGGCCACCGGCACCCTGCTGCGGTGCGTGCCCGCCCAGGTGCGCTGGCAACTGCCGCCCAAGCACATCCTCCGCGCCGTGGCACGGCTGGGTCCGGCGGCACGCCCCGCCCCCCGCAGAGCCGCACGCCCCGCCCCCCGCAGAGCCGCTCCGTAGGCTCCCCGCCGGGCAGGCACCGGGCCACCGGCACGGCGCCCCCGTCGCGGCCCTGGCCGCCCGGACGCCCGCGTGCTACCAAGAGCCATGAGCGCACACGACGCACAGGGCAGCTACGACGTGGTGATCGTCGGCGGCGGGCACAACGGCCTGGTCGCCGCGACCTACCTGGCCCGCGCCGGCCGGTCGGTGCTGGTGCTGGAGCGGCTGGACCGCACCGGCGGGGCGGCCGTCTCCACCCGCCCGTTCGCCGGGACGGACGCGCGGCTGTCCCGCTACTCCTACCTGGTCAGTCTGCTGCCCCCGAAGATCGTCCAGGAACTGGGCCTGGACGTCAGGCTGCGCACGCGCACCGTCTCGTCGTACACCCCCGCCGTGCGGGACGGCAGGCACACCGGACTGCTCGTGGGCGGCGGCCCGGAGCGCACCCGGGAGGCCTTCGCCCGGCTCACCGGATCCGACCGCGAGTGGCGGGCCTGGCAGCGCTTCTACGCCATGACCGGGCGGGTCGCCCGGCGGGTCTTCCCCACGCTGACCGAACCGCTGCCCGGCCGTGCGGAACTGCGCCGCCGCGTCGACGACGAGGAGGCCTGGCGCATGCTGTTCGAGGAGCCCGTCGGCGTCGCCGTCGAGGACTTCTTCGCCGACGACCTGGTCCGCGGAGTGGTGCTCACCGACGCCCTCATCGGCACCTTCGCCGACGCCCACGACCCGGCCCTGCCGCAGAACCGCTGCTTCCTCTACCACGTGATCGGCGGGGGCACCGGGGACTGGGACGTCCCGGTCGGCGGCATGGGCGCCCTGACCGACGCCCTCGCGGACGCGGCGCGCGCCGCGGGCGCCCGTCTCCTCACCGGGCACGAGGCCGTCCGCGTGGACGCCGACGGGCTGAGCGCCGAGGTCACCTACCGGACCGCGGACGGCGAGGGCACGGTCGGCGCCCGGCACGTGCTGGTGAACGCCTCCCCGCAGGTCCTGGCCGAGCTGACCGGCCAGGAGCCGCCCGAGCCCGCTGAGGGCGCCCAGCTGAAGGTGAACATGCTGCTCAGCCGGCTGCCCCGGCTGCGCGACACCTCCGTCGACCCGAGGGAGGCGTTCGCCGGCACCTTCCACATCGCCGAGGGCTACCGGGCGCTGGCGGCGGCCCACGCGCAGGCCGCCGCCGGCGACCTGCCCGCCGCGCCTCCCTCGGAGATCTACTGCCATTCCCTGACCGACCCCACGATCCTCGGCCCGGAGCTGATCGAGCGGGGCTGCCACACGCTCACCCTGTTCGGCCTGCACACCCCGGCCCGGCTGTTCGCCCGGGACAACGACGCCGTACGGGAGGAACTGCTGAAGGCGACGCTCGCCCAGCTCGACGCCCACCTCGCGGAACCGCTCGCCGACTGCCTGGCCACCGACGCCGAGGGCCGGCCGTGCATCGAGGCGAAGACGCCGCTGGACCTGGAACGGGACCTCGGCCTGCCCGGCGGCAACATCTTCCACCGGGCACTGAGCTGGCCGTACGCCCAGGAGGGCACCGGCCGCTGGGGTGTGGAGACCCGGCATGCGAATGTGCTGCTGTGCGGCGCCGGCGCGGTGCGCGGGGGCGGGGTCAGCGGCGTGCCCGGGCACAACGCGGCCATGGCGGTGCTGGAGGGGACCCGGAGGCAGGACGGCTGAGGGCGACGTGGGGGCAGGGGGGCGACCGAAGGCGATGAGCGGCAGGGCGGTTGAATGCCCCCGCCGTCCCGGGGCACCCCGACAGGCGAGGCAAAACAGGACGAACCCCCCACCGGAGGCTCCCATGGCCGACCTCAGCCCGATCGACCTGCAGAAGGCCCTCAGCGGCGCGGACTATCCCACCGACAAGCAGCACCTGGTGGAACGCGCCCGGCAGAACAAGGCCAACGAGAAGATCGTCAGCCGGCTCGACGGCCTCAGCCAGGACCACTTCGACGGCCCCAACGAGGTACAGAAGGCCGTCTTCAACGAGTGACGGGTGACGGGTGACGGGTGACGGGTGACCGTCCGCGGGCGCCCGTCGATCCGCCGGCGCCCGTGCGCCCGCCGTGGGCCTGCCGTGCCGTTCCCGGAGACAGGCCCACGGCCATGTGCGCCACGGCAAGTACGCCACGGCATGCACGCGGTCCCACCGGACGCCCGGTTGCCCGGTCGAGCCCGGTCGCAGGGCCGAGCCCGGTTGCGTGGTCGAGCCCGCTCGTCCGGCGGTGGCCGGTCGACCGGCGGTGGCCGCTCGTCCGGCCGCGCCCGATCGCCCGACCGTGCCCGGTCGTCAGTCGCTCGTCTCGCCGGTCGCTCAGTCCGCGGAAGCGGTCCACCCCTGCGCCGTCACGCGGGACGCGTCCGCCGGGCGGACCTCGTCGAACAGGACGCGCCGGTGCGACTCGACGCGCTGACCGTCGACGTACGCGCCGCGCCCCACGTAGAGGCGGTCGGTCGTGTACCGCCAGCGCACCACCAGCTGCCGGGCCGCCGGCAGGTCGGCCGCGACCCGGTGCCACACGCGCCCGGAGAAGCCGGTGGCGGTCCCCGCCGGGTGCTGCTGCGGCTGCTCGCCGCGGCGGGTCGCCGTGTACGGCACCGGCTGCCAGGTCGTGCCCCCGTCGGCGGAGGACTCCAGGACGAGCACGTCCGACTGCGGCTCCGTGTCCCACCACAGGGAGCAGCCCAGCCGTGCGCCGCCCGCGGAGGTGTCGAGCGCGGGCAGCGCGAGGGTCGCGCCGGCGGCGCTCGCCATCCCGGAGAACCAGGCGGTGCGGCCCTGCTCGGGGCGGACCGCGACGGCCCGTGCCAGGTTGTTCCCCGCCGCGACCCGGGGAGCCGAGCCGGAACGCCAGGTGCGCACCGGATGCACGGAGTTGCCGAGGACCACGAGGAAGGAGTCGGTCGTCGGGTCCAGGACCAGCGACGTCCCGGTGAAGCCGGTGTGGCCCGCGGTGCGCGGGGTGGCCATCGCGCCCATGTACCAGTGCTGGTACAACTCGAAGCCGAGGCCGTGCTCGTCGCCGGGGAAGGCGGTGTTGAAGTCGGTGAACATCAGCTCCACCGACTCCGGGCGGAGGATGCGCGCGTGCCCGTAGGCGCCGCCGTTGAGCAGGGTCCGGCCCAGTACGGCCAGGTCCCAGGCGCTGGAGAACACGCCCGCGTGCCCGGCCACCCCGCCCAGGCTGAACGCGTTCTCGTCGTGCACCTCACCCCACACCAGGCCCCGGTCCAGGGCCGACCAGGGTCTGCGGGCGACCTCGGTGGCGGCGATCCGCGGCTTCCAGGAGGCCGGCGGGTTGTAGCGGGTGCTGTGCAGTCCGAGCGGTCCGGTGACCTCCTGGGCCAGCAGTACGTCCAGGGTGCGGCCCGTGATCCGCTCCAGGACCAGCTGGAGCGAGATCATGTTCAGGTCGGAGTACAGGTACACGGTTCCGGGCGGGTTCAGCGGCGCCTCGTCCCAGATCATCTCCAGCTTCTGCTCGTACGCCGGCGCGTCGTACAGCGGCAGGTCGGGCCGGAAGCCGGAGGTGTGCGTGAGCAGTTGACGCACCGTCACGTCCTGCTTGCCCGCCCGCCCGAAGTCCGGGAGGTAGGAGGCGACCTTGCCCTCCAGCTCCAGCGCGCCCCGCTCGATCTGCTGCACGGCCAGGATCGAGGTGAACAGCTTG
This sequence comes from Streptomyces sp. NPDC006743, assembly GCF_040703815.1. Taxonomy (NCBI): domain Bacteria; kingdom Bacillati; phylum Actinomycetota; class Actinomycetes; order Kitasatosporales; family Streptomycetaceae; genus Streptomyces; species Streptomyces sp. NPDC006743. The sequence continues at coordinate 89,391 of NZ_JBEYJA010000029.1, read as the reverse complement.
GAGAGGGAGGCCAGGTCGAAGACCGTGTCCCGGGTCATCGGGAGCTGCTCGTCCGGCGGGAACTCCACACCGGTGTCGGTCTTCTCGTCGTACGACGCGTAGCGCACCGCCATGCCGATCGGCTCGTGCAGCGCCACGGTGCCGCCGCGGCCGGCGAGCAGGACGGCGCCCGCGTACCACGGGTGTGCGGGGGAGGGGCCGAGGAACGCCTCGGCGTCGGTGACCAGTCGGCGCAGCGGACCGGGGAGCAGACCGGCGCGGTGCGCGCTGCCGTGCCGCAGGGTCGTGGGGGCGGCGGGGCGGCGCGCGCCGTCGGACGCGGCGGCCGGCGCCACCGGGAGGGCGCCGATGCCCAGTGCACCGCCCAGGAGCAGGGAGACCCGGCCCAGTTGGCGGCGGGTGATCCCGCGTCCGTCCCTGTCTGCCCTGCCGTCGGTCATCGTGAGGCCTCCCCGCCGCGCCGTCTGAAAGTATCTTTCGTACGTTGCCGTGCGGGGTGAAACTTTCGTGTCAGAGCGGGTCCTTGTCAACGGGGCGTGCGCGAACGGCGCCCGCACGGACGCGAGTCGGCCCCGGGGTCCGCGTCCGCCGCCGAACTCCGGTCGCTCCCCGGCCGGTGAGGCGCGCCGGACGCTTGACCTCCTCGGGCGGCGGACCCAGGATCATGTGTCATGACGCCTGGACACGCCGGCACGGTCGACGGAGTGCTGCGGCACAGTGCCGGGCGCACGCCCGCGCGGACCGCCCTGGAGTACGGCGACCGCTCCTGGACGTACGCCGGACTCGACGACGCCGTCTCGCGCGCGGCGAGCGTCCTGCTCGGACAGGGCCTCGCCCCCGGCGACCGCGTCGCCGCCTACGGACACAACTCCGACGCCTACCTGATCGCCTTCCTCGCGTGCGCCCGCGCGGGCCTCGTCCACGTGCCCGTCAACCAGAACCTCACCGGCGACGACCTCGCCTACGTCCTGGGCCAGTCCGGCAGCGCCCTGGTCCTGACCGACCCCGGCCTCGCCGGCCGGCTCCCGGCCGGAGTGCGGCAGTTCGCCCTGCGCGACACCGAAGACTCCCTGCTCGCCGCCCTCCCCACCGCCACGCCCCACGACGGCCCCGCACCGCGCGGCGGGGACCTGGTGCAACTGCTGTACACCTCGGGCACGACCGCCCTGCCCAAGGGCGCGATGATGACCCACCGGGCCCTGGCCCACGCGTACCTGAGCGCGATCGCCGCCCTCGACCTGGACGCGGACGACCGGCCCGTGCACGCGCTGCCGCTCTACCACTCGGCGCAGACGCACGTCTTCCTGCTGCCCTACCTCGCCGTCGGCGCGACGAACATCCTCCTCGACGCACCCGACGGCGACCGCATCCTCGACCTGGTCGAGGCCGGCCGCGCCGACAGCCTCTTCGCGCCGCCCACGGTCTGGATCGGCCTGGCCAACCGCCCCGACTTCGCCGGCCGGGACCTCGACGGACTGCGCAAGGCCTACTACGGCGCCTCGATCATGCCGGTGCCCGTCCTGGAACGGCTGCGCGCCCGGCTGCCGCACCTCGCCTTCTACAACTGCTTCGGCCAGAGCGAGATCGGTCCGCTGGCCATGGTGCTCGGTCCCGGCGAGCACGAGGGGCGGATGGACTCCTGCGGGCGGCCGGTGCGGTTCGTGGACGCCCGCCTCGCCGACGAGCACGGCGCGGACGTGCCCGACGGGACGCCCGGCGAGATCCTCTACCGCTCGCCGCAGTTGTGCGAGGGCTACTGGGACAAGCCCGAGGAGAGCGCCGAGGCCTTCCGGGACGGCTGGTTCCACTCCGGAGACCTCGCGGTGCGCGACGCCGAGGGGTACTACACGGTCGTCGACCGGGTGAAGGACGTCATCAACTCCGGGGGCGTGCTGGTGGCCTCGCGCCAGGTCGAGGACGTGCTGTACACCCATCCCGGCGTCGCCGAGGTGGCCGTGGTCGGCCTGCCCGACGAACGGTGGATCGAGGCCGTCACGGCCGTCGTCGTCCCGCGCGGCGAGGTCACCGAGGACGAGCTGATCGCCCACGCCCGCGACCGTCTGGCGCACTTCAAGGCGCCGAAACGGGTCGTCCTCGTCGGGGAACTGCCGCGCAACGCCAGCGGCAAGATCCTCAAGCGGGAACTGCGCGACCGGCTCACAGGCCCCGCGCGGACGTGAACCGACCCGGCGCGGATCCGAACCGGCCCGGAGCGGACCCGAGCCGGCCCCGTGTGGACGGTGAACCGCTCGGCGCGGACCTGAACCGGCGCCGCTCGGCGCGGACCTGAACCGGCCCGGCGTGGGTCACTAGGGTGCCCATGAGGCGGCGAAGGATCGGGCAGACGGTGCCCAGGGGGCCGGCGAATGCATGGGGCACGATGGGTCCCATGCCGACGCACGAGAGAACGACGGTCCCCCCGCCCGCGCACCGGACCGGGAAGAAGCCGGACCCTCTGCCGCCGCACGAGACCGCAGAGACGCCTCTGCCGCCGCAGGAGAGCACCGAAGCTCTCCTGCCGCCGCAGGAGAGCACCGCCCGGCTGGAGGCGCCGGCCACCGCGACCGCGCCTGCTCTCCTGCTGCGGCCGTGGGAACCGGCGGACGCCGCCGCTCTCGCCGAGCTGTACCAGGACGAGGCGCTGCGCCGCTTCCTGAGCCACTCCATCGCCGACGAGGCGGACGCCGCCCGCTGGATCGAACGGCAGCGGCAGGACCGGCGGGCGGGCGGCCGGTTCGCCTTCGCCGTCGTGGAACGCGCGGCCCCGCACGCCGCGGGGCGCCTGGCGGGACACGCCGTCGTCAAAGGCGTCGCCCCCGGCTCCCCGGCCGCCGAGGTCGGGTACTGGACCGCGGCCCACGCGCGCGGCCGGGGCGTGGCCCCCCGCGCGCTGGAGGCGCTGACCGGCTGGGCCTTCGCGGCGTTCGCCGCGCAGGGGCTGACCCGGCTGGAACTCGTGCACCAGGCGGACAACACGGCGTCCTGCCGCGTCGCGCACAAGTGCGCCTACGAGCTGACCGGGACCCTCCCGGCCGCGCCGCCCGCCCACCCGCTCGACGGGCACGTCCACACCCGCACGCGGATCACGGGCGCAGGTCCACGATCCGCCTGATCTTGCCCACCGACCGCTCCAGCGACTCCGGCTCCACGATCTCCACCGCGACCGACACCCCGATGCCGTCCTTCACCGCCGCCCCGATGGACCGGGCGGCCGCCTCCCGCACCTCGGGCCCGGCGCCGGGCCGGGCCTCGGCGCGGACCGTGAGGGCGTCGAGCCGGTCCTCACGGGTGAGCCGGAGCTGGAAGTGCGGCGCGACGCCCGGGGTGCGCAGCACGATCTCCTCGATCTGGGTGGGGAAGAGGTTCACCCCGCGCAGGATCACCATGTCGTCGCAGCGGCCGGTGATCTTCTCCATCCGCCGGAAGGCCCGCGCCGTGCCCGGCAGCAGCCGGGTCAGGTCCCGGGTGCGGTAGCGGATCACCGGCATCGCCTCCTTGGTGAGCGAGGTGAACACCAGTTCCCCCTCCGCGCCCTCGGGCAGCACCTCACCGGTGAGCGGGTCCACGACCTCCGGGAAGAAGTGGTCCTCCCAGATGTGCGGGCCGTCCTTGGTCTCCACGCACTCCTGCGCCACACCCGGCCCGATCACCTCCGACAGCCCGTAGATGTCGACCGCGTCGATCCCGCACCGCTCCTCGATCTCCCGCCGCATCTCCTCGGTCCACGGCTCCGCGCCGAAGACACCGACGCGCAGGGAGGTGGAGCGCGGATCGACGCCCTGCCGCTCGAACTCGTCGAGGAGGGTGAGCATGTACGACGGCGTGACCATGATGATCCGGGGCTCCAGGTCCTGGATCAGCCGCACCTGGCGGGCGGTCATGCCGCCGGAGGCGGGCACGACCGTACAGCCGAGCCGCTCCGCGCCGTAGTGGGCGCCCAGACCTCCGGTGAACAGCCCGTACCCGTAGGCCACGTGCACGATGTCGCCGGGCCGGGCGCCCGCCGCGCGCAGCGAGCGGGCCACCATGTCCGCCCACACCGACAGGTCGCCGTCCGTGTAGCCGACGATCGTGGGGAGCCCGGTGGTGCCGCTGGAGGCGTGGATGCGGCGGATGCGCTCGCGGGGCACCGCGAACATCCCGAACGGATAGGCCGCGCGCAGGTCCGCCTTGTCGGTGAACGGGAAACGCGCCAGGTCGGCCAGCGAACGGCAGTCGTCCGGGTGCACGCCGGCCGCGTCGAAGGACGCGCGGTGGAAGGGGACGTTCTCGTAGGCGTGCCGCAGCGAGGCACGCAGCCGCTCCAGTTGGAGCGCCCGCAGCTCGTCGGTGCCCAGCCGTTCCCCCGAGTCCAGCAGCCGTGCCGCATCCGCCATCGGGACTCTCCCTCACCTGCCACGAACAATACGGTCGGTCCGGTTCGTCGACCGATCATTCGGTCGAGAACCCGGAGATCAGTAATCCAGGCCATCGGGCCGCAGGCAAGAGGCGGCGGCGAAATTCCTTGCCGGTCCGCGGCGCCCTCGGCCAGGATCGGCGGCATGCCGCACTTCACCGCACCCGACGGGACCCGCCTCGCCTACCACCTGCGCGGAGAGGGCGAACCGCTGCTCGTGCTGCCCGGCGGGCCGATGCGGGCCTCCGCCTACCTGGGCGACCTCGGCGGGCTCGCCGCCCACCGCCGGCTCGTCCTCCTCGACCTGCGCGGCACCGGCGGCTCCGGCATCCCGGCGAACTCGTCGACGTACCGCTGCGACCGGCAGGTCGAGGACGTGGAGGCGCTCCGCGTCCATCTGGGCCTGGAGCGCGTCGACCTCCTCGGGCACTCGGCGGGCGGCAGCCTCGCGGCGCTCTACGCGGCCCGCCGCCCCCACCGGGTGGCGCGGCTGGCGCTGATCACCACCGCCCTGCGCCCCCTCGGGCTGAGCGCGACGCCCGGGGACCGGCTCGCCGCCGCCCGGCTGCGCGACGGCGAGCCGTGGTTCGCTGCGGCCTACCCGCGGCTGGAGGCCTGGCTCGCGGGCGGCAGCGAGTACAGCGCGGCGCTCGCCCCCTTCTTCTACGGCCGCTGGGACGACGCCGCCCGGGCGCACGCCGAGGCCGACGAGGAGCAGACCAACGAGGAGGCCGCCGACCGCTATTTCGCGGAGGCGGAGTTCGACCCCGCCGCGACCCGCGCCGCGCTCCGCGAGCTGACCGCGCCCGTCCTCGTCCTGGCCGGGGAGCTCGACGGCGGCCCCCGCCCGGAACTGGCCCGCCGCGCCGCCGCGGCTTTCGCGCGCGCCGAGTTCGCGGTGCAGCCCGGCGCCGGACACTATCCGTGGCTCGACGACCCGCAGTGGTTCGTGCGACGGCTGACGGACTTCCTCGGCCGGGCGCGGACCGCTCTGCCGTCGGCAGAATGACCGGCGGCACGGCACGGACCGGGCCTAACGTGCCGGCATGGACAGCGGACCCCACCTCGTCGACGTCAACGGCATCACCCTCGCCTACCGCGCCTGGGGCGAAGCGGACGCACCGCCGGTCCTCCTGCTGCACTGCCGGGGCGCCGACGGCTCCGACTGGACACCGATCGCCCGGCGGCTGGCGAGCGGCCCGCGCCCACGCCGGGTCTACGCCCCCGACCTGCGCGGCCACGGCCGCAGCAGCCGGCTCGGCGACCGCCCCGGCGCCTACGCCCACGAGGCCCTGCGCGACGACGTGCTCGCCCTGCTGCGGGTGCTCGGCGTGGACCGTACCGACGTCGTGGGCCATTCCCTCGGCGGCGCCGTCGCCTGCCTGATCGCCCAGCGGGCGCCCGGGCTCGTACGGCGGCTCGTCCTGGAGGACGTACCGGCGCCCGTCCCGCTGGACCCGCCCCGACCGCCCGCGCCGCGCCCCGCCGGGGACCTGCCCTACGACTGGGCGATGATCCGGGCCACCGACGAGCAGCGCAACGCCCCCGATCCCGCCTGGGGCGCGCACATGCACCGGATCACCGCGCCCACCCTGCTGGTGTCGGGCGGCCCGTCCAGCTTCGTCGCGCCGCGGCAGATCGCCGACCTGGCCGGTCTGATCCCGGACGCCCGCGTCGTCACCGTCGACGCGGGGCACCTGGTGCACGAGAGCAGGCCCGAGGAGTTCCTAGCCCTCGTGGAACCCTTCCTCGCGCACTGATCCCGCCGTCCCGACGGTCCCGGCGGGCCCGCGCGGGACCTCCCGGACCGCGGCGGGCCGATCCCGCGAAGGTCCCTTCCGGACGGCCTGTCGGCGGTGGCGGCCGCTCGCTAGGCTGACCCGCGGACGACGGAAACGGGAGGAGCACGGACGTGGCCGAGAGCACTGTCCAGCAGCACCCGCTCGCGGGGTGGGACAAGCCGGAGCTGGACCTCAGCAACGCCGAGTGGCAGTCCAGCAGCCGGGGCCGGGGGGATGTGCAGATCGCCTTCGTCGAGGGGTTCGTCGCGATGCGCAACAGCGGTCGCCCGGAAAGTCCCTCGCTGATCTTCACGCCCGCGGAGTGGGGCGCGTTCGTCTCGGGAGCACGGGAAGGGGAGTTCGACCTGACCTGAGCGGGGCTCGCGGCCGCGGGACGGCGGCGGAGGAACGGACCTTGTCGGGACCGTCCTCCCGTCCGGCCGGCGCACTGGAGGCCGCTTCGGGGGTGTGGCCGCCGCGTTTCACGGTCACGCGGCCTCCAGGGCCCCGCCGGCGCCGCCGCCCGAACCGGGCCGGTCCGGCCGGGCAAGGCCGCCCCCGGAGGTGAGGTACCCCATGAGCGCTCCGCCGGTCGTCGCAGCGGTCGACGGCTCCGAAGACAGCCTGCGCGCCCTGGACTGGGCCCTGGACGCGGCCCGGCGGCGCCGGGCACCGCTGCGGGTGGTCCATGTGCGGCAGTACGCGGCCTGGACCCAGCCCGGCGTGCTGGCCGCCGGACCGCCCGCGGGAGCGGACGACGCCGTGCTCGACGCGGCCCGCGCCCGTCTCGCGGCCCACGGCGGCGACGGCACCGCCGTCGAGTACGCCGGGCTGGACGGCGTGCCGGGCGCCCTGCTGCCCGGGCTGGGCGCGACGGCCCAGCTCCTGGTGCTCGGCTCGCGCGGCCGGGGCGGGTTCGCGAGCCTGCTGCTGGGCTCCAACGGCCTGGCCGCAGCCCGCGACGCCGAGTGCCCCGTCGTCGTGGTGCCCCGGCCCGGACGCGAGGTCCACGACGGCGTGCCGGCCGGCCCCGGCCCCAGGGTGGCCGTCGGCCTGGACGTGGACAGCCCCGACGACGCGGTGCTCGCGTTCGCCTTCGCCGAGGCCGCCCGGCGCGGTGCCCGGCTCCAGGCGGTCGCGGCCTACCCCTGGCCCGCCCGGAGCTGGGCGGCGGCCGGGGAGATTCCCGCGCTGATGATCGACCAGGGGAAGGTGGAGAGCGAGATCCGCACCCTGGCCGAGGGCTTCCTCGCCCCGCACCGTGCCCGGCACCCGGAGGTGCCCGCCGCCGCGGACGTGCTGCCCGGCGACGCGGCCGGCCGGCTGGTCGCCGCGTCCGGCGGTGCCGAACTGGTCGTCGTCGGCCGCCACCGCCGGCGCCTGCTCGCCCCGGCCCGCATGATGGGCTCCGTCACCCAGGCGGTCCTGCTGCACGCGGCGGCCCCGATCGCGGTGGTGCCCCCGTCGCCGCCCCAGGAGTGACGGCCCCGGCGGCGCCTGCGCCGCCCCGCCCGCGAGCCCTCCGGTCCGCCGTCCCACGCTCGCTGTGCGGGGGACCGGGCTCCGGCGCCGGCGGGCGGCGGTGTGACTACCATCGGGCGCATGCAGGACTCGCCGGGCAGGGACGCCCGTCTCGCGCTCGACCTCGCCCTGACCCTCCGCCACGACGGCGCCGGCGGGGTCGCCGACGACCTGGCCGACCCGGCCGGACTCACCGCCTGGCTGCGTGCACGCCCGGAGATCCTGCCCGGCGCGGAGCCCCGCACCGCGGACGCGGCCGCACTGGCCGCGGTCCGTGAACTGCGCGCCGCCGTCCGCGCGCTCTTCGCCCACGCCGTCCGCCCCGGCGCGCCCAGCGCCGCCGACGCCGCCCGCCTGATGCCCGTGCCCGAGGCCGTCGACCGGCTCAACGCGGCCGCCGCCCGCACGCCCACCGTGCCCGTGCTGCGCTGGGAGGGGTCCGCCGAACCGGTGCTCCAGCGACGGCCCGTCCACGGCGCCGGGGACCTCACCGCGGCCCTCGCCCAGGCCGCCGTCGCCTTCCTCGCCGGCCCCGACCGGCAGCGGCTGCGCGCCTGCCACGCCCCCCGCTGCGTGCGGTACTTCCTCAAGGAGCACCCGCGCCAGCAGTGGTGCGGGCCCTCCTGCGGCAACCGGGCCCGCGTCGCCCGCCACCACGAGCGGCACCGCACCGCCGAAGGGGCCGGCTCCGGGTGAATTCCCGCCCCGGCCGGAGGCCGCCCGCACGTCGCGCGGCAGGCCGGGACACGTACCATGGCGGCATGTCGTTCCTCCGTCGCCGCAGCGCCACGCCCGCCGGGCCCGACTTCGACGTACTGGCCATGGACCCGGGCGACTGGCCCGGCAATCTGGGTGCCGGGCTGCTGCCCGCGCCCGACGGCACCTGCCAGGGTGTGTTCCTGCGCTACGACCTCTTCGGCGGCCGCGGTACCGCAATGATCATCGGCAACCTCCCCGAGGGTTCCCCGGCCCGGGAGGTCCCCGACGGCGAGGTGCCCTTCGAGGTGGCCCAGCTGCTGCTCGCCCTGGAGAACGACGAGGAGGTCACCGTCGTCGGCACCGAGGACATGCCGGTGCTGCAGGGCGACAACCTGCTGATCGTGCGCCGGCTCAAGCTCTCCGAGAGCCGGATCTCCTGTGTGCAGTTCGACCGCAGCGACGGCGTCCTGGTCACCATCGCCGCCTGGGACCGTCCCATCACCGACGACCTGTACGCCCTCCTCAAGCCGCTGCCCCCCGAGCTGTTCCAGCAGGGCTGAACGGGCGCGGCCGGGCGGACGCGGGTGCCGGCCCCGTGGCCGGCACCCGCGAGGGGCGCACCGCGTGCCCCTACAGACCCGATGGCTGCACCCGCACGTCGGCGGCCCGCACGAACGCCACCCGGTGGCCGTACTGGATCTCGTAGTACAGGTCCTTGCCCACGACCACCCGGTGCGAGTCCGTGGTGAACGTGACCGAGTAGAAGTACTCACCCGGCACCGCGTCCCCGACCACGTACTTCTGCCCGGCGAGCAGCTTGTACGGCAGCGGTGACACCGACTGCACCGGCACCCCGGCCGGGTAGGCCTCCTTCTCCGGGTACGCCCGCCCGTACACCGGCACGCTGTCCGCCCCGGCCTTCGGTGTCACCACCAGGCCGGCCGCGTTCACCGCGGTGGGCCGGGCGGCCGGGTTGCGGAACCAGGCCTTCTGGCCCAGGTACCAGATCGCCGTCCAGTCGCCCTGGCGGCCGGCGACCGCGTACTGCTGCCCGGTCTCGGCCCGCGACGCCACGTCGTTGACGTCGGTCGTGGAGTCGCCGCCGTCCGGCCTGAGCCCGGTGTCCTTCACCAGCGGCGCGGACGTGTCGGGCCGCGTGTACAGCCGCACCTCGTTGGAGCCGTGTGCCGCGCAGGCCTCGCCGGCCGTGGTGCAGCCGGTGTACTCCACCTGGTTGGCCGCGTAGTCGGGACGGATCGTCACCAGCCCGCCGTTCCTCCCGGCGGTCGGTTCGAACGGGCGGCCGAGCAGCTCGAAGTAGTGCCGCCAGTCCCAGTACGGACCGGGGTCGGTGTGCATGCCCGGGATCGTCCCGCTGGTCGGGCCGGGCACCGTGTCGTGGCCGAGGATGTGCTGCCGGTCCAGCGGGATGCCGTACTTCCGGGCCAGGTACTTCACCAGCCGCGCCGAGGAACGGTACATCGCCTCCGTGTACCAGGCGTCCGGCTCGGCGAGGAAGCCCTCGTGCTCCAGTCCGACCGAGGCGGCGTTGACGTACCAGTTCCCGGCGTGCCAGGCCACGTCCGCGCCCTTCACGTGCTGGGCGATGTGGCCGTCGGTGGAGCGCAGCGTGTAGTTCCAGGACACGTAGGTCGGATCCTGGACGAGGTTGAGGACGCCGTCCCAGCGGCCCTCGGTGTCGTGGATGACGATGTACCGGACGCGCTGCGAACCCGGCCGGTCGCCCAGGTCGTGGTTGCCGTAGTCGTCGGTGCCGAACTGCTGGTACGGCGCCGGGACCCACTCGCAGGACACCGAGGCCGGGCACTCCGTGCCGGCCGACGGGAGGCGCGCGAGGCCCGTCCGCGCCAGTTGCGCGGTGTCGGGGGCCAGGCGCGGCCGGGCGGCCAGGACGACGCGCTGTCCGGCGTCGGTGGTGCGCCGCTCGCCGGAGCGGATCACGTCGTACACGTCGTTCGCGTAGGCCGACGCCGTCGCGCTGTCGTCCGCGCCGGAGAACCGGGCCACCGCCCCGTACCAGTCGGCGGGATCCGCGCTCAGCGGCTCGCCGAGCCGCTTTTGCGCGGCGGCCAGCAGGGCCGCGCCGCCCGCGATGTTCGCCGCGGCGTCGTCGCGCAGCCGCTCGGCGGGGATCCCGGTCAGGCCGGCGGCCCGGGGCAGGGTCTTGAGCCGGTCGGGCAGCGCCGAGTCCGCCGGTACGGCCGTGCGCGCGACGGGGTGCAGGGCGGGGCGGGCGCTGTCACCGCGCGGGTCCTCGGTGCCCTCGCCGTGGTGCTCGGCGCGGGCCAGCGCCGTGTGCGCGTTCGTGAGGTGCATCGGCCCGTAGCCGCCGGTCACGCTCGGGGCACCGGCGTGTGCGTCCCAGCGGGACTGAAGGTAGGAGACGCCCAGCAGCACACTGAGCGGCACGTGGTACTCGGCCGCCGCGGAGGCGAACGCCCGTTGCAGCCGGCCGCTGTCGCCGGGCGCACCGGTGCCGTCCGCGGCACCGGCGGACGGCGCGGCGCCGAGCAGCGGCAGCAGCAGCGCGGCACAGGCGACGGCACCCGCCGCCGTACGCGCCCGGGTGCGGCCCGGCGTGGCTCTGGAGTCGGTGACGGATCCTCGCAAGGCTGCCTCCTGGGGCACTCGGGCGTGACGGGGCGTGCGGGGCCGGCGTGGGGTCAGTGGTACCGGCTGTCCGACGATCCGTCAATCATGCGCGCGGCCAGGCGATTTCCCATGTCAGCCGGGGTTCCGGCGAGTTTCGCGGCGACACCGCACGGGCCTGCGGGGCGTCAGTGGCATACACCTGTGCCCACGCCTGCCGCCCGCGCCCCGCCGGGCCCAGGGAAGGGCGACGGGCCGGCGGCCGAGGCCCCGGGGCGGACGCTGAGGGTGCGCCGACGGGGAGGACGGGAGGGTGGCGGGCGCCGTGGACGAAGCGTGCGGGGCGGCGAGCGCCGGCGGTGCGCGACGACGAGGGCCCGCCGGGGCGAAGGCCGCGCCGGGACGAGGAAAGGGGTCCCGGCGAGCCGGAGAAGGCCGGCAGGGCGGCGGGGGCGAGTCCGCGGTGCCGAGGAGACGGTGAGGGCGGTCGGCGACGCGACGGCGAGAGGCCCGCGGACCGCGGACCGCGGGGGAGAAGGCGCGCGTGGCGGCGCGGGTCCCGCCGGGGGAGGGGCCGCCAGGGTCCGTGGCGCGCGAGGACGACTGCCGAGGCGGCGGAAGAGGAGCGTGGCGTGCCGCAGGGGACGGCCGTGGTGCCACGGCGGAGGGCCGCGGTGTCACGGTGAAAGACCGGCGGTGTCACGGCGGAAGACCGCGCGGTGCCCCGGCGGAAGACCGGCGGTGTCCATGGCGGAGGGCCGCGGTGCGCCCGCTGGGGTGGCGCGCCGCGGCCCTCCGCCCCCGTCAGCGAGTGCCGACCGCCGCGCGTACGGCCCTGCGGGCCAGCTGGCAGTCGTCGTGCAGCCGCCTCAGCAGCAGCCGCTGCTCCTCACCGGTCGGCACGGCGGCCGGGTGGGCCGTGCCCGGTGCCGTCGGGGCCGCGTCGTGCATCGAACGCTGCACGGCCGTCTCGTAGGTGCGGATCTCCCGCGTCAGGACGAGCATCAGGTTCACCAGGAACGCGTCCCGGGCCGCCGGACCGGCCGCCTGGGCCAGCTGGCTGATCTGCCGCCGTGCCGTGGGCGCGTCGCCGAGCACCGACCACAGGGTCGCCAGGTCGTAACCCGGCAGGTACCACCCCGCGTGCTCCCAGTCCACCAGGACGGGACCGGCCGGTGAGAGCAGGATGTTGGCGAGCAGCGCGTCCCCGTGGCAGAACTGGCCCATGCCCTGGCGGCCCGCCGCGTGCGCGATGCCGTGCAGCAGCTTCTGCAGGTCGCCCATGTCGCGGTCGGTGAGCAGGCCCAGCTCGTGGTAGCGGGAGATCCGGGCGGCGTAGTCCAGCGGGGCGTCGAACGTGCCCGCCGGGGGCCGCCACCGGTTGAGCCGGCAGATCGCGCCGAGGGCCGCCTTGATGTCCGCCCGCGGCGGGGTCTGCGACGGGTGCCGCTGGAGGGCCGCCACCCGGCCCGGCGCCCGCTCGATCACCAGCGTGCAGTTGTCCGGGTCCGCCGCGATCAGCCGGGGCACGCGGACCGGGGGCCGGTGCCGGACGAACGAACGGTAGGCCGCTATTTCGTGCCGGTACCGCTCGGCCCATTCACGGGACGGGTCCAGTAAACACTTGGCGACGGCCGTGCTGCGCCCGGTCGTGCCGACCAGGAGAACCGACCGGGCGCTGCGGCGCAGGACCTGCACGGGAGCGAACTCCGGGCAGATCCGCTGCACCGACGCGAGCGCCGTGCGCAGTTGGGCGCCCTGCGGGCCGGACAGATCGAGCCTCCCGCTGAGCGGTGGTGTGCCGAGCCCCGGGGCGCGCCGCGGCCGGCCCACACCGAGCACGGGGGCCGCCGGACGCGCGGGGTCGAGGTAAGGACCGCCGGTGCCCGGACGGGCGCGCAGCGGCCGGGGCGGGGCGGACACGGAGGACGATGCTGCGTACATGGGCGAGACAGATCCCTTCGTGTGCCTGCTGCTCGAGTGCGCTGCCCGGCCCGGTCGCCCGGGTGCACCCTGGGGAATGTCCCTCGGCGACCGGGTCGGGGTGGCGCTTTCCTACCTGACACCCGTGGCCCCGTGGCACACCATCTGGCGCACCCTGGCGAACCCTGGCGAATAGTCGCCCGGCAACTCTCACCGGGTCTACTGTCAACTCAGCCGAGTACCTGGGGGCTTGACGTGACAGGACAACCCAACACCCGTCTCGCGGATCTGTTCGGCCTGGCCGGCTGGTCCAAGGGGGAGCTGGCCAGGCTGGTCAACCGGCAGGCGGCGGCCATGGGCCACCCCCAGCTGGCGACCGACACCTCCCGGGTGCGGCGTTGGATCGACATGGGAGAGATCCCGCGCGATCCCGTGCCGCGGGTGCTGGCGGCCCTGTTCACCGAGCGTCTCGGCCGTGTCGTGACCATCGAGGACCTCGGTCTGGTGCGGCAAGGGCGTACGGGGAAACGGCAGGGCGAGCGGGACGTGGAACATCCCGACGGCATGCCGTGGGCGCCCGAGCAGACCGCCGCGGTCCTCACCGAATTCACGGGAATGGACCTCATGCTCAACCGACGCGGCTTGGTGGGCGCGGGTGCCGCGCTCACCGCGGGATCAGCACTCACCGGCGCCATGCGCGACTGGCTGCACACCGATCCGACCCTGAAGGCCGACGCCCCCGACCTCGACCACCCCCTGCACGCCGACCCCGCCGGGTTCGACCGCTACGACGCCGCCCCGGTGGGCGCGGAGGAGGTCGAGGAGCTGGAACGCTCGGTGGAGGTGTTCCGGGCCTGGGACGCGGCCCGCGGCGGCGGGCTCCAGCGCAAGGCGGTGGTCGGCCAGCTCAACGAGGTGGGCGGCATGCTCGCCTACCGCCATCCCGCCCACCTCCAGCGCCGCCTGTGGGGCGTCGCCGCCAACCTCGCCGTCCTGGCGGGCTGGATGTCCCACGACGTCGGCCTGGAGCCCACCGCCCAGAAGTACTTCGTCATCGCCACCCATGCCGCGCGCGAGGGCGGTGACCGGCCCCGCGCGGGCGAGGCGCTCTCGCGCGCGGCCCGCCAGATGGTGCACCTGGGCCGGCCCGACGAGGCACTGGACCTCATGAAACTCGCCCAGTCCGGCTCCGGTGAGGGACTGCAGCCGCGCACCCAGGCGATGTTCCACACCATCGAGGCCTGGGCCCAGGCGTCCATGGGCAAGGGCCAGGCGATGCGCCGGACGCTCGGCCGGGCGGAGGACCTGTTCGTCTCGGAGAAGGGCGACCACGAGCCGCTGCCCTGGATGCAGACCTTCAAGGACGAGGACCTGTACGGCATGCAGGCGCTCGCGTACCGCACGCTGGCGGAGTTCGACCCGGACGCGGCCGCGCACGCCCAGCACTACGCGCAGAAGGCGCTGGCCCTGCGGGTCGACGGCCGTGAGCGGTCGAAGATCTTCGATCACCTGTCCATGGCCTCCGCCTGCTTCATCGCGGACGATCCCGAACAGGCGGACCGCTACGCACGGCTGGCGCTGATGTCGATGGGGTCGAACTCCTCCCGGCGCACCTGGGACCGGCTGCGCGAGATGTACCGGCTCACCGCGCAGTACGCCACCTACCCGAAGATCCACGAACTGCGGGAGGAGATCCGCCTCGCCCTGCCCCGGCCGAGGACGAAGGGCGCGGGCAGCGCACCGGCGTAGAGGAGCCGAGGCGCCGGTTGCGGCGTCATCCGGTCACGGCGTCACCCTGGCGACGAGCACACCGGCGTCGTCCTCGCGCTGCGCCGCGCCGAACTCTTCCAGGACCGTGCGCACACCGTCCCGCGCGCTGCGCGCCGAGGCGAACCGCGGGGCGAGATCCAGCAGGCGGGTCACGGCTGCCGTCGTGTCGCGTCCGGGCCCCAGGGCGCCGCAGTGCAGCAGGAGCAGATCGCCCGCCCGGAGGGTCTCCTCGGCCTGCCCGTGACCGGTGGCCGGAGCGGCGCCGGGCAGCACGCGGTCCGGCGTGTCCAGTGTCCGCCCCCTCCCGTCGCGGAACAGCAGGGGGGCGGGGAGGCCCGTCCGCGCCCAGGTCAGGGTGCGCCCGGCGGGCCGGTAGCGGCAGCAGACGGCGCCGACCGGGCCGGTCCGGCCGGCGGTGCCGGGCAACTGGGGGAGCCGTGACAGCAGTAGGGCCGGTCCGGGGCCCGTCCCGGCCGTCCCGCGCAGGGCACTCAGCAGCCGGGCGGCGCCGGGTCCGCCTCCGGTGAGGTGACCCACGCCGAGCAGGGTGTCGCCGCCGGGCAGCTCCAGCGTCTCGTACCAGTCGCCGCCGGTGACCGGGCCCGAGGCGGCGGGGAAATGACGGGCGGCCAGGTCGAGCCCCGGGCCGCCCCGGTGCGGGAGCCGCGGGGAGCCGCGCCACGGGGGCGGCGCGGTCTCCCGCGGCTCGACCGCGAGCCGGTGCCCGGCCTGCGCCGGATGCCGCCGGCGCTGCGGCGAGTCACGGGTCTCGCGCAGTGCCGTCCGGCCGCGGCGCCGTGCGCCGACGTCCCGCAGCACCGCCCGCATCGAGGCGGTTCCGCCGTCGGCGCCGAGCACCGGTTCGCTCCTCATGTGCACGGTGCGGACCGTGCCGTCCGGCCGTACGACGCGGAACTCGCCGTCGACCGGCTTCGCGTCGACCAGGCAGCCGGTGACCATCGCGGTCAGCCGGGCCCTGTCCTCCTCGTGCGCCACGGAGGGCAGTTCGTCCAGGGTGAGTGCGGGGGCGGCGGGGTCACGGCCGAGGATCCGGTGCAGTGCGGCGGACCAGTCGGCCACCCCCGTCAGCAGGTTCCACTCCGCGCTGCCGACCCGGCCGAGCGGGGAGCCCTCCCGTGCCTCCCGGCGCACCGCGCCGCCCTCGCCCTCGGACCGGCGCGCCCGGGAGGCCGGGGCGTCGACCGCACCGCGCCCGGCCGGCCGGCCGGGCGGGCGGTCCGCGAAGAGGGGGGAGGGCATGACGGACTCCGATGAGGGGACGGGTCGCGTGGGGCGGTGGGACCGCTACGACTGTGGCACAGCCGGCGACGGCCCGTAAGGGATTCGGCGACACACGATACGGTGGTGCTTCTGGCATATGCCACAGTCTTCGCGGGGTGACTCGACTGCGCCTTCGGCCTACTGCGCGGGACGGTCAAGGCGTAGGCGGACTACGGGAATTGACGGAATCGCGGGCGATCCACGCCGGCGTTCATGCGTGTGTTCGACGGCTCGGTGTTCCCGTCGGCGGGGGTGTGACACCCCGGGACCGGCAGGGTGATGCAGGTCACATGAATTGGTGGGGGGTCAGGCGTAATGCAAACGGCACCTGCGGGCTCCTAAGAACACACGGCAGAACCGGCCGACCTCCGACCCGCAGGGGAGACCGACCATGGACACCACTCTCGAGCAGTCCGCCCGCGCCCGTCTGATCACCGCGGACGGACAGGAACTCACCGTGCCCGCCATGCTCCGCTACGCCTCCGCGGACCCGCTGGCCGTGCACCTCGACTTCCCGCCCGAGGCCTCCCTCGACGGGGAGGAGGTCACCTGGACCTTCTCCCGCATCCTGCTGGAAGAGGGCCTCGAACAGCCGGCCGGGACGGGCGACGTGCACTTCTGGCCCTGCGGAGGCTCCCGTACGGCGATCGAACTGCACTCCCGGTCGGGCATGGCCCTCCTCCAGTTCGACACCCCGGCGCTGCGCCGCTTCCTCCTGCGCAGCTACGCCGTCGTCGCGCCCGGCCGGGAGGACGTCGGCGCCGCCGTCGACCGCGGCCTGAGCGCCCTGTTCGGTGCGGTGTGACGGAGCCCGCGGCCGGTACCCGGGCTCAGGCGGCGGGGGCGTACAGGTCCGGGCGGGGTGCCAGGCCGACCGGCACCCGGCCGCCGTGCTCCAGTGAACGCACCCCCGCCTCGGCGACGACGGAGGCGGCGTAGCCGTCCCACGCGCCGGGCCCGGTGACGCGCCCGCTCCGGGTGGCGTCGACCCAGGCCTGCACCTCGCGGTCGTAGGCGTCGGCGAAGCGCACGAGATAGTCCTGCGGCACCTGCTCGCGCGCGCCGCCCCGCCGGGTGACGACCATGCCGTGGTCGTCGCCGATCCGGGCGCTGCCCCGCTCGCCCACCGCCTCGCACCGCACCTGGTAGCCGAAGTCGCAGTTGACGAAGACCTCCACGTCCACCAGCGCGCCCCGCTCCGTCTCGAAGAGCACGAACTGCGGGTCGAGCAGCCCCTCGGGAGCCGCGGCGGAAGCCGCCGGACGCAGGACGGTGACCGCGGTCAGCTCCTGCCCGAGCAGCCAGCGGGCCGCGTCGATCTCGTGCGACACCGAGCTGTTGATCAGCATGGCGCTGGTGAAGTGCGGCGGGGAGGAGACGTTGCGGTGGGTGCAGTGCAGCATCAGCGCCCGCCCCAGCTCCCCGCTGTCCAGCAGGGACTTGAGCTGCCGGTATCCCGTGTCGTAGCGCCGCATGAAGCCGATCTGCGCCAGCCGCCGGCCCAGCCGCGCCTCCGCCTCCACCACCCGCAGCGCACCGGCCGAGTCCGGCACCATCGGCTTCTCGCACAGCACCGGCAGCCCGCGCGCGAAGGCCGCGAGCAGCGCCTCCTCGTGCGCGGGCCCGGGGGAGGCGATCAGGACCGCGTCGACGCCGGGCGCGTCGAGGGCGGCCACCGCATCGGCGTGCACCGACGCCCCCGCGATGCCGCCCAGCGCCTCCTCGGCCCGTGCCGTGTCGGGGTCGGCCACCGCGGCCACCCTGGCGCCGCTCACCACCCGGTCCAGGCGCCGTACGTGATCGGCCCCCATGTGCCCGGCGCCCAGCACCGCCACACCCAGCAGCTCACCCACGTGCGTTCCTCCTCGTCGACGGTTGCGCCGTAGCGTAGACGCCGACGAGGAGGGCCGGCCGGGGCCGGGAGCCAAGGCGGCGCGCTCAGTAGCGCAGCACGGCGGCGATGCCCTGCTCCTCGCCGAGCGTGCCGTCGGGTACGAAGCGGACCTCGGCCCCGGTCTCCAGGCACTGCTCGACGATCTCGTCCACGATGTCCTCGCGGGCGTCGAGGTCGCCGCCCTCGGCCGGGACCAGGTGGTCGCCGGCGTCGTCGCGCACGGTCACCCGGTAGTTCTCCTCGACGGCCAGCAGCCGGACGCGGCCCTCGCGGGCGCTGCGCCACAACTCGTCGACGCCCGCGGCGAACGCCTTGCGCCCGCGTGCCGCCTCCAGCTCCCGGGCGACGGCCTCGGTGTCCTCGCGGGCCCGCGCCTGAAGCACCGGCCGGAGTGCCCGCCGCACCGCTTCGGGCGTGCCGTGCGCCAGACCGCCGTGCGGGACGTGCACCGCGTCGCGGGCGACACCGCCGCTCTCGTCGAGGACCGCCAGCGCGCCCGGCTCGCCGGTGACGTACAGCGGGCGCGGGTGCTCGCGCAGCACGGCGCCCATCGCGATGTCGGCCTCCCGCAGGAACTGGCGGGTGCGCTCGTCGCGGAAGGTGCTCGGCGCGTCACCGATCCGCTCCTGCCGTTCGGCGTCGAAGTTCTCGTCGAGATCCCGGGTCAGCGGGAAGCCGCCGGTGCGGTCCTCGGCGATCCGGCCTCCGCCGCCGCTCCACAGGGTCATGCGGTCGGCGGAGACGGACAGCACCCAGAAGGGCCGCTCGGCCGCGTTCGCCGAGACCAGGTTGCGGGTGAGGAAGGTGTCCGAGAGAACCACCCGCTCCGGCACGCTGCGGCCCAGCGACCACACCTGGTGCTCCCCCGGCGCGGCGAGGATCAGCAGCCCGTCCTCGGCGTAGGTCAGGTCCACCTCGGACAGCGCCTGATCGAGCTGGCGTTCGACGTCGGTCCGGCGTTCCCGGGTGACCGCGGGGTCGGTCTCCAGCTGCTTCTTGGCCTCGGCCACGGCGTTGCGCAGCCGGACCCGGTCCTGGGTGTTGTCGGGTTCCCTGCGATGTGTCGGCGTCAGCACGGACACCGCGGGATAGCTGCGCGGGCGCCGCAGCTCGGCGAGGGTCGCGGGACTCAGATCGTGCTCCATGACAGCACCATAGGGCGGATTCGCATATCGGGCATTTGGAGTAATCGGTCGCCGCGAGCGGGGTAACTGGTTGCTGCGGGCGCTCGCTTGCCGGTACGCGGTCCGAGGGCCGTACGGGCCCGGAAGGCCATGCCGGCCCGGAAGGCCATGCCGGTCCGACGGGCCACGCCTCTCCGACGGGCCGTGCCGGTCCGGCGGGCCGCGGCGGTCCGGTGAGTCACGGCGGTCCGACGGGCGGACGCCGGTCAGGCAGGCGCGCCGGGTCCCACGGACCGCGTCGGTCCGGATGGCCATGCCCGTCCGGGCGTCACGTCGTCCGGAGGCGGCGCGCGTCGTCTCCGGAGATCGTGTACGGAGGCGGAGGGACGGCGTCCGTTGGACAAGTCTTTGCCGGTGGCCGGATCGGAGCGGAACCACCCGGGGCCGCTCCCGGTCGGCGGCCGGCCGGCGGATCTCCGGGAGGCAAAGTCCGGCCGAAAGCGCGGGGGCCGCGCGGCCGCGCGGGTCACGGCCGCGTTGACGGTCCCGGGCGGGGTGAAACACGCTCGTCATATAGGTGCTGGGTACAACTGGTTCGCTGGAGGTACGACATGTGCGGCATCACCGGCTGGGTCTCCTTCGACCGCGACCTGCGTTCCGAGGCCGCGACGCTGGACGCGATGACGGAGACGATGGCCTGCCGCGGCCCCGACGACCGGGGGACGTGGGCCCAGGGACCCGCGGCGCTCGGTCACCGCAGGCTCGCGATCATCGACCTGCCGGGCGGGCGCCAGCCGATGAGCGAGACCACCCCGGACGGCACCGTCGCGATGGTCTACTCGGGCGAGGCCTACAACTTCACGGAGCTGCGCACCGACCTCGTCGCGCGCGGTCACCGCTTCACCACCGACTCCGACACCGAGGTCGTGCTGCGCGGCTACCTGGAATGGGGCGACGGTGTCGCCGAGCGGCTCAACGGCATGTACGCCTTCGCCGTCTGGGACGGCCGGCACGACAAGCTCGTCATGATCCGCGACCGCATGGGCATCAAGCCGTTCTACTACCACCCGACGCCCGACGGCGTCCTCTTCGGCTCCGAGCCCAAGGCGATCCTCGCCAACCCGCTGGTCCGCCCCCGCGTGACCCTCGACGGCCTGCGTGAGCTGTTCGCCTTCGTCAAGACACCGGGCCACGCCGTGTGGGACGGCATGCACGAGGTCCAGCCCGGCACGGTCGTCACCGTCGAACGGGGCGGGCTGCGCACCCGCGTCTACTGGCAGCTGGAGACCCGGCCGCACACCGACGACCGCGACACCACCATCACCACCGTGCGCTCCCTCCTCGACGACATCGTGCGCCGCCAGCTCGTCGCCGACGTGCCCCGCTGCACCCTGCTCTCCGGCGGCCTCGACTCGTCCGCGATGACCGCCCTGGCCGCCCGGCAACTGGCCGAGCAGGGCGAGAAGGTGCGCAGCTTCGCCGTCGACTTCGTCGGCCAGACCGACCGGTTCGTCGCCGACGAGCTGCGCGGCACGCCCGACACGCCGTTCGTGCACGACCTGGCCCGCGCCGCCGACACCGACCACCAGGACATCGTGCTCGACGCGCAGTCACTGGCCGACCCGGAGGTGCGGGCACGGGTGCTGAGGGCCCGTGACCTGCCCATGGGCTTCGGCGACATGGACGCCTCGCTGTACCTGCTGTTCCGCAGCATCCGCGACCACTCCACCGTCGCCCTGTCCGGCGAGTCCGCCGACGAGGTCTTCGGCGGCTACCTCCAGTTCTTCGACGAGGAGGCCCGCCGCGCCGACACCTTCCCCTGGCTGGTGCGTTTCACCCGCGACTTCGGCGACGACGGCGACGTCATGCGCCCGGAACTCGCCCGCGCCCTGGACCTGCCGGCGTACGTCGCGGACGGCTACCGCACCGCCGTCTCCGCCATCCGCCGCCTCGACGGCGAGAGCGACTTCGAGTACCGGATGCGGCAGATCTGCCACCTGCACCTGACCCGCTTCGTCCGCGTCCTGCTGGACCGCAAGGACCGGATGAGCATGGCCGTCGGCCTGGAGGTCCGCGTGCCGTTCTGCGACCACCGGCTCGTGGAGTACGTCTACAACACGCCCTGGTCGCTGAAGTCGTTCGACGGACGGGAGAAGAGCCTGCTGCGGGAGGCGACCGCGGACCTGCTCCCCAAGTCCGTGTACGACAGGGTCAAGAGCCCCTACCCGTCGACCCAGGACCCCGCCTACGCGACCGCCCTGCAGAACCACGTCAAGGACCTGCTCGCCCGGCCCGACCACCCGGTGTTCGAACTGGTCGACCGGGAGCGGGTGCGCCGCGCCGCGCACCGGGACACCCCCGTCAGCACGCAGGCGGCGCGGCGCGGCCTGGAGAAGACCCTCGACCTGGCCGTGTGGCTCGACCTCTACCGCCCGGAGATCGTCACCGGCTGACAGCTGCGGACGCCGCGAGCCGGGTGCCCGTTTCGTTCGCGGCTCCGAGTCCGATCGCCCGGTCCGCGGCGGCGGCCGACGGCTGCCACCACGTCGTCACCGGCTCCCACACCCTGATCGGGCCGCCCGCGCCCAGCCCGGCCGCGGTGAAGACGCGGCCCGGTCCCGACGGGTTCGCCCAGACGGTCAGCGAGCCCACCCGGCGGACCTCCGGGTCCTCCGGGTGCGCCACCGTGCGCACCGCCGCGTACGCGGTCCTGCCGGCGCCGAGCCGGTACGGGCCGCTCCCGCCCGGCGGAACCGGCTGCGCCGCGCCGTCCAGGTCCCCGAAGGTGACCGTGGGGACGCGGTCGACGGCGCACGCACGGCCGTGGTTGGTGATCTGGACGCGGACCACGGTCCGGTCGGCGGGCACGGCCCGTGCCCGGACGGTCAGCCGCGCCCCGGCACAGGCGGGAGCGGCAGGCTTCGCGACGGTGTGCGCGGCGGCCGCCTGCCCGGCCGGGGCGGACAGCAGCAGGGCGGTGACGGCGGCCGGTGCGGCCGAAAGGGCGACGGCGGTACGGATACGCATGGATCCCCCAGGGTGACGTCCGTGGTCGTACGCGTGCGGGGCGCGTGGTCGGGGCCGGGCGCGGTGACCGCCGCCGGGCGGCCGCGCGCCTCCTCGCCCGCGCCCGACCAGTGTGACCACCGGGCGGGCCGCACGGTTGCCCCGTCGTCCCTCGTTGCTCCGTACGGGGGACGCCGCGCGCGGGGGAGGGGGGAGCGGCCGGCCCCTCACCCGCTCGTGCCGGGCTGCGGGTCCGCCGGACACGAACTGCCGTCGGCGGGCAGCGAGCCGTACAGCAGGAAGTCGTCCACCTTGCGGTGCACGCACGAGGACGACCCGTAGCCGGTGTGGCCGTCGCTGCGGTTGTCGAGCACCACCGCGGAGGAGCCCAGACGGTGCGCCGTCTCCACGGTCCAGCGGTACGGGGTCGCCGGGTCGCCGCGGGTGCCGACGAGGAGCATCTTCGCCGTGTCGACGTCGCGGACCTTCGTGCGGATGTAGTCGGTGCCCCTGGGACGGCCGTAGCACATCAGCAGCTCGTTGAGCCGGTAGTGTCCGAAGACCGGCGAGGCCTGCGCGTACTCCGCGCTGAGCCGCCCGAGGTCCTTGGTGAGCTGCTCGGCGCTCGGGCGGTCCGGGTCGTCCGCGCAGTTGACCGCCATCATCGCGGCCGGCGCGTTGTCCAGCGGGACGTCCGCGCCGTTCACCAGCCCGCCGCCGTGCGGTCGCGGGGCGTCGCGCGTGCTCCGCCGGGCCGCCGGGTGCGGCCGGTCCTGCCGGTTGGGCGGGAGCTGCGGACGCGGCCGGCCCGGAAGTGCCATGCCGCCGGAGGCGAGGGACTGGACGGGGCGGGTGTCGCCGTCCTGCACCAGCGAGGCGACCGCCCGCTCCAGCGACGGCCACATCGCCTTGCTGTACAGGGCCTGGCCGATCGCACCGACGAGCTGCTGGCCGGTCAGCCGGCCGCCGAGGCCCGTCGGCACCGGGTTCTCGTCGAGCGACCTGACGAGCTGGACGACCTGGTCGCCGGCCTGGCGCCGGTCCTGGCCGAACGGGCAGGCGATGTCCTGCACGCACCAGTCGAGGAAGTCGTCGAGAGCGGTCTGCTGGCCCTCCGCCGCGACCAGGCCCTGCTCCGCCAGCGGTTCGGTCAGCGTGTCCACCCCGTCGAGGGCCATCCGCCCGACCTTGCCGGGGAACTCGGCCGCGTACACCGCCCCGAGCCGGGTTCCGTAGGAGAAGCCCAGGTAGTTGAGTTTTCCGTCGCCGAGGGCCTGCCGGATCACGTCGAGGTCCCGGGCCGCGTCGACGGTGCCCATGTGGCGCAGGACCGGACCGGCGTGGCCCGTGCACTCGGCCGCCAGTTTCTTCCACTCGGCGAGCGCCTTGCGCGCGGCCCGCGCGTCGCCCAGGTCGGCCTGCGCGGCACCGGTGTCACCGCCAGAACCGGAGGAGCCGCCGGCGTCGACGCCGCAGCTGACGGGGGAGGACCGGCCCACACCCCGCGGATCGAAGCTGACCACGTCGTAGCCGTTGGTCAGGTCCATGAACTGCCGTCCGCCGAGCGCCAGTTCGGACACGCCCGAGCCGCCGGGGCCGCCGAAGTTCAGCACCACCGAGCCCCGCGACCGCCCCGTGGCCCGGTACCGGGCCAGCGCCAGGTCGAGGGTGCCGGCGGCCGGGCGGGCGTAGTCGACCGGGACGGTGACCTTGCCGCACTGCAGGTCCTTCGGCGCGCCCGTCTCGCACGCCGTCCACGTCACCTTCTGCCGGTAGAAGCGGTCCAGGGCCGCCGGTCCCCCGCCCGTGGCGGCCACGGGCGGCCCCGCACCGCACAGGGCCAGAGCGACGGCCCCGACGCAGACACAGCGCCGGGCCGCGGACCGCGTCGACGGCTTGGCCAGCATGGATGCCTCCAGGGGCGCTCCGCCGCGGACCGGGACAACGCCCTCGCTCACCATAAGCGGCCCCCGTGCCCCGCGCCTCCCGGTGGAATGCCGGTGCAGGACCGTTCCGTCAGACGTACGACGCTCCCCGCACCGTTCGAGAAGAGGCCGCCGGGAGCCGGTCGGCGCACCACCCGGAGGGGTGAATCACGGACCGGCCATAACCCGGTTGGCCGACCCGCGTTCTACCCGGTGCGGGCAAGCGCCCGCGACCACGTCTGGAAGGCACAGGACCTATGAAACGGGTTACCCGAAATGGTGTGATCGCCGTCGCCGCCTCCGGCGCGCTGGCGATGGCCGTGCCGGTGTCCGCCGCGTTCGCGGCCGACGGGGGTGCCACCGCGGACGGCGCCGCGGCCGGCTCGCCCGGACTGCTCGCCGGCGACACCCTTCAGCTCCCGGTGCACGTCCCGGTGAACGTGTGCGGCGACACGGTGGACGTCGTCGGTCTCCTCAACCCCGCGGCGGGCAACCGGTGCGCCGACGTCTCCGGCGGCCGGGGCGGCGCGCCGTCCGCCGGGGGAGCGACGGCACGCGAGAGGGGAAAGGATTCGCCGGGCGTGCTCTCCGGCAACGGCATCCAGCTTCCGGTGCACGTGCCCGTGAACGTCAGCGGCAACTCGGTCAACGTGGTGGGCATCGGCAACCCGGCCACCGGCAACACCTCCGCCGGGCGGCCCGCGCCGCACCCCGTCACGCCCCCCGCGCGCTCCACGCCGCGCCCGGCGCCCAAGCCCGCGCCGCACCCCGTGGCCGTACCGCGCACCGGCACGTCGCTCGCCCACACCGGTGCGGACGGGACGACGGCCGCCCTCGCCGCGAGCGCGGCCCTCCTGCTCGGCGGAGCCGTCCTCTACCGGCGCCGCCGGCCCGGCACGGACCGCTGAGACCGGCCCGGCCGCAGGGGAGTGTCCCACCGCAGCCGGTCCCCCCACCGCAGCCGGTCCCCCACCGGTGGGACCTCCGCCCGAGGTCCCCTCCGCCCCAGGCCCCCTCCGCGTCGTCCCGCCCGGCGCACGGCCCCACGCACACGCGCCGGCGCCTGCCCGGCGCACCCTCCGCTTCGAGCACGACCCGACCTCGCCCCCCGCCTGGTCGTCACCCCTCCTGCGTCCCGCTTCCCGTCGTCCGGCGCGGTGCGCGGCTTGATCCCGCCGTGGCGCCCGGAGGCGTGATCCGCGAGGATGCTGCGCGCACCCGCCCGCCACGGAATGGAGCGCACCGATGGTCCTGGAGGCCCGTGAAGACCTCGTCGTCACCCAGGCGACCCTGGAGGACTGGCCGGTCATCAGCCGGTGGGCGGCCGAGGAGGGGTGGAACCCCGGGCTGTCCGACGGTCCAGCCTTCTTCGCCCAGGACCCGGACGGCTTCTTCCTCGGCCTGATCGGCGGCGAGCCGGTCTCCGCGATCTCGGTAGTGAACCACGGCGCCGGCTTCGCCTTCCTGGGCTGCTACCTCGTCCGCCCCGACCTGCGCGGCCGCGGACACGGCCTGACCACCTGGAAGACCGCCCTGGCGCACGCGGGCAGCCGCACGGTCGGTCTCGACGGCGTCGTCGCCCAGCAGGACAACTACCGGCAGTCGGGCTTCCGACCGGCCCACCGCACCGTCCGGTTCGCCGGAGCCGCCCCCGCAGCCGAGGCCCCCGCCGGTGTGCGGCCCGCCGCCACCGCTGACCTGCCGGACCTCGTCGCCTACGACGCGCTCTGCCACCCGGCCGACCGCCCGCGCTTCCTCGGCCGCTGGCTGACCACGCCGGGCCACCGGACCTTCGTGCGCCGCGCCGCCGCAAGCCGCCTCACCGGCTACGGCGTGCTCCGCCCGGCCCGCGACAGCCTGCGCATCGGTCCGCTGTTCGCCGACACCCCCGAGGACGCGCGCGCCCTGTTCGCCGCGCTGTGCGCCGCGGCCCAGGGGCAGGACATCGCCGTGGACGTCCCGGAGACCAACGCGGCCGGCGTCGCCCTGGCCGAGGAGGCCGGTCTCACGCCGTCGTTCGAGACCGCCCGCATGTACACGGGACCGGTGCGCGAGCACGCCCGCGAACGGGTCTTCGGCGTCACCACCCTGGAACTGGGCTAGCCGGGCCGGGGCGGCCCGGGCCGCGAGGGTGCCGGCCGCGGGCGGCGGAGGGCCCGCCCCAGGGGGGCCGGGGTTTAAAGAAGTTGCCCCGGGCGGCCGCCTCTGATGGGGTCCGGCGCATGGATCATGCCACGGTACTCGCCCGTTACGACCGGGAACTGCGCGAACGCGCCCGTCCCGACTCCCCCGCCGCCCGCGTCGAACGGGCGGGGGACGTGATACGTCACGTCGGCAGCACCGCACAGGACTGGAACGGCGTCCTGTGGTCCGCCCTGGACGCCGACGGCGCCGACGCGGCGATCGCCGAGCAGGTGGCCCACTTCTCCGCACTGGGCCACCCCTTCGAATGGAAGCTGTACGGGCACGACCGGCCGGCGGACCTCGGGCGGCGGCTGACGGCCGCCGGGTTCACGGCCG
Organism: Streptomyces sp. NPDC006743; assembly: GCF_040703815.1. NCBI lineage: Bacteria > Bacillati > Actinomycetota > Actinomycetes > Kitasatosporales > Streptomycetaceae > Streptomyces > Streptomyces sp. NPDC006743. The sequence continues at coordinate 62,941 of NZ_JBEYJA010000029.1, read as the reverse complement.
AACCGGAGGAGACGCTCATGGTCGCCGAGGTCACGGGCCTGACGCTCGACGCGGCGCTGCCCGAGGGCGTGCGCCTGCACACCGTCACCGACGAGGCGGGTGTGGACCTGATGGTCGCCGTCCACGACAAGGCCTTCGGTCCCGACGGCGGCGCTCTGCGCCACCGCCTGCTCGCCCAGCTCACCACGGCCCCGGACACCCTGGTCGCCGTCGTCGCCCTCGCCGGTGGCGAGCCGGTGAGCGCGGCCCGCATGGAGATGCCGCCGGACACCGGCTTCGCCGGTCTGTGGGGCGGCGGCACCGCCGAACAGTGGCGCGGCCGCGGCATCTACCGGGCGCTGGTCGCCCACCGCGCCCGCATCGCCGCCGACCGCGGCTACCGCTACCTGCACGTCGACGCCGGCAGCGAGAGCCGCCCCATCCTCGAACGGCTCGGCTTCGTCCCGCTGACCACGACGACGCCGTACGTCTACGAGCCGTGACTGCGGCGACGGGCGGGGGCGGCGTGCGTCCGCCCCCCCCCGTCACCGGGGGCGGAGACTCCGGCGCTGCCCGGGAACGCGGGGCGATGGCCGGGCGGCGCCGTGGGCGGGGGGCCGGTTCAGCGCCGGGGCGCCTTCGCCCGGTCCAGTGCGGCCACACCCACCGCGGCGAGCGCGATCTGGATGAGCCACTCGATCCAGTCGACGCCCTTGGTGTCCGCCACGCCGAGCGCGGAGGCCACCGCCGCCCCGATCAGCGCGGCCACGATGCCGATGACGATCGTCCAGAGGATGCCTATGTGCTGCCGGCCCGGAACGACGAGCCGTCCCAGGACACCGATGATGATGCCGATGACGATGGCACTGATGATGCCGCTGATCTCCATCTTCGCCTCTCCGTGTCGTGGTCCCCGCGGTTGTCCGGATGCCCGCTGCGCGAGCCGGCACTCCACCGGGCCGCCGCTCCACCGGACGCCGCCCCACCGGGCCGGCAACCCGCCGCGACGGCACCCCACCGGGACGGCCCCCGGAAGGGGCGGGCCCCGTTTGACAGGCGGGGGACCGCCTGGGTGACTGTGAGGGTGCGAGCCCCGAGCGACCGGCCGAGCCACGTCTGCGTCACCTACCTCGCGAGCACCGCCGAGGCGGTCTGGGACGCCCTGACGGACGCCGACGTGACCGCCGCGTATTGGGGACACGGCAACGTCTCGGACTGGCGTCCGGGCTCCCGCTGGAAGCACGTGCGGACGGACGGCTCCGGCGTCGCCGACGTGGTCGGCACCGTCGTCGTGTCCGACCGCCCGACCCGGCTGGTCCTCACCTGGTCCGCGCCCGAGGACCAGGCGCGGCCGGCCCGCCACTCCCGGGTCACCTTCGACGTCCGGCCCTGTCACGACATCGTCCGGCTCACCGTCACCCACGAGCACCTCCGCGACGCCGCGGAACTCGCCGCCGCGGCGCGGGGCTGGCCGGCGGTCCTGTCCAACCTCAAGTCCCTGCTCGAGACCGGCCGGCCGCTTCCCCAGGACCCCTGGCTGATGCCCGACGGGTGACGCTCCGGCCCTCACCGGCCCCGCCCGCGACCGGCCGCCCCACGGCGCCGGTCCGTCATACGAGACCCGGCCGGCCTCTCCTTGACTGCCCCACCGGCGGCTGCCACGATCGTCGGCATGAACATGCGACCGGCTCTCACGCGGCGACGCCATGTCGACCTCGCCCGCGTCTCCAGCGCAGCCTGTCGCACCGCGGCCTGACCGGCCCGCCGCGCGTCCCCGCGCCGCTCTCCTGACCCGCCCCACCGCCCGGACACCGCGGCGGCGGCCGCGCAGGTCTGTTCCTCCGTCGGGCAGGTCCCGCCTTTCCCGTCGAGTTCGAGTCGCCGGGTCGTGCAGTCGTCGAGCCGGTCGTCGGCAGGTCCGCCGACCTCGCCGTCCCGCCCCCGCCGGCGTGCGCCCGCGCGTCCGCCGTACGTCCCGCTTCCCGCCGCCGCGCCCGCACCCCCTCGCGCCCTCCGCACCCACCCGTCGCGCCTGCCGAACTCGTCCGTCACGGCTGCCGTCGGGCCCGTCCGTCGTACCAGAAAGAGGACCCATGGCCACCGTCCTGTCCGTGTCCGGCAGCCCCTCCGCCTCCTCCCGCACACACCGCCTGCTGCGCCACCTCGACCAGCGACTGGTCGACCAGGGCCACGACGTGATCCCGCTCGACGTCCGCACCGTCCCCGCCGAGGCGCTCCTCGGGGCGGACCCGCGCCACCCGGCCATAGTGGAGGCCGCCGGACTCTTCGCCCGCGCCGACGGTGTGGTGGTCGGCACCCCCGTCTACAAGGCCTCGTACGCCGGTGTCCTCAAGGCACTCCTCGACCTGCTCCCGCAGTACGCCCTCACCGGCAAGACCGTGCTGCCGCTGGCGACCGGCGGGTCCGTCGCCCACGTCCTCGCCATCGACTACGCACTGCGCCCCGTCCTCACCTCCATGGGCGCGGCACACGTCGTGCAGGGCTGGTTCACCCTGGACAAGGACATCACCGTGCGCGAGGACGGCACGCTGACCGTGGCACCGGCCGCCGGCGAGGCCCTCACCCAGGTGGTGGACCAGTTCTCCGGGGCCCTCGGCCGCGTGCTGCTGCCGGCCGCAGCGCGCTGAACCCGTCCCGTCCCCTCCCCGCGCCGCCGTGCCCCGCCCGCCCGCGCGCAGGGGAGGCGGGACGGCGGCGCCGCACCCGGTTGACTACTCTTGTGTAGACGGTCCACTGGAATGCAGGTGAGGACGGGGTGAGGGACGTTCCCATGACCGACGCGAAGGACGAACGCAGACCGGCCGGTGAGCTGGAGGCCGGTGTGATGGCCGTCCTGTGGGCCGCCGACGCGCCCCGGACGCCGGGCGAGGTGCAGGCGGGACTGGCCGCCGACCTGGCCCGCACCACGGTGACCACGATCCTGACCCGGCTGCACGAGAAGGGCATGGTCGAGCGGCGCCGCCAGGGGCGCGGCTACGCCTACTACCCCGTGCAGGACGCCCACGGGCTGACCGCCCGCCGCATGCACTGCGAACTCGACCGCGACACCGACCGGGAGACCGTCCTCGCCCGCTTCGTCGCCCAGCTCAGCGCCGACGACGAGCGCATCCTGCGCGACCTGCTCGAACCGGACGAGCGATGACCGCCCTGCTGCTCCTGCCGCTGCTGCTGCCGTTCGCCGTGCCGCCGCTGGCCCGGCGCGCACCGGACCGGCTCGCGCCCGTGACCGCGCTGTGGGTGATCACCGTCTCGGCGGTCGTGCTCGCCGGCTGCTCCCTCGCCGCACTCGGCGGGTTCGTCCTGACCGGCCTGCTCAAGCTGCCCGCCTTCGCCGGCCTGGGCGAACTGGTGCACCCGCTGCACACCGCCTCCGACCTGGTGGTGATGCCCGCGGCGGCGGTCTCCGTCGGTGGGCTCGCCGTGTGCGCCGGCACGCTCGGACGGGCGGCGGTCCGGGAGGTGAGGGCCTTTCGCAGCGCCCGCACGGAGGCCGACCGCAGGCCGGCCGCCGGTGACCTGTGCGTCGTCGACTCCCCGCACCCCGACGCGTACGCCCTGCCCGGCCGCCCGCACCGCATCGTCGTGACCACCGCGATGCTGCGCAGCCTCGACGCCGCCGAGCGCGAGGCCCTGTTCGCCCACGAGCGCGCGCACAACCGCGGCGGCCACCACTACTTCCTGGCCGCCGCCGAACTCGCAGCCCACTGCCATCCCGCGCTGCGCCCGGTGCGCGGCAGCATCCGCCTGGCCGCCGAACGGGCCGCCGACGAGGCCGCCGCGGCGGCCGTGGGGGACCGGCGGCTCACCGCCCGCGCCATCGCCCGTGCCGCGCTGGCCGGGCAGGAGGCCCGTTCGGCGCGTCCGGAGTGCGCGCCCGCCGCCACCTCGGGACCGGTGCCGCGCCGGGTCAAGGCACTCCTCGCGACGCCCCAGGCTCCGGGCCGTGCCGCTGCCTGGATCGCCGGGCTGCTGCTGGCCTGCACCGCCCTGTCCTGCGGCGCCTCCGCCACCGGCGTGCTCGACTTCCACCACCGGGTGGAGATCGCCCAGGGCGAAGAACAGCGCTGACGCCGGGGGCGAGACACGGCTGACCCCGGGAGCGAGAGCCTGCTGGAGCGGAGTGCGGGCGCCTGTTCACTCCGGGTGGGGAGTGCGCGGGCCCGAGGCGGGAGCTCGCTGCCCCCCGGGCCGAGGGCGCCTGCGGACTCCGAGGGCGGACAGCCCGCCGGACCCGAGGGCGAGAGCCCGCCGCTCTCCCTGACGAGGGCCCTCGGAACCGCCCTGCCGAGAGCCCGCCGCGGCCCCTGCCGAGAGTCCGCTGATCCCGCTCCGTCGCCCCCGCCCGCCGTCCCCGGCGCTTCGGCCGGGGCGACTGGCGCGGCAGAGGTTTTACGTATAACCTCACCGGTCATCCGCCCGCCCCGAAAGGCCTCGATGAGACATATCGCCCTGGTCACCCTCGTCGTCGACGACTACGACGAGGCGATCCGCTTCTACACCGGCGCCCTCGGCTTCCGCCTCGTCGAGGACGCCCCGCGCCCGGACGGGTCCCGCTGGGTCGTCGTCGCCCCGGGCGAGGAGGACCACGGCAGCGCGCTGCTGCTCGCCCGCGCCAAGGGGGACCGGCAGCGGACACGGGTCGGTGACCAGACCGGCGGGCGCGTCGGGTTCTTCCTGCACACCGGCGACTTCGCCCGCGACCACGCCCGGATGCGGGCCGCCGGCGTCACCTTCCTGGAAGAACCGCGCCACGAGCCGTACGGCACCGTCGCCGTGTTCGAGGACCTGTACGGCAACCGCTGGGACCTGCTCCAGCCCGCCGCCCCCTGACCCGGCCCGTCACCTGTCGGCCCGCCGCCCCCTGACCGGCCCGCCCCTCGCCCGCCGAGGGGCCCGCTCCTTCACCCGTTCACCCGCCGAGGAAAGACCGCACATGACCGCCCCGCGCATCGACACCGAGACCCTCCGCCGGCTGCCCAAGGCCGTGCTGCACGACCACCTCGACGGCGGCCTGCGCCCCGCCACCGTCGTGGAACTCGCACAGGAGGCCGGCCACACCCTGCCCACCACCGATCCCGACGAACTGGCCGCCTGGTACGTCGAGGCGGCCGGTTCCGGCGACCTGGTCCGCTACATAGCCACCTTCGAGCACACCCTCGCGGTGATGCAGTCCCGCGAGGGTCTGCTGCGCACCGCCGAGGAGTACGTGCTCGACCTGGCCGCGGACGGCGTCGTCTACGGCGAGGTCCGCTACGCGCCCGAACTGATGGTGAACGGCGGGCTGGGCCTGGCCGAGGTCGTCGAGGCGGTGCAGGAGGGGCTGTCGGCCGGCATGGCCAAGGCGGCGGCGGCCGGCACCCCCGTCCGGGTCGGCACCCTGCTGTGCGGCATGCGGATGTTCGACCGCACTCGGGAGGTCGCCGGCCTCGCGGTGGCCTTCCGGGACGCGGGCGTCGTCGGCTTCGACATCGCCGGCGCCGAGGACGGCTTCCCGCCCGCCGACCACCTCGCCGCCTTCGAGCACCTGCGCGGCGAGAGCGTGCCGTTCACCATCCACGCCGGTGAGGCCCACGGCCTGCCCAGCATCCACCAGGCCCTCCAGGTCTGCGGCGCCCAGCGGATCGGCCACGGCGTGCGCATCACCGAGGACATCGTCGACGGCAAGCTCGGCCGGCTCGCCGGGTGGGTGCGCGACCGCCGCATCGCCCTGGAGATGTGCCCGACCTCCAACCTGCAGACCGGCGCGGCCACCTCGATCGCCGAGCACCCCGTCACCGCCCTGAAGGACCTCGGTTTCCGGGTCACCGTCAACACCGACAACCGTCTGGTGTCGGGGACGACGATGACCCGGGAGATGTCCCTGCTGGTCGAGGAGGCCGGCTGGAGCGTCGAGGACCTGCGCACGGTCACGGTGAACGCCGTCAAGAGCGCGTTCATCCCGTTCGACGAGCGCAGGGCCCTCATCGAGGACGTGGTGCTGCCGGGCTACGCCTCCGCGCTCTGAAGCAGCCCCCTGACGTAGGCGGCCTGTCCGACGTGCTGGAGATCGTCGGACAGGACGCTCACCAGGCGCACGCCCAGCGTGACCGGGGGATCCCAGCGCTCGTCCACGATGCGCCCGAGGTCGGCGGCCGCCATCCGCCCGAGCGCCCGCACACTCTGCTCGTGGACGGCGTCGTGGTACCCCGTCAGCAGGTCACCGGAGTCGACGCGCACCTTGGCCACCTTCTGCGGGGTGTGCCCGTAGCCGGTCTCGCGCGCGTGCAGGTCGAGGCCGAAGCGTTTCTCCCAGTCCTGCGCGAGCCACACCTGGTCGAGGCCGAACGCGTCCGCGAGGTGGTCGTCCTGGACGCGGGTCAGATGCCAGACCAGCCAGGCGATCGAGTTGGCGTCGGCGGCGGGCCGGGCGTTGAGCTGCTCGGCCGGCAGGCCGTCGACGACGGCGTGGACTTCTTCCTGGATGCGGCCGTAGCCGTCGATGAGGATGTCCTTCGCATGCATACGTCCACCATCGCGCATCGGGCGCTCTCACGCGTCCGGAATCCAGCTTCCGTGGAAGCCGAGCGGCACCCGGCCGGGCAGGTGCACCCGGGCCACCGGCTCACCGGTGAAGTCCTGCGCGGCGAGGATCACCAGGTCGGCGGCGCCCCGCTCCGGATCGTGGACGTAGGCCAGGGTGTACCCGTCGTCCTCGGCGGCCCGCCGGTCGCCGGCGTCGCGCGGCACGAACACCGCCTCGCCCGCCGCCGCGCCCGTCGGCAGCCGGTGCACCTGGGTGCGGCCGCGCAGCAGGTCGTGCTTGATGAGCGCGTTGGAGAACGCCCGGTCGGGTGGATTGCCGTCGGCCGTCTCGTAGGCCAGCGTCATCTCGGCCGCCGCCGCCGAGTAGCCGTAGCGGTGCCGCCGTGACACCAGCGCCTCGTTCACCCGCGGGAACTCCTGCGGACGGCCGTCGATCGTCACCTTGCCGACCCGGCCGTGGTGCGGATCGATCGTCCAGCGTTCCAGCACCGGATGGCCCGCGCCGTACGGGCCGCCCGAGCCGCGCCCGGCGACGTAGAAGGGCGCCGGGTAGGTGGTCAGGTCGACGACCACGCGCGAACCCTCGTCGTAGGCGTTGAGGGTGTGCGAGTAGTACGCCGGGTCCGTCTCGATCCAGCGGACCGTGCCGCCCGCCCGGGGCAGCAGCCCCACCCGCATCGGATGCTTCCGGTTCCAGACGTACGGCACCAGGTCGCCGCGCTCGGCGCCCGCCGGGTCGAAGGTGACCGGCGCGTCGATGACGACGACGTACTTCTCGGTGAGCGCGAAGTCGTGCAGCATCGGCGCGTCCGCCACTGGGATCCGCGTCGTGCGGGAGACGCGGCCGGCCGGGTCCACGACCAGGTGGCGCACATGGTCCCAGGTCGGGTAGTACGCGATGGCGTGCAGCTCCCCGGCGTGCGCGTCGAACTTGGTGTGCGCCGCGAACGCGCCCTTGAGGGTGCCCCGGAAGTCGTACGTCCCCACGGTGTTCAGCTCGCCGTCCAGCTCGTACGGCAGCGGTCCGCTCTCCTGGAGGGCGAGGATCCGGCCCCGGTACGGGATCACGTGCGTGTTGGACGGGAAGTCGTCCGGCGGCACCGGACGCGGGTAGGGTTCGCCGAGCTTCCCGGCCACCTGCGAGGAGCGCACCCACCGGTTGCGGTACCACTCCGCGCGCCCGTCGCGCAGCCGCACGCCGTGCACCATGCCCTCGCCCTGCATCCAGTGGTGCGCGCGCGGGTCCTCCAGGCCGAGCACATTGGGACCGTTGCGCAGGAAGCGGCCGTTCAGCTCGTGCGGGATGCGGCCGGTGACCGGCAGGTCGAAGGCCGTCAGCTCCTCGGTGACCGGCGCGAACGCGCCTTCGAGGAAGGGGTGGTGAGGTTCGGCCGGCTGCCCCGGGGCGGCGGTGGCCGCCTGCTGGCCGGCCGGGCCGCCGGGGAACCCGGCCGCCGCCGCGACCGCCGCGCCGCCGCGCAGGACGTTGCGCCGTGTGTGCTCCGCCATCGTCCGTACTCCTGAACGCCGTTGCCGTGAAGGGACGTCCACGAGTCTGCTGCGGCACGGCGGCCGGATCAGGAGGGCCGGCACCCCTGCGGGGGTGTTGCCGGCCCCCCTGTCTCCGAGGTGCCGAGAAGGGCCACCAGCGCGCGGGCGGCCGGACTGGCGGCCTGCTCGGCGGGGAGCAGGACCACCGTCTCGTACGCCGTCCCGCCGGCGCCCTCGAACGGCAGCGCGGTGAGCGAGGGCCGCTTGTGCCGGAAGTGACGCGGGACCACCGCGATCCCCAGGTTCTCGTCGACCAGGTCGAGCAGACTGTGCACGTCGTTGACCTCCAGCGCCACGGTGCGCCGCACCCCGGCGAGGGCGAAGGCGGCGTCCGTGGTCCGGCGCGGGCCCCAGTCGGGATGGAAGTCCACGAAGACCTCACCGCACACCTCCCGCGGGGTGAGCGGCGCCCCGGCCGCCGCGAACCGGTGCCCGGGATGGCACAGCACGGTCATCGGCTCACCGGCCAGCGCCACCGAGCGCAACCGGTCGCTGTCGGGCTCGGTCCGGTAGGCGAACGCCAGATCGAGCCGGCCCGCCGCGACCCCTTCCGCGAGCGCCCCCGAACCCGTCTGGCGCAGCCGGACCTCCACGTCCGGGTGGCGCCGGCGGAACGCGGCGAGCAGTCCCGCCACATGCACCCCGGCGATGCACTGCTCGGTGCCCAGCGACAGGGTGCCGCGCAGCACGCCCTGCACCGCCGCCACCGCCTCGTGCGCCGAGCGGACCTGCGCGAGGATCCGCTCCGCCTCGCCGAGCAGCGCGCGCCCGGCCTCCGTGAGCGTCACCCGGCGGGTGGTGCGCACGAACAGCGGCGCCCGCAGCTCCCGCTCCAGCGCCCGGATGGAGGCCGACAGACCCGACTGCGAGACCATCAGCCGCTCCGCCGCCCGGGTGAAGTGCCGGTCCTCGGCGACGGCGACGAAATGCTGGAGATGACGCAGTTCCATGATTGAGAAGCCTAGCCGTTGAATCCGATCGGATTCTTTCGTTGGACCGCTGCCCGCACCCCGCGCGAGAGTGGGACACCGGTTCCGGATGCGACGGAACCGGTCATCTCGTGCCCCACCCCTCATGGAGTCGCGTTGTACACCGCCCACCCCGACCGCTACGCCGCCCTGCCCTACCGGCGCACCGGCCGCAGCGGACTGAAGCTCCCCGCGCTGTCGCTCGGCCTGTGGCACAACTTCGGCCCCGACCGGCCGGCCGCCACCCAGCGCGCCATCCTGCGCCGCGCCTTCGACCTCGGTGTCACCCACTTCGACCTGGCCAACAACTACGGCCCGCCGCCCGGCTCCGCCGAGACCGCGCTCGGCGAGGCGCTGCGGGCCGACTTCGCGCCGTACCGCGACGAGCTGGTGATCTCCACCAAGGCCGGTTACCTGATGTGGCCCGGCCCGTACGGCGAATGGGGCTCGCGCAAGTACCTGCTGTCCTCGCTCGACCAGAGCCTGGAGCGCATGGGCCTGGAGTACGTCGACATCTTCTACTCGCACCGCTTCGACCCGGACACTCCGCTGGAGGAGACGATGGGCGCGCTGCACACGGCGGTGCAGCAGGGCAAGGCGCTCTACGTCGGCGTCTCCAACTACTCGGCGGAGCAGACCCGCGAGGCCGCCCGGATCCTGCGCGAGCTGGGCACCCCGCTGCTGATCCACCAGCCCCGCTACTCGATGCTCGACCGCCGCCCGGAGGACGAGGGGCTGCTCGACGCCCTCGACGAACTCCAGGTCGGCTCCATCGCCTACTCCCCGCTGGAGCAGGGCCTGCTCACCGGCCGTTACCTCGACGGCATCCCCGAGGACTCCAGGGCGGCGAGCGACAGCCCCTTCCTGAACTCGGAGGCGGTGACCGCGGAGCTGGTCGGCAGGCTGCGCGCGCTGGACGAGATCGCCAGGTCGCGCGGCCAGTCGCTCGCGCAGATGGCGCTCGCCTGGGTGCTGCGCGGCGGCCGGGTCACCTCGGCCCTGGTCGGTGCGAGCAGCCCGCAGCAGCTGGAGGACAGCGTCGCCGCGGCCCGCGACCTCGACTTCGACGCCGGCGAGCTGGCCCGGATCGACGCGATCGTACGGCCGTAGCGCGCGGCGAACGGATCGTCCGGCCGCCGGTGCCGGCGCGGCGGCGGCCGTGACCGGCGCGAACGGCGGGGAACCGGCCGCTCGGCCGCCGAGCACGGCGAACCGGTCCTGCGGTCGCAAGCCCGGCTCGACGTGATCGTCCGGCTGTGCAGGGCCACGGTCCCGAGTGCGCGGTCCGGGGCGGGCCAGGTGACGCGAGGCGGCCGTCCACTCCCCGGAGGTGGGCGGCCGCCTCGCCGTGTGCCGGGCGCGCCCCCGGCACGCCTCTCACGCCCCGGCCGGCACCCGGTCGAGGAAGCCCAGCACGGACCGGATCCGGCCCTCGCCGTCCAGGGTGATGACGTCGAACCCGGCGACCGGCGCGGACCCGTCCGCCTCGCTCACCAGTTCCCAGGAGAAACGGGCCGTGTCGTGGTGCCCGTCGACGGCACCGGAGAGCCGGAAGGCGAACCCGGGGAACTGCTCGTGCGCCCCGGTGATCAGAGCGGCGATCTGCTCGTGGCCGCGGACCTCGGCGAGGGGGTCGGTGTAGCGGCCGTCCGGCGTCCATGCGGCGGCCACCGCCTTGCCCAGCGCCTCGGCGCCCTGCGCGTTCCAGGCCTCCAGGTAGCGGGCGACGGCGCTCTCGTAACGGTCGGTCTGCGTGGACATGGGAAATCAGCCTCCATCGAGGGCGTCGGTTCTGGACGGGATCCGGACCCCCGTGACCGGTGATCCGATGGCTCCACCTTGCCCGGGCTGCGGCGAAGAGGTCGATTACCGCCGGGGTAATGCCGACGAGGCGGCGGGCCCGCGCGATTCCGGCCACATGGCCCGCGGAATATGCCAGGAGACTGGCCAAAAAGTCATGGTGACACTGTTTCAGGAGTCAACATACTCGACCTCGGGGGCGCAGCACCGCACAGGAGCCGTACGGGGAGCGAGGGAAGAACAGCACGCGGAACACCCGACGGGGGAGGAGCAGTGCACGACGAATTCCTGTGCCATGTCACCGGGTACGGCGTGTGCGACGGCCGCCGCATCGGCGTGCCGCTCGGCACCTACCGGGCACCCACCCTGGCACTGGCCCTGTGGTGGCTGCGCGACCGTGCCTCCTGGATCGCCGAACGCCTCGACCCCGGCCCCCGGACCCCGTACCTCCCGCGGGGCGCCCTCGTCCCGGTGCCGGACACCGTCCCCGATGTCCCCGGCATCCTGCGCGCCTGGTGCGCCGACCCGCTCCGGCAGGAACAGGTCGCCGACGAACTGGCCGGCGGACGGCTCGTGCGGATCGCCGCGGGCGACGAGACCACCGAGTACGAACTGCTCGCCGAGTCGGTGGACGCCCTGCGCATGCAGCGCACCCTCCCGGCGCTCCTGCTGCCGATGGGCTGAGCGCCGGTCACCCCTGCTCGGCACGGCCGGGGCCCGGCGGGTGCGGCGGTGCCCCGTCGCGGCGCCGGACCCGGCGGGCGGCCGTCGCTCCCAGGAAACCGGTGACCAGGCCCCACAGCGCGGCCAGTCCGAGGGCGCTCCACAGACTCGGCCGCAGCAGCAGTTCCCCGGACAGACCGCCGCCCACGTCACCGATGCCGAGCAGGGACAGCCCGTAATGGGCCGAGATGCGGCCCGACAGGCAGACGAGCAGGACCGTCAGGACCAGCCCCGCGGCCATGTGCACGGCGTGCCGCCACGGACGCGTCGCGGCCGGGGTCAGGACCGCCGCCAGGAACGCGGCGGCCGTCAGCAGCACCGCGTCCACGGCCACCAGCCACCAGACGCGGCCGTCGTGGCCGGCGAGCGTCCCGAGGTCGAGCGTGGAGACGTCCGGTGTGCGCAGCACCTCGTCGAGCAGGCGCGGCACCGGCAACCCGAACGGCCCGTCCACCCGCCCGTGCCAGGTGGCGCCCAGACCGATGGTGAAGGCGAGCCAGGCCAGGTTGGGCAGACCCAGCAGGATCAGGGCGAACGTCCGGGCGGGGTGGCCCCGGGTCCCGGCCGTGACCAGGGCGACGGCCAGCCCGAGGGCGACGCAGGTGAGCAGCAGCACGACCAGCGCGTACGCCACCGGCCGCACCCGGGTCCCGAGCCACGGCAGGCGCGCCGGAACCGGCGCCGTCCGGGCCGACAGCAGGGCCGCCGCCAGCACCCCCACCAGCCACAGCAGTCCGAAGCCGGCCGTCGGCCCCACGTCGGTGGTGAAGCCGACCTCCGGTTCGACGCCGAAGAGCCCGCCGACCGCGCCGAGCACACCGTCCCCCAGGTCCACGGCGAAACGCTGGCGGGCGGCGAACGCGAGCCCGGTCAGCGCCGCCGTCCACAGCACCGCGATCCGCGCCGCGCCGAAGGCCTGCTCCCGCGCCCCGGCCGCCGCCCGGTGCCGCAGGGGACGCAGGAAGCCCGCGCCGACCACGAGCGCACCGGTGAGGGAGACCGACAGCGGCATCACGGTGACACCGGCGTGCGTCTCGGCGAGCACCCCCGCGTCCCCCGCCAGCCGCATGCTTCCGCCGACCGCGGTCACCACCGTGGCCGCGACCACCCGGGGAAAGGCGTTGCCGGGCAGGTCGGCCGCCCCGGCCGCCCACAGCCCCAGGGCGGCGACCACGCCCATGGCGGCGAGGGCGGCCACCACCGTGACCAGGGCCTGTCCCCAGCGGCGCGCGGCGGTGGACGGCGGGGCCGAGGTACCTTGCGGGGGGCTCACGCCGCCACGCTAGGCACCGCCACGGCGGTACGCCCCCCGGAAGGTCCGTCCGCCGCGAGATTCGCCCGCCCCACAGGCTCCCGCGCGCCGCCGGCCCGGGCCGCCGGTACGGTCCGGCGCGCACGCCGCGGCCGCGGGGGGACTGGGAGGCGCGACACTGGGTAACAGCAGTGATGCAGTAGCGTCCGGTCTTACCGGCTTCCGAGAGAGAAACGCATGATCGATGACCCGGGCGGGGCAGTGATACCCACTGGTGTGGACATCCCCGTACAGCCGCTGCGGCGCGCGACCCACTACACCGGTGAACCCGGCTGTATCGCCGACGCGCGTTCCTTCGCCGCGCACTTCCTCGAGCAGCTCAGGACCGAGTGGTGCGCCGAGATCGGCAGCGGGTCCGAGGACGCGCTGCTCCTGGTCGTGAGCGAACTCGTCACCAACGCCGACCGGCACAGCCAGGGCCCGTACATCCTCGAACTGGAGGGCACGGACAGCGCGGTGAGCGTGTGTGTGTACGACAGCAGCGCCGCACTGCCGCGGCGCTTCCCGCGGGATCCCGAACGGATCGGCCGGCACGGCCTGGAGATCGTGTCCGCGCTCGCGGCCGAGATCGGCGCGGAACGGGTCCCGGTGGGCAAGCGGGTGCGTGCCCTGGTGCACCTCGGACGCGACTGAACCGGACGCCGGTTCCGGCCCCTTGTGCGTTCTTCCGCCCGGTGCAGTTTCCTTTTCTGGGTCTTGTGTGCCGATTCCACCCGCTTCAGACCCTTTCGGTCCGGTCCCGGACGGGTGCTTCACCCAGGGCGGAATGCCGCCCCCTGGCGCGGGCGCCCACGGCTCCTAGGCTGAAGAGGTGAGCAACCAAGCGCCGAACCAAGCCCGCGTCATCCCGCTGCGCCCGCAGGCCGCGCGCCCAGCGTCCGCCCACTTCCCGCAGGGACACGCCTCCCCGGACCGCCCGGCGCCCGGCCGCCCGGCGTCGGGCCGTCCCGCCCCCGGCCGTCCGGCCGCGGGCGCTCCCGCCGGCCGGACCGCCCCCGCCCGCGAACCCCTCTGGCGCGACCTCGTCGGTGACATCCTGCGCCGCGAACGCCTGGCGCAGGAGCGGACGCTCAAGGACGTCGCCGAAGCGGCCCGTATCTCCATGCCCTACCTGTCGGAGATCGAGCGCGGCCGCAAGGAGGCCTCCTCGGAGGTCCTCGCGGCCGCCGCCCAGGCCCTCGGGCTGGGCCTCGCCGACCTGCTGGCCCTGGCCCAGGGCGAGCTGGTGCGGGTCACGAGCCGCATCGCGGGCCGGGGCCGGGGCACGACCGCCTCGTCCGTGTCCTCTGCGTCCTCGGCGTCCTCGGCGTCGTCCGCCGCGCCCGCACCCGCCTCCCGTTTCGACGGGCTGTGCCTGGCCGCCTGACACCGCCGGCCCGGCCGGCGCCTCAGACCGTCGTGAGGCGCCGGCTCAGCACCTCGTCGGCCAGTCCGTACGCCACCGCCTCCCGGGCGGTGAACACCTTGTCGCGGTCCATGTCGGCGCGCAGGGCCGCGGTGTCGTGCCCGGTGTGCCGGGCCAGCACCTCCTCCACCTGGGAGCGGATGCGGACCATCTCCTTGGCCTGGAGCGCCAGGTCGGAGACGGTGCCCTGCCGGCCGCCCGCGGCCGGCTGCCCGAGCAGCACCCGCGCGTGCTCCAGCACGAACCGCCGTCCCTGGTCCCCGCCCGCCAGCAGCACCGCCGCCGTGGAGGCCGCCTGTCCCACGCAGAACGTGGAGATCGGCGAGCGTACGAACGTCATCGTGTCGTAGATCGCCATCAGCGAGGTGTAGGAGCCTCCCGGGGAGTTCAGGTAGACCGCGATCTCCTGCTCGGGGTTGGCCGACTCCAGGTGGAGCAGCTGGGCGATGACGACGTTGGCGACACCGTCGTCGATCTCCGTGCCGAGGAAGATGATCCGCTCGTTCAGCAGCCTGCTGAACACGTCGTAGGACCGTTCGCCCTGCGCGGTCCGCTCGACCACGTACGGAACCGTGTACGACCCCATGTTCACCACCCCGCCCGTCGGCGCGCGGCGGCCGGGCGCACGTCGGCCAGCGACTCCACCACCTGGTCCACCATCCCGTACTCCCTGGCCTGCTCCGCGGTGAACCAGCGGTCGCGGTCGCCGTCCCGCGAGACCGTCTCCACGCTCTGCCCGGTGTGCTCGGCGGTGAGCCGTTCGATGGTCCGCTTCGTGTGCTCCAGGTTCTCCGCCTGGATCTCGATGTCCGCGGTGGTGCCGCCGATCCCCGCCGACGGCTGGTGCATCATGATCCGCGCGTGCGGCAGGGCGAACCGCTTGCCGTGCGTCCCCACCGTGAGCAGGAACTGGCCCATGCTCGCGGCGAAGCCCATGGCCAGCGTCGACACGTCGTTCGGGATGAGCCGCATCGTGTCGTAGATGGCGAGACCGGCGCTGACCGAACCGCCCGGGCTGTTGATGTACAGGCTGATGTCGGCGCGCGGGTCCTCGGCCGACAGCAGCAGCAACTGGGCGCACACGCGGTTGGCCGAGACCTCGTCGACCTGCGTGCCCAGGAACACGATCCGCTGCCCGAGCAGCAGGCTCGCCAGGTGGTCGTCGAAGCGGCTGGGCGGCGTCTCGCCCTCCTCGGCGCGCGGTGGCCGAGCGGTGAGTGAAGTCATCGCGTCTCCTCGTCGATGCGTGGTTGCCGTCGGCTCCACTGTCGGCCGTGCCGGGGCGGCCCGGACCGTTTCTCTGCCCGTGGCAGATCTGCCACGGGCAGAGCCGGCGGCGCCGGTGGCGGGGGCGCCGCAACGGATTTCCCGGCGAGCGATGAGTTCTGCCGCGCGGACCGGTCGATACGGATGACCGCGTGGACCGGTCGACACGGATGACCGCGTCCCACACCCAAGGAGGACCCCGTGGCCACCCAGGGATTCACCACCTGCCTCTGGTTCGACGGAACGGCCGAGGAGGCCGCCCACTACTACGTCTCCGTCTTCAAGAACTCCAGCATCGGACGGATCGGCCGGTCCAACGAGGCGGGGCCCGGCCCGGCCGGGTCGGTGGTCACCGTGGAGTTCACCGCCGACGGCCACCGGTTCCTCGCGCTGAACGGCGGCCCGCAGTTCACGTTCAACGAGTCGATCTCGTTCCAGATCCACTGCGCGGACCAGCGGGAGGTGGACCACTACTGGACCAGGCTCACGGACGACGGCGGCGAGCCGGGCCCCTGCGGCTGGCTCAAGGACAAGTACGGCGTGTCCTGGCAGGTCGTCCCGGACGAACTGATCGACATGATCACCGACCCCGACCAGGAGAAAGCGGCCCGCACCACCCGCGCGATGCTCTCGATGGGCAAGCTCGACATCGCCGCCCTGAAAAGGGCCCACGCGGGAGAGTAGCGGGCGGCCGTGCGGCCGGCCCACCCGTCCGGGGGAGTGGGCCGGCCGTCCGGACCTTCCGGGGCGCGGCGATCCGGACCTCGTGCGGCCACGGCGGCCCGGGGCAGGCGGGAACGTGACGACAGGGCCTATACGGCCGGGGCCGCCGCGAGCGCCGCCACCTCGCCGGCGTCCAGTGTGCGGCCGTACACCCGCAGATCGTCCACCGCGCCCTTCAGGTACGGGTCGGCGTACTGCGACCGGCCGACGTACCCGGTGCGCACATGGTTGCCGAAGTGCCGGGGCTCCACGGTGACGGCCGTGTTGCGGCCGGCCTCCGCGCCGTCCACGTACAGCACCGCCGTGCCCGCGCCGTACGTCACCGCCACGTGCGCCCAGCGCCCCGCCGGCAGCGGCCCGGCGTCGATGCGCTGCTCGCCCTCGGCGCCGCCCGCGGTGATCGCGTACCGCAGCGTGCCGTCGCCGCTGAGCGGGGTGAGGAACAGGTTGGCGGTGGTGCCGGTGCCGATGTCCAGGATCCGGCTCCAGGCGGCGGGCTGCCCCTCCAGCCGCACCCACGCGGCCAGCGAGTACGCCGACGCGCCCGCCAGCAGGTCCTCGGCGAGCACCACATGGCCGTCGGTCCCGTCCAGGGCCACGGCCCCGCCCGCGCGGCCGGACGCCGACCAGGAGGCGCCGCCCGCCAGGCGTGCCGTGCGGCCGTTGCCGGTCGCGTCGGCCGCCGTGCCGCCGGAGGTCTCGTCGAAGCGGTGCCAGGCGGCGAACGCGGGGGGCGGCGGCGGGGGTTCACCGGTCAGCCAGTAGACGCTGTAGTGCTGGTGGTGCACGCGTGCCACCGGCAGCAGCGTCACCTCCTCGTCGTCGGCGCGGGCCGTGAAGCGCAGCGGATCGCGCGAGCGCTGCCGCAGGGAGCCGACGTCCAGGCGGGCCATCCACGGCCGTGACCGCTCGCCGTACGCCCCGGCCAGCACCACCGGGCCGTGCAGCACCGCCTGGACGGCCGGGTCGTCGGGGGCCGCTTCCACCACCGTGCGCATGGGCAGGGTGACCTCCACCCGGTCGCCGGTACGCCAGGAGCGGTCCAGCACCAGCCAGCTGCCCGGCTCCGGACGGTCGGGCAGCGTCCGCCCGTTGAGCCGGACCCGGACGCCCGCCGCCCAGGAGGGGACGCGGACCAGCAGCCGGTGGGCGGCCCGGCCCGAGGTGACCGTCAGGGCCGTCGTGGTGCCGTCGGGGACGCGGGTCGTCTGCCGCCAGACGATGCCCTTCTCCCGCCAGGTCACCTCCGAGGGCACGAACAGGTTCACCAGCAGACTGCGGTCGTCGTGCGAGTACACCGTGTCGGCGAACTTCGCCTGCGTCTCCATGCCGGTGCCGTGGTCGCAGGAGAAGTTGTCGTAGTCGGTGGAGTACATCGCGGGGTCCGGGCCCATGAACGAGGGCTGCTGCTTGAACGCGCCCGGCGCCAGGCCGGTGTAGTAGATGTTGAAGCCGTGCGCGGAGTCGGGGTCCTGTTCGCCCAGCATCTGGTTGAACAGGGTGCGCTCGTAGTAGTCGAGCAGGTCGGTGCGGTGCGGGGCGTGGAAGTGCATCAGCCGGGTCAGCTTGAGCATGTTGTAGCTGTTGCAGTTCTCGCAGGTGCTGTTCGACAGCTGGCCGGCGATCACGTCCGGGTCGTGGAACGTCTCGCCGTCGCTGTTGCCGCCGATGACGTAGGTGTGGTGGCCGGTGACGATCCGCCAGAAGTTCTCGGCGACGGAGCGGTAGCGGTCGGACAGGCCCTCCTCCCACAGCCGCAGCGCGCCGACCATCTTGGGGATCTGCGTGTTGGCGTGCAGCCCGGACAGCCGGTCCTCGTTGCGGGCGAGCGGGTCGAAGACGCGGTCGTGGGTGAACCGTTCGGCCACCTCCAGCCACCGCCCGTCGCCGGTGAGGGCGTGCAGATCGGCGAGTACGTCGTTCATGCCGCCGAACTCGGTCTCCAGCACCCGCTGCATCCGCTCGTGGCCGAGCTTCGCGGTGCGGGCGTCGACCCAGGCGGCCTGGCGCAGCACGACGTCGAGCGCCTGCTCGTTCCCGGCCAGGCGGTACTGCTCGACCAGCCCGGCCATGATCTTGTGGATGGTGTAGTACGGCGCCCAGACGCCGGTACCGGCCTCCAGCCGGTCGAAGAAGCTCTCCGGGAACGCGGAGAGGTAGCCCGCGCCGAAGCCGGCGGCCGGTGCGGCGGCCTGGCACTCGGCGAGCGCGGCGACCAGCCGGCGCCCCTTGTCGCGCAGCCCGGCGTCGCCCGGGCCGGCCGAGGCGGCCAGAGCGAGCCCGGAGAGCAGGTGCCCGGTGGAGTGGCCGCGCAGTTCGACGCCGGGCGCCTCCCAGCCGCCGCACGGCCGGGCGGTGCTGGGCAGGCCGGCGTTGGTGCGGAAGGTGTGCAGCAGCCGGTCGAGGTCGACGAAGCGCAGATAGGCCGCGTTGCGGAGCTGGTTGTCGCGGAAGGGGCCGTCCAGCAGGGTCACCGCGGAGAGCGGGAAGGGGCGGGTCGCCGAGACGGGCGTGCGGGCGGCGCCCGCGGGTGCCGCCCGGGAGGCGGCGTGGGCGGGCACCGCGCCGGTGGTGGCCAGGGCGGCCGCGGTGCCGGTGGCGGCGAGGAAGCCGCGTCTGCCGAGAGGTGGGGTCACGAAGTCCTCCGCATGCCGGTGACGGGTGCGGCGGTGTCCCTCCGCCCCACCCCTCATGTTCGAGATACCGAATGACGTGCGACATGCTGTGCAGCCCCCACGCTAGGGGGCGGACGCGTGATGTCAACAGGGGTGTGCGGGAAACGAGTTGCCGGCCGTGCGCCCCGGCCGGGCGCGGCAACGCGGGCGGCTCCGGTGTTGACGGGTTATGGCTAATGCGATTAGCTTTTGGCTAACAGAATTAGCCACGGGAGGGTGACATGACCGAGTACCTGGCCGTCGACGGCGGCACGATCGCGTACGAGGTGGCCGGATCCGGCCCGCTGATGGTGCTCGCGCACGGCATGGGCGACAGCCGCGCCGCCTACCGGGCGGTCATCCCGCGGCTGGTGGCGGCCGGCTACCGGGTCGCCGCCGTCGACCTCCGCGGCTGCGGCGAGTCCGGGACCGACTGGCAGGAGTGGAGCCGCACCGCCATCGCCGGCGACCTGCTCGCCGTGATCCGGCACCTGGGCGGCCCGGCCGTGCTCGTCGGCCACTCGGTCTCCGGCGGCGCCGCCACGATCGCCGCCGCCCTCGAACCCTCGCTGGTCACCGCGGTCGTCGAACTGGCCCCCTTCACCCGCAGACAGGCGGTCCGCCTCGGCGACCTGCGGGTCAAGCGCTTCCGCCAGGGCATGCTGCGGCTGCTCGGCGCGGGCGTGTTCGGCAGCCTGCCCCTGTGGCGCTCGTACCTCGACGTCGCCTACCCCGGGGCGAAGCCGGCCGACTGGGAGGAGCGGATCGGCCGTATCGAGGCCCGGCTGCGCGAACCGGGCCGCATGAAGGCGTTCCAGGCCATGGGCCGCACCACCCCCGCCGACGCCGGCGCCCGCCTCGGCGAGGTCCGCAGCCCGGTCCTGGTCATCATGGGCACGCTCGACCCCGACTGGGCCGACCCGCACGCCGAGGGCGCGGCGATCGTCGCTGCCCTGCCGCCCGGAACCGGCCGCCTGGAGATGATCGAAGGCGCCGGGCACTACCCGCACGATCAGTTCCCCGGTCGAGTGGCCGCGCTCGTGCTCGACTTCCTCGGTTCGGAGGCCGCCCGTGCCTAGGGCAGGACTCGACCCCGCCGCCGTCGTCGCGGCCGGTGCCGCCCTCGCCGACGAGGTGGGCCTCGCCCGCCTGACGATGGGCCTGCTGGCCGAACGGCTCGGTGTGCGCACCCCTTCGCTGTACAAGCACGTGGGCGGCCAGGAGGACCTCAACCGCCGGATCGCCGCCCTGGCACTCGGCCAGGCGGCCGACGCCGTCGGCAGCGCGGTCCAGGGGTACGCCGGCCGCGACGCCCTGGCGGCGGCGGCACGCGCCTTCCGCGCCTTCGTCCTGGACCACCCGGGCCGGTACGCCGCGACGATCGGCGTGGAACCGTCCGGCCCCGACGACCCGCTGGCCGCCGCCGGGCAGCGGCTGCTGGAGGCGTTCATGGCGGTCCTGCGCGGCTACCCGATCGCGGAGTCCGACGTGGACCACGCCCTGCGCGCGCTGCGCAGCCTCTGCCACGGGTTCGCCACCTTGCAGTCGGCGGGCGGCTTCCGGTGGAGCGCCGACGTCGACGAGAGCTTCGAGTGGCTGATCGCCTTCGCCGACCGGGGGCTGCGCGCCGGATGAGACCGCCGCCTCCGGCGCGCGCCCCGCCGCACGGATGGCTAGCGTGTGTAACCGGAGCACGCCACCGACCGGAAGGGCCGCAGCCATGGCGGTACGACGTGAGGGAACACCCTGCTGGGCCGACGCGATGTTCACCGACCTGGAGCAGGCCAAGACCTTCTACGGCGAGGTCCTCGGCTGGACCTTCGGCGAGTCGTCCACGGAGTACGGCAACTACACCCAGGCCTACGCGGACGGCAAGGCGGTCGCGGCCGTCGTCCCGCCGGTGCCCGGCCAGGAGGGGCAGTCCCAGTGGTGCCTGTACTTCGCCTCACCCGACGCCGAGGCCACCGCGCGCCGCATCCGCGACCACGGCGGCGAGGTGCTCATGGAGCCGATGAGGGTCGGTGACTTCGGCACCATGTGCCTGGCCCGGGAGCCGAGCGGCGCCGTGTTCGGCGTCTGGCAGGCCGGTACCCACCAGGGGTTCGAGGCCACCGAGACCCCCGGCGCCTACTGCTGGGCCGAACTCCTCACCCGCGACCCCGGCGCCGCGGACACCTTCCTCACCTCGGTCTTCGGCTACACCACGAAGCGGATCGAGGACGAGGCGATCGACTTCCGGCTGTTCGGCCTCGACGACGAGACGGTGCTCGGCCGGATGCGGATGACCGACGACTTCCCGCCCGAGGTGCCCTCCTACCTCAACGTGTACTTCACGGTGGCCGACTGCGACGCCGCCGTCGCCGCCGCGACCCGCCTCGGCGGCGCCCTGCGCTACGGCCCGGTCGACACCCCCTTCGGCCGGCTCGCGGTGCTCGGCGACCCGCAGGGCGCCCACTTCTCCGTGATCGACATCACCACCACCCAGGGCGAGAAGCCGCAGGTCGAGAACGTCCCGTAGGGGGTCGCCCCACGAGGGCACGGGCGGCCGCCGGACCGTGGCATCATCGAGCCCATGCGTGAACGAGTGGTGGCCGCGTGCGACGGGGCCTCGAAGGGAAATCCGGGCCCGGCGGGCTGGGCGTGGGTCCTCTCGGACGACGCCCGGACCGCGGCCCGCTGGGAGGCCGGTGCGCTCGGCACCGCCACCAACAACGTCGCCGAGCTGACCGCCCTGGAGCGGCTGCTCGCCGCGACCGACCCGGACACACCGCTCGAGGTCCGCATGGACTCCCAGTACGCGATGAAGGCGGTCACCACGTGGCTGCCCGGCTGGAAGCGCAACGGCTGGAAGACGGCCGCCGGCAAGCCCGTCGCCAACCAGGAACTCGTCGTCCGGATCGACGAACTCCTCGACGGCCGCTCCGTCGACTTCCGCTACGTCCCCGCCCACCAGGCGGACGGCGACCCGCTCAACGACTTCGCCGACCGCGCCGCCAGCCAGGCGGCCCGGGTGCAGGAAGCGGCCGGCAGCGCGCTCGGCTCCCCGCAGCCCCCGCCCTCGCCCGACACCCCCAAGGCCGCCGCGCCGCGCCGCAAGGCACCCCGCCGCACCGGCTCCGCCTCGTCCTCGTCGTCCTCCTCGTCGCGCACCATCAAGGCCAAGTTCCCCGGCCGCTGCCTGTGCGGCCGCTCCTACGCCGCCGGCGAGTCCATCGCCAAGAACGCCCAGGGCTGGGGCCACCCGGAGTGCCGCACCGCGGACGCCTGACCGGCGGGGAGCGCGCCGCGGGACGGGCCGCCGCCCGAGGCGCAAGCGGCCTCACGGCGCGGGGGAGCGGCCTCACGGTGCGTGGCCGGACGCTCGCGATCTGTTACCGTTCGTGGCCCATCGACCGCTCTGTGTAGTCATCAGGGGTGTGCGTGAAGGTCGTCTGCGCCGGCGGCGGGCCCGCGGGCCTGTACCTCTCCATCCTGCTCAAACGGCAGGACCCGTCCCACGACATCACCGTCCACGAGCGCAACCCGGAGGGCTCGGCCTACGGCTGGGGCGTCACCTACTGGCAGGGTCTGCTCGACCTGCTGCACGCCCACGACCCCGAGTCGGCCGCCGCCGTCGAAGCGCACTCCGTGCGGTGGCGCGACGGAGTGGCCCACGTCGGTGATCTGACGGCCCGCCACCGAGGCGACCAGGGCTTCGGCATCGGCCGGCACCGGCTCCTGGAGATCCTCGCCGACCGGGCCCGCGCACTGGGCGTACGGGTGGAGTACGAGAGCGAGGTCAGCGCCGAGGACCTGCCGGCCGCCGACCTGGTGGTGGCCGCCGACGGCGTGCACAGCGCGCTGCGCACCCGGCACGCCGCGCACTTCGGGACCCGGGTCCACCTCGGCCGCAACCGCTACCTGTGGCTGGGCACCACCAAGGTCTTCGACGCCTTCACCTTCGCCTTCGTCGAGACCGGGCACGGCTGGATCTGGTGCTACGGCTACGCCTACGGCGGCGGGCACAGCACCTGCGTCGTCGAGTGCTCCCCGCAGACCTTCACCGGTCTCGGGCTCGACCGGCTCGGCCAGGCGGACGCGCTGGCCCTGCTGGAGACCCTCTTCGCCGGTGTGCTCGACGGTCACCGGCTCATCGGCCGCGCCGCGGGCGAGGGCGGCGCCCCCTGGCTCACCTTCCGCACCCTGACCAACCGCACCTGGTCCCGCGACCGCCTCGTGCTGCTCGGCGACGCCGCCCACACCACGCACTACTCGGTCGGCGCCGGCACCACCCTCGCCCTGGAGGACGCGATCTGCCTGGCCGGCGCCCTGCGCGCGCACCCCGGCCCGCGCCCGGCCCTCGCCGCCTACGAACGCGAACGGCGCGCGGCCCTGCTGTCCGTGCAGAGCGCGGCCCGGCACAGCGCCCAGTGGTACGAGAATTTGCCCCGCTACATCCACCTGCCCCCGCACCGGATGTTCGCGCTGCTCGGCCAGCGCCACTCACCGCTGCTGCCCTACGTCCCCCCGCAGGTGTACTACGGGATCGACAAGGCGGCCGGCCGGCTTGCCGCGGCGCGACGGCTGAAGAGGTGGCTCGGACCGAAGGTCGCGCGCACGGTGCAGGCCCGCGCGCTGGAACGCGCGCAGGAGCGCCCGCAGATCCGGTGACCCGCCGAGCGGGGGCGCGGCGCGGCCGGGTCACGCCGGGCACGGGACGCCGGGCCGGGAAGCCGTCCGTTCGCGCGGGCCGCTCGAACGCCGTCCCGCCGGGCGGCGGGTGACAGACTGACGGCATGAACGAACGTGAATTCGGCAGGTCCCACCAGCACGCGTCGGTCGTCGGTCTCGGCACCTGGCAGCTGGGCGCCGACTGGGGCGACGTCGACGACAAGGAAGCCCTCGCCGTACTGGAGGCCGCCGCCGAGGCGGGGGTGACCTTCTTCGACACCGCCGACGTCTACGGCGACGGGCGCAGCGAGCAGACCATCGCCGCCTTCCTCGCCGGGCGCCCCGACCTCCACGTCCTGGTCGCGACCAAGATGGGCCGGCGCGTCGAGCAGATCCCCCAGAACTACGTCCTGGACAACTTCCGCGCCTGGAACGACCGCTCCCGCCGCAACCTCGGCGTCGACCGCATCGACCTGGTGCAGCTGCACTGCCCGCCCACGCCCGTGTACTCCACCGACGAGGTCTTCGACGCGCTCGACACCCTCGTCGAGGAGGAGCGGATCGCCGCGTACGGCGTCAGCGTGGAGACCTGCGCCGAGGCGCTGACCGCCATCGCCCGGCCGAACGTGGCCAGTGTGCAGATCATCCTCAACCCGTTCCGCATGAAGCCGCTGCGCGAGGTGCTGCCCGCCGCGCGGGAGGCGGGCGTCGGCATCATCGCGCGCGTCCCGCTGGCCTCCGGTCTGCTGTCGGGCAAGTACACCGAGGACACCGTCTTCCCCGCCAACGACCACCGCACCTACAACCGGCACGGCGAGTCGTTCGACCAGGGCGAGACCTTCTCCGGCGTGGACTTCGCCACGGGCGTCGAGGCCGCCGCCGAGTTCGCCGCGCTCGCCCCCGAGGGCTGCACCCCGGCCCAGCTCGCCCTGCGCTGGATCATCCAGCAGCCCGGCGTCACCACCGTCATCCCCGGCGCCCGCTCCCCGGAGCAGGCCCGCGCCAACGCCGCCGTCGGCAAACTGCCGCCGCTGCCCGAGGAGACCATGGCGGCCGTCCGCGACCTGTACGAGCGGCGGATCAAGGACCAGGTGGAGGGTCGCTGGTAGACCGCCGCCCGCCGCCGGACCGCTGGGGGCGGTCCGCCCTGCCGTGCGCGCCGGGCCCGCCGGACGCGCACGGCAGGTTTTGCGCCTCCCCGGGAACACGTCCTGGCACAGGCCCGGCCCGTCGGGGGCGGGGCCAGGGACAGGAGAGGCGCAGTGATGGCGACGGAGCGGGCGGCGGAGGACCGGCGGCGCCGGGGGCGTGACGAGACCGAGGAGGAGCGGGCCGACCGCATGTGGGTCGAGCTGATCCAGGAGGTGCGGGTCGCCCAGACGGGGGTGCAGATCCTCTTCGGCTTCCTGCTCACCGTGGTCTTCCAGCCCAAGTACGCGACCCTCGCGCCCGCCGACCGGACCATCTACATCGTGACGGTCGTCCTGGGCGCCGCCGCGACCGGCGCGCTGATCGGGCCCGTCTCCCTGCACCGCCTGGTCTCCGGCCGCCGGGTCAAACCCCAGGCGGTCCGCTGGGCGTCCAGGATGACCTTCGTCGGGCTGATCCTGCTGCTGGCCACGATGACCGCCTCCCTGCTGCTGATCCTCAGAGTGGCCACGCACGACGGGTTCGTCCCCTGGCTGGTCGCGCCGGTCGTCGCCTGGTACCTGCTGTGCTGGTTCGTGCTGCCCCTGTGGGCCAGGCGCCGCCACACCTCCCGGTGAGCGCCGGCCGGGGCGGCCCGCGCCGGCGCCCGGGTGAGGGCGGGTTCAGCCGAAGGCGTCCCGCAGCGCCGGCAGCAGGCTCTTAGCCGACCAGTCCAGGAACGGCTCCTGCGCCGCACCGCCGATCTGGACCAGCGCCACCTCCGTGAACCCGGCCTCGGCGTAGGGACGTACGGCCTCCACGAACGCCTCCGGGTCGTCGCCGCAGGGAATCGACTCGGCGACGTCGTCCGGGGTGACGAACTGGGTGGCCGCCTCGAACGAGTCCGGGTGCGGCAGCTCGGAGTTGACCTTCCAGCCGCTGCCGAACCAGCGGAACTGCTCGTGCGCGCGGCCGATCGCCGCGTCCCGGTCGGTGTCGTAGCACACCGGCAACTGGCCCACCCGGGGCTTGCCCTCGCCGCCGTGCCGGTCGAAGGCCTCCAGCAGCCCGGGCTTCGGTTCGGTGGCGATGACGAGGTCGGCGAGGTGCCCGGCGAGCTTGCAGGACTGCTCGCCGGAGACCGCGATGCCGATCGGCGGCGGCTCGTCGGGCAGGTCCCACAGCCGGGCCGACTCCACGTCGAAGTGGGCGCCGTGCCGGGTGACGTGGCCGCCCTCGAACAGCGCCCGGATGATCTCGACGGCTTCCTCCAGACGCTCGTGGCGCACGTCCACCGACGGCCATCCGCCGCCCACCACATGCTCGTTGAGGTTCTCGCCCGAGCCGAGCCCCAGCCGGAACCTGCCCTGCGCCAGCAACTGCACCGTCGCGGCCTTCTGCGCCACGACCGCCGGGTGGTAGCGGAAGCTCGGGCAGGTCACGTACGTCATCAGCGGGATGCGGGAGGTGGCCTGCGCCGCCGCCCCCAGCACACTCCACGCGTACGGTGCGTGACCCTGCGCACGCAGCCACGGGAAGTAGTGGTCCGAGATGACCGAGAAGTCGAAACCGACCTCCTCGGCCCGTACGACGTGGTCCACCAGCTCCCGCGGACCGGCCTGCTCGGTCATCATCGTGTATCCGATTTGCACCATGACGGCCGAGTCCCCGGCCGGCGCCCCGGGAAACGGCCCTCTCAGCGCAGCCCGAACCGTCGCGCCCAGTCCAGGACGTCGGTGAGCGCCGCGTTGCCGCCGCACACGACGAGCCCCAGCCGGGCGCCGGGGCCGACCCGGTCGAGCACCTGCCGGGCGGCCGGCAGCAGACAGCCCGCGGCGGGCTCGGTCCACACCTTGGCGTGCTCGGCGAGGTCGAGCACACCCTGGACGGCTGCCCGGTCCGGCACCACGAGCACGTCCTCGACCAGGGCCTGGGCGTGCTCGTACGTCAGCCGCGACACCGCCGGGGCGCTCAGCGTCGTGACGACCGAGGAGAGGGGGACCGGCACCGGGCCGCCCGCCGCCAGTGCCTGCGACATGGCCTGCGCGCCCTCGGTCTCCACACCCCAGATCCGCACACCCGGCCGCAGCGCGCGCAGCGCCGCGGCGACGCCCGCGATCAGCCCGCCGCCACCGACGCTGACGATCACGTCCGTGAGCGGACCGGCGTCCTCGGCGAACTCCAGCCCCACGGTGCCCTGGCCGGCGACGACGACCGGGTCGTCGAAGGGGTGCACGAGGGTGAGCCCCTCGTCCCGCAGCCGTGCCGCCGTCGCGAACGCCTCGTCCATGCCGTCGGTCAGCCGCAGCGAGGCTCCGGCCTCCTCCGCGATCCGCAGCGACCGGGCCGGGGCCGAGCGCGGCATGACCACCGTGGCCTTCACATGGAGGGCGGAAGCCATCACCGCGAGCGCGATCCCGTGGTTGCCGCCGCTGACGGCGACCACGCCCGCCGCCCGTTCCGCCTCGCCGAGCGAGAGCAGCTTCGCCGTCGCGCCGCGCGCCTTGAAGGAACCGGTGCGCTGCAGCAGCTCCAGCTTCGCGGTCACCGGGGCACCGAGCAGCGCGGACAGGCCCGGGCTCGGCACGGTCGGAGTGCGCACGACGTGACCGGCGATCCGCTCGGCCGTGGTTTCGATCTGTGTGATGCCGATCAAGGCGGTCCGTCCTTCCGGCGCGGGGCGGGGATCCGCGCCACCCAGACCCTCACCCGAGCGGGCACCGGGGGTCAACCGGTGTCCGGTGGTCCGGTGCCCGGTGCTGCCGGGCCCTGCGGGCGGCCGGCCGCTCAGTGCTGCTGGGTCTTGTGCGGTGTCGCCTCGCTGGGGCGGACGATGACGTGTCCCTCGCCCTGGAGCATCAGCTGCACGGCCTCACCCGAGCCGCCGCGCAGCATCGACCCGATGGACTGCGAGCGGTGCAGCGAGGTGTGGAGGCGGGCTGTCCAGCCGACCACGGCGTCCGTGTCGACGTAGACCGGCTGCTGGGGGGTGACGGGGATGACGAGCGGGTTGCCCTCGCACGCCAGACCCAGTCGGCCCTGGCCGGTGAACACGCTGTTGAACAGCCCGCCCCCGGCGATGCCCGACCCCTTGACCGTCTTGATCTCGTACGACAGCGAGGCGTCGAAGCACAGCACGTTGCGCCCGTTGACGGTGAACTCGTCGCCGGGGTCGATCTGGACGATGAAGCAGTTCTGCGCCTCGTGCGCGAACCAGGCCTCGCCCTGCCCGCGCACCGCCATCAGCGCCAGACCCTCCCCGGTGACCGCGCGCTTGAGCATGCCGCCCACGCCCTGGCCCTTGCGCTCGAACTGGAGGCTGCCGCGCCAGGCCACCATGGCGCCCTGGCGCGCCAGCATCTCGCCGTTCACCACGTAGCGGACGCACTTGGCGTTCTCGACGTACATGCCGGGTGCGGTCGCGGGCCGCACCACGTGCTCACTGGAAAAGAGATCACCCTTCATGGAGGCATCCTGGCCCGGAGCCGGTCGTTCCGCCAAGATCGGCGGACGGACTCACCCGGTGCGCTCGTGCGCCGAGCCCGCGCGCGGACGCGGGGCGGCGCCGCGCGCCGGGGCCTGCCTGCCGCAGAACACGGCCTCCAGGGTGCGCAGCATCGTCCGGTGCACCGTGTCGTTGTTGGAGGTGGTGGCGACGGCGGCGTAACTGCGCAGTCCGCCCTCGCTCGCGAACGCGTAGGTGGAGAAGCCCTGGACCGTCCCGGTGTGGCCGTACACGGAGATCCCGCAGGACAGGTCGCGCCGGCGCAGTCCGAGACCGTAGGCCTGAGCGGTGCCGGCCGGCATCCAGCGTTCCATCTCGGCCAGCTGGGCGGCGGGCAGCAGCCGGCCGCCGAGCAGTGCGGACAGGAAGGTGTCCAGGTCGCGGGTGGAGGAGATGAGCGCGCCCGCGCTCTGCGCCCACGACGCCGTCTGGTCGGTGGCGTCCACCAGCGCGCCCTCGGCGTCGTCCGGGGTGAGGTAGCCGTGCGCGTGGCGGCCGGGGATCTGCGTGTCGGGGTGGACGTAGAAGGTGTCGGTCAGCTCGAGCGGCTTGATGATGCGGTTCTCGTACTCGGTGCGCACCGGATGACCGGTCAGCTTCTCGACGAGGAGGCCGGCGACCACGAAGTTGGTGTTGGAGTAGGCGTAGGCGGCGCCGGGCGCGTTCGTGCGCGGGTGGCGCAGGGACTCGGCCAGCAGCTCGCGGTAGGTGAAGACCTTGGTGCGCACGGCCTCGAAGCCGGGGACCGTGCGGGCGAACATGTCGGCGGTGTAGTCGTACAGGCCGCTGCGGTGGCTCAGCAGGTGCCGCACGGTGATGCGCTCGTCGGGCAGCAGCCCGGGCAGGTAGTGGTCGACGGAGGTGTCGAGCCGCAGCCGGCCCTCCGCCTCCAGTTGCAGCAGGACGACCGTGGTGAAGGTCTTGGTGACGCTGCCGATGCGGAAGCGGTCGGCGGTGTCCATCGCCCGGGCGTCGGTGCGGTCGGCGGTCCCCTCGGTGGCCTGGTGGACGGTGGGGTGGTCGTCGTAGGACGCGCGGTGGTCCTCGACGCGCGCCGTCGCGCCGGGCGCCCCCTCGCTGAGCGCGGTCCGCAGCAGGGCGTCCAGCGCCGCGGTGTCCGGGGCGGGCAGCGCGGCGGACGCACGGGCCGCCGCGGCGGGCGCCGAGGGCCCCGGGCGGCGGGCCTGCGCGTGCGCGGGTCCCGCGAGCAGGGTCAGTACCAGCGATCCGAGCACCGCGCTCGTGCCCCTCGTGCGTGAGGCCATACGATTCCGCTCCCGTCTTCGTCGGCGCGTGGTCCGTTGCGAGATTGATCACAGCCGGGCAACGCAACCATCTCGTACCGCGTCACATCTCCAGGAACGACACACAGTTGGTCACTCGCTGATCACTCCTTGATCACCGAGCGGGACTGAATTGGCAAAGGATTGCCCTGGGCGGCACGGAATGGATCATTCGTGCTTTACATGTGCATGTCCTGCCCACAAGGGTTTCTTCCCGGGGCCCGACCAGCCCTCATGGCGCAACCGCGTCATGCGTCGGGGCGGTTGGCGATCCGGCCGCCTTCACCCACGAAGGAACCCTCAAGAGTGCACAGACCCCACATACGCAACGTGGCGGTCGTCGTCGCCGCGACGACGGCCGCCACGGGCCTGGCCGGCCCGGCACTGGCCGCCCCCGCCAAGGGGCCGGGCCGCACGGTGTCGGCCGTCCGCACCTCCACCGCCTCGGTGGTGGGTGCCGCCCGCGCCGCCGCCTTCGCCCACGCGGCGGCGACCGGCGTCGTCCAGGGGGACGAACTGCGCGCCCAGGACGTGATGGCCGACCCCGAGGGCGCCCGTCACGTCCGGTTCATCCGCACCCACCAGGGCATGCCGGTGCTCGGTGGCGACCTCGTCGTCCACCTCGACCGCAAGCTCGCGTACACCGGCGTCACCCGGGCCGCCGACCGGACCGTCAGGCCCGCCACCACACGGGCCGAGGTGACGCCCGCGCAGGCCGCCGCCAAGGCCGCCGCCGTGGCCGAGGGCGACGCGGGCACCGCCCAGCTCGTGGTGGACGCCCGCGGCGGCGCCTCGGCGCTCGCCTACCAGGTGCGGGTCACCGGCAGCGCCACCACCGAGGGGGCCCGCTCCCGGACGGTCGTCATCGACGCCGTCACCGGCAAGGTGCGCAGCAACACGCCCGACAGCGACGAGTTCCTGTCACCGCAGCTGCTCGCCACCCTGAGCCGCCAGGGCGGAACCCTGCCGTCGCGGGGCAGCGTCCCGCCGGCCGGCTCGCTCGGCACGATCAGCGGCACCTCCGCCTCCTCCGGGCGCTACCCGCGCACCACCGCGGGCAGCGGCGCGTCCCTGTTCGTCGGCCCGGTCTCCCTGACCACCACGCAGACGGCCCGGACCGGCTTCGTGCTGACCGACCCCACGCGCTACGGCACCGAGACCCGCGACGCCAGGAACCAGCTGCAGGAGAACTTCGCGCGCGGCACGAAGATCACCAGCACGAACAACAGGTGGGGCAACGGCAGCGTCTCCAACCGCGTCACCGCCGCCGTCGACGCCCAGTACGGCATCAGCAAGACGCTGGACTTCTACAAGAAGACCTTCGGGCGCAAGGGCATCGAGAACAACTCCAAGGGCGCCAAGGCCATGGTGCACTTCGGCAACGGGATCGCGAACGCGTTCTGGGACCCGACGTGCGACTGCATGCTGTACGGCGACGGCGACGGCGACATGTTCAAGAAGCCGCTCGTCGCCCTCGACGTCACCGGCCACGAACTGACCCACGGCGTGGTGGACTCCACCGCACGGCTGGAGCCCACCCGCGTGGACGCCGCCGGCAACCAGTACGGCGAACCGGGGTCGCTGAACGAGTCGCTCGCCGACATCTTCGGCTCCAGCGTCGAGTTCTTCGCCAACAACCCGAAGAACCCGCCGAACTACCTCCTCGGGGAGAAGCTGGGCCTCGCGCAGAAGTTCCTGCGCCGGCTCGACCACCCCTCCCTGGACCAGCTCGAAGGCGCGATCGACTACTGGTCGCCGCAGGTGTACTACACCGAGGTGCACGCCGGTTCCGGTGTCTCCTCGCACGCGTACTACCTGCTCGCCGAGGGCAGCGGCCGCAAGACGATCGGCGGCGTCGCCTACGACTCGCCGACCTACGGCGGACTGCCGGTGCAGGGCATCGGCCGCACCAAGGCCACCGCCGTCTTCTACCGGGCGCTGACTCGCTACATGGTCTCCACGACCGACTTCCACGACGCGCGTGTCGCGACGCTGCAGGCGGCCAAGGACCTCTACGGAGCGGACAGCACCGAGTACCGGACGGTGGACACGGCCTGGGCGGCGGTCAACGTCACCGCCGCCAACACCCCGGCGGCCCGTCCCTGACGGACCACCGGAGGTGACCTGGATGCCCCGCCCCCGGCGGGGCATCCTCGTCCCGTCAGGCCCCCGGCCGGCCCCCGCTCAGCGCAGGGTGCGGGCCCAGTCGTGCGGGACCCGGCCCGCCGGACCCGGCACCGGCTGGTCGTCCGGGTGGGCCACCGGGGGCGCGAGCCGCGGACCGGAGTCGTACAGCTCCTGGGTCGCGAAGTTCCAGAACCACTCCTCGCCCGGCTCGTAACTGCGGATCACCGGATGCCCGCTGGCCCGGTAATGGGCGTCGGCGTGCTTGCCGGGGGAGTCGTCGCAGCAGCCGACGTGCCCGCACAGCGCACAGCGCCGCAGGTGGAACCACCAGCCGCCGGACGCCTCGCACTCGGCACAGCCCGCACCGCTGGGCGGTACGGCCGGGTCGACGAACGTGTCCTCGCAACCGCCGCTGCTCATGCCTTCTCCTCGGGGAGGGAATCAGATGCCGTGCCGTCGCCGTCCGCGGCGGTCAGCGGCAGCAGGACCTGGAAGCGCGTGTCGCCCGGCACCGACTCCACGGCGAGGCTGCCGTGGTGCTTGTCGACCACGATCCGCCAGGAGATGTCCAGCCCGAGACCGGTGCCCTGGCCGACGGGCTTGGTGGTGAAGAACGGGTCGAAGATGCGGCCGCGGATCTCCGGCGGCACCCCCGGCCCGGTGTCGCGGAACTCCACCAGCAGCCGGTCGCCGTGCAGCGCCGTCCGCACGGTGAGCGTGCCCTCGCCGCCCGCGCCGTCCATGGCCGAGACGGCGTTGTCGATCAGGTTGGTCCACACCTGGTTCAGCTCGGCCGGATAGGCCGGGATCCGCGGCAGCGTCCGGTCGTAGTCCTTGACGACCTTGATCCGCGGCCCTCTCTTGCCCGACAGCATCAGCAGCGTGCTGTCGAGGAGTTCGTGCACGTCGGCGATCTGGTACGGCGCCCGGTCCAGCTGCGAGTACTGCTTGGCGGCGTCGACGAGCCGGGAGACGCGGGCGGTGGAGTCCGCGATCTCGTCCATCAGCAGCTCGGTCTCCACCGTGTAGTTGAGCCACCCCACCGCCCCAGGCAGGATGTCCTCGCCGACCGCCGCCGCCACCTGCTCCAGCCAGTCGACGTCCAGCCCCGCCTGCACGAACGTGGGCGCGAGCTGCCAGCCGTTGCGCACGCCGTGGTCGTCCAGCCAGTCGGTGAGCGCGTCCTCGCGGTCGGCGGCCTCCAGCGGGCTGAGCGCCACGGCCTTGCCCACCTGCTCGGCCGTCCGCTCCTGGATCTCGATGAGGTCCGCCAACTGCTCCCGGGTGAAAGGCCCCTCGGCGATGACCGCCAGCTTGTGGCGCATCTTCGCCACCCGCTCGCGCAGCGTCCCCGTCGCCCGCACGGCCGCCGCCGCCGGGTTGTTCAGCTCGTGCGTCAGCCCGGCGGACAACGAGCCGAGCGCCAGCAGCCGTTCCCGCTGCCCGATGGCCGCCTGGGTGTTCTTCGAACCGAAGAACAGACCCTCCAGCAGGTGCACCGCCATCGGGAACCACTCCTGCATGATGCTCGCGAACGTGTCCGCGGGCAGCACGAAGAACCGCGTCGGCTCCGTGACACGCATCGAGTTGGTGTAGACCTGCCGCACCCGGTCGCCGATGTACGCCTGCATCGCGCCCGTGTACACCCCGCGCTGCGAGGTGCGGGCGACCTCCACGTCGTCCGCCCCGACCCGGCGCGAGAGCACCACCGTGCCCTCGATCATCACGTAGAAGCAGGTGGCCGGATCACCCTCCGTGTACACCGGGCCCGGCTCGAACCGCTCCACCCGGCCGGCGCTGCACAGCCGCCCCAGCTGCTCGTCCGACAGCTTCTCGAACAGGAACAGCGAACCGATCTCCCTGGGGCTGCAGGGCATCACCCGCCCGCTCATGACTGCTCCAGGTAGCGGTGGACCAGCATCACGGCCATGGCTCCCTCTCCGACCGCCGACGCGACCCGCTTGGCGGACTGGGCCCGGGCGTCGCCCGCCACGAACACCCCGGGCACGTTGGTCTCCAGGTGGTACGGCGGGCGGTCCAGCTCCCAGCCCGCCGGCGGCCGTCCGTCCGCGGTCAGATCCGGACCGGCCAGGATGAACCCGCGCTCGTCACGCAGCACCGTCCCGTCCAGCCAGTCGGTCAGCGGCGCGGCGCCGATGAACACGAACACCCACTGCGCGTCGACCCGTTCCTCGCGCCCGCTGCCCAGGTCGCGCAGCGTGAGCTGCTCCAGGCGGCCGGTGCCGTGCGCGGCCTCGACGACCGTGCCGGTGCGCACCGCGATGTTGGGCGACTCCTCGATCTGCTGGATGAGGTAGTGCGACATCGACGCCGACAGCGACGGGCCGCGCACCAGCAGCGTCACCGACTTCGCCCCCCGCGACAGGTACATCGCCGCCTGCCCCGCCGAGTTGGCGCCGCCCACGATGTACACGTCCTGCCCGTGGCAGGAGGGCGCCTCGGTCAGCGCCGAACCGTAGAACACGCCGCAGCCGGTCAGGTCGTCCGCCCCGGCGGCCGGGAGCTGCCGGTAGGAGACACCGGTCGCCAGGATCACACTGTGCGCGGCGACGGCCGAACCGTCGGAGAACCGCACCGTGCGCGCCGCGCCGTTGACCTCCAGAGCGGTCACCTCGCGCGCGGTGAGGATCTCCGCGCCGAACTTCGCGGCCTGCCGGCGCGCCCGGTCCGTCAGCTGGGCACCGGAGACGCCGTCCGGGAAACCGAGGTAGTTCTCGATCCGCGAACTCTGCCCGGCCTGCCCGCCGGTCGCCGAACGCTCCACCAGGACCGTACGCAGCCCCTCGGAGGCCCCGTACACCGCCGCACCCAGCCCGGCCGGGCCGCCGCCGATCACGACGAGGTCGTAGAAGTCGGCCGCCGGCGTGGTCGCCAGACCGACGTGGGCGGCGAGCTGCGGGGCCTCCGGCTCGACCAGCGGGGTGCCGTCCGGGGTGACCACCAGCGGCAGCCGCTGCCCGTCCTGCCCGGCCGCCCGCAGCAGCCGCTGCCCCTCCGGCTCGTCGGAGGAGTACCAGCGGTAGGGCACCTGGTTGCGGGCCAGGAACTCACGGATCTCCGAGGACCGCGCCGACCAGCGGTGCCCCACCACCTTGGTGCTCGGCACCGGCCGGTGGTCGCTGTGCCGCCACGCCTGGAGCAGGTCGTCCAGGACCGGGTACAGCTTCTCCTCGGGCGGGTCCCACGGCTTGAGCAGGTAGTGGTCCAGGTCGACGACGTTGATGGCGTCGATGGCCGCCGTGGTGTCCGCGTACGCGGTCAGCAGCACCCGGCGCGCGCCCGGGTACACGTCCAGGGCCTGTTCCAGGAACTCGATGCCGTTCATGCGCGGCATGCGGTAGTCGGCCAGGATGACCGCGACGAGGTCGCCGCGCAGCTTCAGCTCGCGCAGCGCGTCCAGCGCGGACTCGCCGGACTCCGCGCGCACGATCCGGTACGACTCGCCGTAGCGCCGCCGAAGATCGCGGGCGACGGCACGGGAGACTCCCGGATCGTCGTCCACGGTCATGATGACGGTCCGCGCGGTTTCCGCGGCCTGTGTCATGTGTCTCCCACCCCGTGCGGTCGCGACGGGCGGCCCGGTGCCCCCGTCTTCGAGCCCACTTGCGCCCATCGTAGGTGCGTCCGCGGCCGTTCGCCCGGGCGAGCGCGGGACACCCGCCCGCCGCGGACCGCCCGGCCCCGCCGTCACCGCCCGCGCCCCCGCCCGGCAGGGCCGCATGGCAGGATCGTCCGGGGCGCGGGGAAGACTGGGACCGACCTACGGGCCCACGATCCAGGGAGGCGGACGGCATGACACGGCCGATCACGGCGGGTGTGGACGGAACGCGGGAGAGCCTCGCCGCACTGGCGTGGGCGGGGCGGGAGGCCGAGCGCCGCGGGCTGCCGCTGCGCGTCGTCCACGCCTGGCGCTTCGAGGTCTACGACGCCTTCGACCTGGGCGGCCGTGACGCGCAGCGGCAGCAGGCGCGCGAGGTGGTCGAGGAGGCGGTCGCCGCCCTCACCGGACGCCATCCCGGTCTGACGGTGACCACGGACATCGTGGAGGACGGCGCCGCGGACGCGCTGACCGCCGCCGCCGCGGACGCCGAGGCGCTGGTGCTCGGCTCGCGCGGCCAGGGCGCCCTCGTCGGCTTCCTCGTCGGCTCCGTCGGACAGCAGGTGATCGCCGAGGCAGCACGGCCCGTCGTCCTGGTCCGGGCCGGGGACGAACCCGCCGCCGAGGCCGCGGGACGCGAGGTCGTCGTCGGCCAGCACGGCACCGCAGACGACAGCGCCGAGACCCTCCGGTTCGCCTTCGAGACGGCCGCCGCCCGCGGGGCCGCGGTCCGGGCGGTCCGCGCCTGGACCCTGCCGCCGGTCTTCGCCTACAGCCCCGGCTCGCTCAAGCTGCTCGACGAGGCCGGGGGCCTGGAACCGTACGAGAAGAAGGGCCTCGCCGAGGCGCTGCGGCCCTGGCGGGAGCGCTTCCCCGACGTGCCCGTCGTCGAGCACGTGGAGATGGGCAGCGCCGGCCAGGTGCTGCTGGCGGCGGCCGCGCACGCCCAGCTCGTGGTCGTGGGCCGCCGGGCCCGCCGCACCGCGGTCGGCGCCCGGATCGGCTCCGTCGCGCACGGCGTCCTGCACCACGCCGGGTGCCCGGTGGCCGTCGTCCCGCACGAGTGAGCCGGGCCGGGGCGCCTACTCGGGCGCGGTGGGCTCCAGCGTCGTGCGGGCCTTGGGCAGGACGTTCCTGACGTAGTCCTCGACCGCCGTGTCCAGGCCTATGTCGTGCTGCGCCCGCTCGGACAGGTACCAGCGGTGCTCCAGCAGCTCGTGGTAGATCTCCGCCGGGTCCATCGCGCCGCGCAGCTCGCGCGGCACCTCCCGCACGGTGGGCCGGAACACCTCCCGCACCCAGCGGTGCGCGAGCACCTCGGGCCGGGCGGAGAGGGGGTCGCCCGGGGCGTAGTCGTCCTGGGTGGCCATCCAGCTCTCCAGGTCGGTCAGCAGCCGCCGCGCCTGGTTCTCCTCGGTGTCCAGGCCGGTCAGCCGCAGCAGCTGCCGCTGGTGGTGGCCCGCGTCGACGACCTTGGGCACGAAGGTGACCGTGTCGCCGTTGGAGGAGTGCTCGATCTGCATCTCGGCCACGTCGAAGCCGAGGTCGTTGAGGCGGCGGATGCGGCGCTCGATGTAGTGGTACTTGCCCGCCGGGTACACGGAGGTGCGCGTCAGCTCCCGCCACAGCCCGTCGTAGCGGGCGCAGATCTCGGTGCCGAACTCGATCGGGTCCACCGAGGGGTGCAGCGCGCCCGAGGCCTCCAGGTCGAGCAGTTCGCCGCTGATGTTCACCCGGGCCAGGTCGAGGTCGTAGTCCCGCTGCCCGTCGCTGAGCCGCGGGTGCAGCTCACCGGTCTCGGCGTCGACGAGGTAGGCGGCGTAGGCGCCCGCGTCGCGCCGGAAGAGCGTGTTGGACAGCGAGCAGTCGCCCCAGGCGAACCCGGCCAGGTGCAGCCGCACCAGCAGTACCGCGAGGGCGTCCATCAGCCGGTGCATGGTGGCCGGCCGCAGGGTCGTCTCGAACATCGAGCGGTACGGCATCGAGCCGCCCAGGTGCCGGGTGATGAGCACCGGTTCCAGCGGCGCCCCGGCGCGGTCCGTGCGGCCGGTGACCACGGCGAGCGGGTCGACGGCGGGGATGGCGAGCCGGTCCAGGTCGCGCAGCAGCTCGTACTCGCGCAGCGCCGGGCGCTCGGCCAGTTCCTTGACGGCGATCACCTCCTCGCCGGCCCGGGCGTAACGCACGACGTGCCGGGAGATGCCGCGCGGCAGCGGCACGAGGTACTCCTCGGGCCACTCCTCCAGCGGCGTCTCCCAGGGCAGTTCGAGCAGGAGCGCGGGGTGCTCCGGGTTGGTGGCGCTGATCTGCAAAGCCATGGCGGAAACTCTAGATCCTGTCGTTCACATTCCCGTCGCCGCCCGCAGGGCGGCCCTGCGGCGTCCGGTGCGTGCTCTCGGTGCGCCGGACGGAAGTCCACGTACCGGCGTGCTCGGGCTTTCGTCCGGTGCGGCGAGCGGGGCCCCTGCTCGAAGAGCCCGGGGGAGCGTGCCAGGCGCCGCGGGGCGGGCGGGAACGCGATGACAGGACCTGAGAGCTGCGAACGAAAAGGGGTGTCCGGCTCGCGACGCCCGGCACGCACCCTCGCGGCGTTGCCGAAAGGCCCTGACAGCTCCGCCACAAGGACCTTCCAGCGCCTTGCGATCGCACGCACCGGACGCCGCGCGCCGATCGGACTCCCCTTTTGTCCGCAGCCCTAGAGCGCGTGTTCCCTGGCCCGTCGGGCGGCCGCGTCCACCGGGCCGCGGTGGACGGGGCCGTGGCCGGGCAGCAGCACGTCCGCTTCGAGTCCTTCGAGTATCTCCAGCGAGGCCAGGGCCCGGGCACGCTCGTGGTGGAACATGTCGGGCAGCAGCTGGGGGCCGGTGATCCGGGAGGTGGGGTGGCCGCTCACCAGGGCGTCGCCGGAGATCACCACGCCCGCGTCGGGCAGGTGGAACACCGTGTGGCCGCGGGTGTGGCCGGGCGTGTGCACGGGCACCGGCCGCCCGGGCAGGTCGAGCGGACCCGCCACGGGGAACGGCTCGGGGGCGGCGACGGGCAGGTGCGCGGTGCCGCCGACGCGCAGCGCGTGCACCACCCACGGCAGCACCCCCGGCCGCCAGCCGTTGCGCAGCACCGTCCCGACGCTCACCTGGTGCAGGAACTCCCGCCGGGCGTGCGGGACTTCCTCCTCATGGAGGCGGACCGGGGTGCCGTACACGGTCCGGAGGTGCTCGGCGGAGCCCAGGTGGTCGTTGTGCGCGTGGGTGATCAGCACGGCCGCCACCGCCTCCGGTGAACCGCCCACCGCGGCCAGCGAGTCGAGCAGGTCCTGTCGGTCGCCCGGGTAGCCGGTGTCGACGAGGGTGAGCGCGTCACCCTCGGTGAGGATCACCCAGTTGGTGTTGTTGCCGTGCACCAGGTAGGTGCCGTCGGCCACTTGCCGCACGTCCGCAGTCATCGATCTCCCCAAGCCGTGGATGGCCCCCGCGGGGGACAGCAAACCAGATGTGATCACCGGCCCGGCGACGGGGAACCCGCGGGCCCGCCCCGGCCGGTGCCCGCGACGGGCGTTCCGGCGCCAGCGGTGCCCCCGCGGTGCGCCCGGAGTGCCCCGCAGTGGCCCCGGGGTGCCCCCGCGGTGCCTCCGGGGTGCCCCAGCGGTGCGGCGCGGTGGGCCGGGGCGGTGCGTGAGGCCTTCCGATACACCGGTGCATCGGATACATTCACGTATCGGGACGGAGGTGGCAGGGGCATGACACAGCAGGGGCCGGAGCCGGGAACGCGGCCGGCCGCCACGAAGCGCCGGGCGCGCACCCGCGCCGACCTCCTCCGGGCCGCGTTCGAGGTCTTCGCCGCCAAGGGTTTCGGGCGCGTGTCGATCGAGGAGGTCTGCGAGGCCGCCGGGTACAGCCGCGGCGCCTTCTACTCCAACTTCACCACCCTGGACGAGCTGTTCTTCGCCCTCTACCGCGAGCGCGCCGAACTGATCGCCCGCCAGGTCTCCACAGCGCTCGCCCTCGACGGACCGGACCTCGACGTGGCCGCCGCCGTCGACCGGGTCACCGACGTCCTGCTGCTCGACCGCGACTGGCTGCTCGTGAAGACGGACTTCCTGGTGCACGCGGCCCGCGACCCCGCCGTGGCGGACGTCCTGCGCGAGCACCGGGCGCGGCTGCGCGGGGCGATCGCCGAACGGCTGGCCCGCGCGCACCCCCGCACCCCGCTGCCCGCCGTCCTCGGTGACGCGGACGGCGCCGCCCACGCGGTCGTCGCCGCCTACGACGGGGTCACGGTCCAACTGCTGCTGGACAAGGACGTGGACGGCGCCCGCGCCTGGCTGCGGCACCTGCTCACCGCACTGCTCACCGACGGCAGCGGCACCGCCGCACGCACCCACCGAGAAGGGAACGGGACACCATGGACGCGGACGTCATCGTCGTCGGAGCGGGCCTCGCCGGCCTCGTCGCCGCGCACGAACTGACCAGCCGGGGCCGCCGGGTCGCCCTCGTCGACCAGGAGAACGCCGCCAATCTGGGCGGCCAGGCGTACTGGTCGTTCGGCGGGCTGTTCCTCGTCGACTCCCCCCAGCAGCGGCGCCTGGGCGTCAAGGACTCCTTCGAACTCGCCTGGAACGACTGGCAGGGCAGCGCGGGGTTCGACCGGGCGGACGACGAGGACGCCTGGGCGATGCGCTGGGCCCGCGCCTACGTCGAGTTCGCCGCCGGGGAGAAGCGGTCCTGGCTGGAAGGACACGGCATCACGCTGCTGCCCACCGTCGGCTGGGCCGAGCGCGGCGGTCTCCGGGCCGACGGCCACGGCAACTCCGTACCCCGTTTCCACATCGCCTGGGGCAGCGGCACGGGAGTCGTCGAGCCCTTCGCGCGGTACGCCGTGGAGGCGGCCGGGAAGGGACTGCTCACCTTCCACCACCGGCACCGGGTGGACGAACTCGTCGTTGAGGGCGGCGCGGCGCGCGGCGTACGGGGCACCGTCCTCGCCCCGGACGACTCGCCCCGCGGTGTCGCCTCCAACCGCGAGGAGACGGGCGCGTTCGAACTCACCGCCCAGGCCGTGATCGTCACCAGCGGCGGCATCGGCGCCGACCACGACATCGTCCGCCGTTACTGGCCCGAGCGGCTCGGCACCCCGCCCGCCCGCATGGTCACGGGCGTCCCCGCCTACGTCGACGGCCGGATGCTCGACATCAGCGCCGCGGCCGGCGTGCGCCTGGTCAACCGCGACCGCATGTGGCACTACACCGAGGGGGTGCGCAACTGGAACCCCGTCTGGCCCGGCCACGGCATCCGCGTCCTGTCCGGGCCGTCCCCCCTCTGGCTCGACGCGCTCGGCCGCCGCCTGCCCGACCCCTGCCTGCCCGGGTACGACACGCTGAGCACCCTGCGGTACCTGCGCACCACCGAGGACATCGCCGCCCACGACCACTCCTGGTTCGTGCTGACCCGCAGGATCATCGAGAAGGAGTTCGCGCTCTCGGGCTCCGAGCAGAACCCCGACATCACCGCCAAGGACCGCAAGGCCCTGCTGCGCGAGCGGCTGCTCGGCAAGGGGGCGCCGGGGCCCGTGCGGGACTTCGTGCGGCACGGCGCGGACTTCGTCGTCGCCGACACCGTCGAAGAACTCGTCGGCAAGATGAACCGGCTCACCGACCGCCCGCTGCTCGACCCCGCCGAGGTGCGCCGCCAGATCACCGCCCGCGACCTCCAGATGACCAACCCGTACAGCAAGGACGCCCAGGTCCAGGGCATCCGCAACGCCCGCCGCTACATCGGCGACCGCCTCGGCCGGGTCGCCGTCCCGCACCGCGTCCTCGACCCCGCCGCCGGGCCGCTGATCGGCGTCAAGCTGCACATCCTCACCCGCAAGACCCTCGGCGGCATCCAGACCGACCTCGACTCCCGCGCGCTCGGCCTCGACGGGCAGCCCGTCGAGGGGCTGTACGCGGCGGGCGAGGTCGCCGGGTTCGGCGGTGGCGGCCTCCACGGCTACAACGCGCTGGAGGGCACCTTCCTCGGCGGCTGCCTCTTCTCGGGCCGCGCGGCCGGCCGCGCCGCGGCCGGACAGGTCGTCTGAGCGGGGGCCGTCCCGGCGGGTCGTCCGAGCGGGGCCCGTCCGACGAGTCGTCCGGACGGGGCCGGATCGACGGGCCGTCTGAACGAGGCGGCAGGATCGACGGATCGCCTGAACGCGGCGGCAGGACCGACGGATCGCCTGAACGCGGCGGCAGGACCGACGGATCGTCCGAACCGGGACCGCGGGCCCGCAGTCCGCCTGGCCGGGCTCGGTGGCCCGCCCTCCCCCAGGGCGACGGGCGGGCCGCCGCACAGCACTGCCGTGACGCGTCAGGAGGGTTCTACTCTGGGGGCGCTTGATCACGCGCCGCCCCAGCCCCCTTCCGAGGAGACACCGTGACGCCAACCGGCAAGCACCGCCCCGCCCCACGCGCCGTGACCGCCGCCGTCCCCGTCGCGGTCGCGGCGCTGCTGGCCGCCGGCGGACCCGCTGTCGCGGGCCCCGTCGCCACC
The DNA here is from genome assembly GCF_040703815.1 of Streptomyces sp. NPDC006743. NCBI lineage: Bacteria > Bacillati > Actinomycetota > Actinomycetes > Kitasatosporales > Streptomycetaceae > Streptomyces > Streptomyces sp. NPDC006743. Next base: position 21,178 of record NZ_JBEYJA010000029.1, on the reverse strand, counting down.
CCCGCCGCGCCCGCCCGTCCCGCGCCCGCCGCGTCCGCGACGACCGGTGCCCCCGGCGCGGGAGACCCCTACTTCCCGCTCGCCGGCAACGGCGGCTACGACGTCTCCCACTACGACCTGACGCTCCGGTACGACCCCGGCAGCCGCCGGCTCGACGGCACCGCCGTCCTCACCGCCCGGGCCACCCAGCCGCTCACCCGCTTCGACCTCGACCTCAAGGGCCTGAAGGTCACCGGCGTCACCGTCGACCACGCCCGGGCAACTCACCGGCGCGACGGCCAGGAACTCCTCGTCACCCCGCGCACCGCCCTGCGCCCGGGCCACCGCTTCCAGGTCACCGTCACCTACAGCGGCACCCCCGCGCCGGTCACCGACCCCGACGGCTCCCCGGACGGCTGGATCCCCACCGACGACGGCGCCTTCGTCGCCGGGGAACCGCAGGGCGCCATGACCTGGTTCCCGGCGAACAACCACCCGCTGGACAAGGCGACGTACGACTTCACCCTCACCGTCCCCCAGGGGCACACCGCCGTGGCCAACGGCGTCTACCTCGGCAGCCGCACCGCCCACGGCCGCACCACCTACCGCTGGCGCCAGTCGGAGCCCATGGCCGCCTACCTGGCCACCGCCACCGTCGGCAGGTTCCGTGTCGAGCGGTACACCACCCGCGACGGCGTCCAGGTCTACAACGCCGTCGACCCGCGCGAGGCGGCCGCCGCCGCACCCGTACTGAAGCAACTGCCGTCGGTCCTGGACTGGGAGAGCCGGCTCTTCGGGCCCTACCCCTTCCGGGCCGCCGGAGCGATCGTCGACCACGCACCGGACGTCGGGTACGCGCTGGAGACCCAGACCCGCCCCCTGTACGACTCCGCACCCGACCTCGGCACCCTCGTCCACGAGAGCGCCCACCAGTGGTTCGGCGACTCCGTCTCCCTCACCCGCTGGCAGGACATCTGGCTCAACGAGGGCTTCGCCACCTACGCCGAATGGCTCTACACCGAGCAGCACGGCGGCCCGAGCGCCCAGCAGGAGTTCGACGCGCTGTACGCCCGGCCGGCGAGCGACGGACTGTGGGCCTTCCCGCCCGGCGACCCGGGCAGCGGCAGGAACATCTTCGCCACCCCCGTCTACGCCCGCGGCGCCATGACCCTGCACCAGCTGCGCAGGGCCGTCGGCGACCGGGCCTTCCTCCGGATCCTGCGCACCTGGGCCGCGTCCCACCGCGCCGGACACGGCACCACCGCACAGTTCACCGCACTCGCCGAACGCCTCTCCGGCAAGGACCTGGACGGACTCTTCCGCACCTGGCTGGACACCCGCGGAAAGCCGGCCACCTCACGGCCCTGACGAGTTCCTCACATGCGTCGGCCAAGGTCGACGCATGATCACCCGACGACGCCGTGCCGTCCCCGGCCCGCCGACCGCTTAGGATCCGCCAGGTGTGCGCACATGTGCTGGTCGCCGAGGACGACGAGATGCAGGCCGAACTCATACGCCGCTCCCTGGTGGGGGAGGGGCACACCGCGACCGTGGTCCACGACGGCCGGGCCGCCCTGGACGCGGCCCGGCTGCACCGGCCCGACCTGGTCGTCCTGGACCTGATGCTCCCCCGGATCGACGGCTTCGGGGTGTGCCGGGCGCTGCGCCGCGACGGCGACGTCCCGGTGCTGATGCTCACCGCCCGCTCCACCGAGGACGACATCCTGCTCGGCCTGGAACTCGGCGCGGACGACTACATGACCAAGCCCTACAGCCCGCGCGAACTCATGGCCCGCGTCCGCACCGTACTGCGCCGCAGCGGCCGGGCCGGTGAACGGCGCGAGGACCCCGTCGTGCGTGCCGCGGGGCTCGCCGTCGACCCGGTACGGCACGAGGTGCGCTGCGAAGGGCGACCGGTGGAGTGCACCCCGGCCGAGTTCGAGATCCTGCTCGCCATGGCCGCCGAACCCGAACGGGTCTTCACCCGGCGGCAGTTGCTGCGCTGCACGCGTGGCCTGGAGCGGGCCTCGACCGAACGGGCCGTCGACGTGCACATCATGAACCTGCGCAAGAAGCTGGAGGCCGACCCGCGCAGACCGGCCCGGCTGCTGACCGTCTTCGGTGTCGGCTACAAACTGAGCGGCGGCCACGAACCGGGCGGCGGCACTCCATGAGCGGGGGCGCCGGGGCGCAGGGCGGCATACCGCTGCGCAAGCGGCTGCTGGTGCGCCTGCTGATCGCCTCCGTCCTCATCGCCGGCTGCTCCGTGGCCGCGACGGCCTGGCTGGCCGTGCAGACCACCACCAGCGCCCTGCGCCAGGAACAGGGCCAGGACCTCGCCGACGACGTGGCCATCCTCGCCCGGCTCAGCGGCTACGCCGCCACCCACCCCGACTGGAAGGGAGTCGGGCCCGCCGTCCGCGAACTGGCCGCGCGAACCGGCCGCCGGATCGCCCTCGCCACCGGCGACCGCACCCCCGTCGCCGACTCCGCACCGCACGGCAGCCCGCTGCCGCCGAGCCCCGCCGCCACCGTCGACCCGCTGCACACCGACACCTACACCCAGCGCGGAGCCCAGCTCAGCGGCGTCGACCCGCGCGCGGTCGGCCCCTATCTGCTGCCGGCCGGCGAACGCGCGACGATCGACCGGATCGCCGAGAAACGCAGGCGCTGCTTCGAGACCAACGGCGTACCCGCCACGATCCGGCACACCCCGAGCGGACGTCCCTACCTCGTCGGTGCCGACGGCACGGCGGACACCTATGTGCCCGACGAGTGCGCGGACGGCGCCCTCAACAGTCCCACGCCCACCGAGCACAAGGCCCTGGACGAGCTGCGGCGGCGGGCCGGCGGCTGTCTCGTGCGCGCCGGGCTGGACCCGGGCTTGGTCCGGTTCCTGTCCTTCGGCCCCTCGTCCGCGGGCCCCGGCAGCCACTACCCCTTCAGCAAGGTCGTCAAGGGCGACGACGAGCGGGTGCGCAAGGGACAGCAGTGCGCCGACGACGCCTACCGCGAGCAGCTCGACCCCTATGTGGCGCCCGCCGCCCAGCTCTTCCTCGGCGGCGGCGTCCGGACGGCACCCCGCTTCGTCATGTCCTCCGGCAACAAGGCCAAGGTCGTCGGAGCCGCCGGACTCGTGCTGGCCGTCACCGTCGCCGTCACCGCGCTGGTCGCCGGCAGACTGGTACGGCCGCTGCGCGCCCTGACCGAGGCCGCCCGGCAGCCGCCGGACCAGCACGTGAGGGTCCCGGTCACCACCCGCGACGAGACCGGTCTGCTCGCCCGCACCTTCAACGAGCTGACCGAACGCCGCGAGCGCCTGGAGGCCCAGCGCAAGGCGATGGTCAGCGACATCGCCCACGAACTGCGCAGCCCGCTCACCAACATCCGCGGCTGGCTGGAGGTGGCCCGCGACGGCCTCGTCGACCCCGACCCCGCCCTGCTCGCCTCGCTGCACGACGAGGCGCTGGTGCTCCAGCGCGTCATCGACGACCTCCAGGACCTCGCCGCCGCCGACGCGGGCACCCTGCGCCTGCACCGGGAACCGCTCGTCGCGGGCGACCTGCTCGACCAGGTCACCGCGGCCCACCGGGTCGCCGCCCGCACCGCCGGCGTCGCCCTGCGCACCGCGTGCGAGGACGGGCTGTGCCTGGACGCCGATCCGGTGCGCATGCGGCAGGTGCTGGGCAATCTGGTGTCCAACGCGCTGCGCCACACCCCGTCGGGCGGCACCGTCACCCTGACCGCCCGCGCCGACGGCGACGAGGTCGTGCTCACCGTCACCGACACCGGTACCGGCATCGCACCCGAGGACCTGCCGCACGTCTTCGACCGGTTCTGGCGGGCGGAGAAGTCGCGCAGCCGCCGCACCGGCGGCAGCGGGCTGGGCCTCGCCATCGTCCGCCAGCTGGTCGACGCCCACGGCGGCACCGCCACCGCGGCCGGCGAACTCGGCGCCGGGAGCGTCTTCACGCTCCGGCTGCCCGCGGCCCCGGCCGGCGCACCCGGCGAGGAGCCGGCCGATTCCGTGGGCTGATCCCGGGTACCCCCGCCTACGGACTCGAGGCCGCAGGGCCTGCTGAGGCGAGCCGGAGCCCGCTGAGAGGCGGCCCGGCACACCCGGGTCAGAGGGAAAGCGCCCGCCGAGGTGGCGGAAACGCCCGCGGAGGCGGGACGGAAGCGCTCGCCGGGTGGGACGGAAACGCCCGCCGAGGTGGCGGAAACGCCCGCCGGGGTGAGGCGGCCGTGCTCACCCGGGCGGGGCAGGAGGGAGACCACGACATGAGCGCGCCGGACGATCTGCCCGTCGTGCATTCGCTGACCGGGCTCGCCACCCTCGTCGGGCGGCACACCGGCCTGTACGTGCGCTGGTCCCGGGGCCCGGCGACCGATCTGGGGGCTGCCTCCAGCGTCGACGAGCTGACCGGCGTCCGCATGCCCGGCCTGTCGGCCAACCCGCTCGACGTGGAGGACTGGTGGCAGGACCGGTCCGTGGAGCTGTGGGTGGCCCGCCGCCTGTACGACTACGCGCACCTGCCGCACGACAAGGGCCCCGGAGTCCGCCCCTGGGTCCTCACGGGCCGGGAGACGGGCCGGGGCCCGGACAACGAGCCGCTGGTCGTCGACGTGCGGCCGCTGTGCTGGATCGACGCCGAGGTCATCGACGCCGCGCGGGCGGAGGTCTCCCGGCAGGAGGCCCGCTGGGGCACGCTCCGCCGCTCGGGCGGGTGAAGTCCCGGCCGTGCGGGCGGCCTTGCCGAGGCCGCGACCGGGATTCGGTGCTCCGACGCCGGTCCGGATTCCGGGAACGGGACCGACGCCGGTGCGGATCACGAGACCGGGACCGCCGCCGGTGCGGATTGCGGAACCCGGGCCGAGACCAGTTCGGGTCCGGAACCGCGACCGACGCCGGTCCGGGTCACGAGACCGGGACCGACGCCGGTCCGGATCACGAGACCCGGACCGAGGCCGGTTCAGGTCTCGGTCCGGGTCCCGGGCCGGTCATCCGGAACGGTGGCGGGCCGTGGCGCGGCGCCGCCTGAGCGCGCGCCGTTCGTTCTCGCTGGTCCCGCCCCACACGCCGAGGGGCTGGGCCGTCTCCAGCGCCCACTCCAGGCACTCGTCCCGGACGGGGCAGCGCCGGCACACCGACTTGGCCTGCTCGGTCTGCACCAGCGCCGGACCGGTGGTGCCGATCGGGAAGAAGAGATCCGGATCCTCGTGGCGGCACGCGGCGTGTTCGCGCCAGTTCTCCATGAAATGTCACCTGCGATCGAAAGTCGTCCGTGCCTCGTCAACTTCGTGCTCGCCGTCGGGTCACCCGCCGCCGCGCGCTGAAACAGCGTGCGCGGCCCGGCGGCGGACCTTCGCACAATCCGCACACAGCCGAGCGGGGGACGGCACCGGGCCGGAACCGTCTGCCGTGTCCGTCGCCCGGAACGCGTGTGCGAGAGGCGTGGCCGGTGCTGCGATAGTGGGTCCGACCAGAAAGATGTAACGAGCAACCAGGAAGCCCGTGGACACCAGCGAGACCACCGACAGCAGCAGCCCGGCCCGGACCGGCGGCGGCCCGGACGCCGGCGAGGCCCGGCGGGGCTGGCGCCGCTGGGCGATGGACACCCGTCCGCTGCGCCGCCCCGCCTACCGCAGGCTGTGGTCCTCCACCATCGTCACCGCGGTCGGCAGCCAGCTCACCGCCGTCGCCGTACCCAAGCAGATCTACGACATCACCGGCTCCTCGGCGTGGGTCGGCTACGCGAGCCTCGCGGGTCTGGTGCCGATGGTCGTCTTCGCGCTGTGGGGCGGCGCCGTCGCCGACACCGTGGACCGGCGCAAGCTGCTGCTCGTGACCAACTGCGGCATCGCCGTCACCTCGCTGCTGTTCTGGGTGCAGGCCCTGACCCGGCTGGACTCGGTGGCGGTCCTCATGGTGCTGCTCGCCCTCCAGCAGGCCTTCTTCGGGCTCAACTCCCCGGCCCGCAACGCCTCCATCGCCCGCCTGGTGCCCGAGGAGGAGCTGCCCGCGGCCAACGCCCTGGGTTCCACCGTCATGCAGACCGGACTGGTGGCGGGACCGCTGCTGGCGGGTGCGCTGATACCGGTCATCGGACTGCCCGAGCTGTACCTCGCCGACGCCGTGGCCCTGTGCGTCACGGTGTGGGCGGTGTGGCGCCTGCCGTCGCTGCCGCCGCTGACGGGCACGGACCGGCGGCGCGCGGGGGTGCGCGAGATCGCGGCCGGGTTCCGCTACATCTCGGGGCACAAGGTGCTGCTGCTGTCCTTCCTCGCGGACATCATCGCCATGGTCCTCGGGATGCCCCGCGCCCTGTTCCCGCAGCTCGCCGCCGAGACCTTCGCCCCCTACGGGGAAGGTCTCGCGCTGGGCCTGCTGTTCGCGGCGGTCCCCATCGGCGCGGTGGCCGGGGGCCTGTTCTCCGGCACCTTCTCCCGGGCGCGCCGGCACGGCTGGATGGTGATCGGCGCGGTCACCGCCTGGGGCGTGGCCGTCGCGGGGGCGGGCCTGAGCCGCAACCTGTGGATCGCGGTGGCGTTCCTGGCCGCCGCGGGAGTGGCGGACATGGTCTCCATGGTGTTCCGCGGCGCGATCCTGCTCTCCGCCGCCACCGACGAGATGCGCGGCCGGATGCAGGGGGTGTTCACGGTCGTCGTGGCGGGCGGGCCGCGCCTGGCCGACGTCCTGCACGGTACGGCCGGCTCGGCGTTCGGACCGCGCGCGGCCGTGGCCGGCGGCGGGCTGCTGGTCGTCGTCCTGATGCTGGGACTGGCCGCCGCCGCGCCGGCGCTGCGCCGCTACCGCATCTGAGGCGGGAGGCCGTCCTAGACGTTCCGCCGGGGGATCGTGTACTGCTCCAGCAGCCTGCCGCGGGTCGTCTCCAGCCGGTTGGCCAGGATCTCCGCGACGGTGCGCACCAGGGACAGTCCCAGCAGCGGGTCCTCCACGGACAGGGCCAGTACCGCCGCACCGTCGAACTCGTAGGCGCGCACCCGGCTGAACGCCTCGGCGCCGAAGTCCCACTCGTAGGGCGGGAAGAGCCACGACCAGCCGAGCAGATCACCCGCGCCGAGGCTCGCCACGGTGACCCTGCGGGTCGGTGTGACGTGCTGGTCGAGGTGGACGGCGCCGGAACGGATCACCCAGAAGCGGTCGGCGGTGCCTCCCGCCTCGAAGATCCTGGTGTCCTCCGGGAAGGACACCTCCCGCGCGACTTCCATCAGGCGGTCGCGCTGCTTGTGGGGGAGGGCGGTGAGCAGTTTTATCGCTTTGGTCATGACCGGGACTCCTCACCGGCGTTCGGTTCCGCGCATCTGCCTACGCCCATTTCAGCGGCTGCGGGCACGTGGGGCACCTCGGCGGACGAGGACGTGAAAAAGCCCTGGCTGGACGGGGGAGGCCAGCCAGGGCCGTATGCGGCGGCGTCCAGGAGACCGCAGTGGGGTCGACCCCGGCGCCGCGTATGCATGAACAGTAAACCATTTTCGGTCGTTCTCCTCGGTCGAGAAGGGTCCGAGTGACCGGTTTCACTCGTTTTCATCCCCCCGGTGACCCGCACGTTCACGCCACGCGCCCGCCGCGCAGGACAGGGACGCCCGGCCGGTCGCCCGTCGCCGCCGGATGTTTGGTCCGGCCCGCGAGGGCTAGCCGGACGGTGAGGCCGGCGGAGTGCGTACCGCACGGAGAACCCTCACCACGCAGGGAGCGAGGAACAGGGGAGCGGAGAGATGCCCGAGAAGCACAGGACCACCCCGGTCGTGGAGCCGCAGTCCGGCGCGGCCCGGGCCGAGGCGTGCAGGCCGGCCGACGCCCGGCAGGCCGTGGTGGACGTGATCACCGCGTGCTGCCGCGCCGGCCATCCACCGTGCGACGCGCACGCCGTCTCCGACGCCCAGCTCGTCGCCTCCGAACTCACGACCAACGCCATCCTGCACGGCGGCGGGGTGACCGACTTCCACGTCGACGTCGTCGGACCCGAGGTCCGCGTCTGTGTGAGCGACCGCAGCGACCGGCTCCCGGTGGCCCGGCCCCCGACGGATCCGCAGGGCCGCTTCCGCAGCGGCGGGCACGGCTGGCCGATCGTGTGCCGGCTGGCACGTGACGTGCAGGTCCGCGACCTGCCCGCCGGCGGGAAGTGCATCAGCGTCCTGGTGCCCCTGACCTGAAGGCGCGGGGCCCGGCAGGCGCGCAGGCCGTCGCCGAAAGCGCCCGCGCACGCCGGGAGCGTTGCCCGCTGCAAAGAAATCCGTGAAGCGGAGTTTGTTCCTCCCACCCCAGGGCAGACGGAATTTCGTGCTTCGGACCGGAGGCGCGCCAGCGGGAGCGGCACGGGTGCTCCGGAGGCCCTTCGGATCGCCCCGGGCGAGTGCCCCGCCTCCCGCGGTACATCCCTGAAACCACCGTTCAGGAGCGATTCCGCATGCTGATCGACATATCGACAAGCCGTTCCGGCATTCCCGAGGACCAGGCCGCTCCCACACGGCGGCAGCACGACGACGCACCCGAGACCGAGGCCCTCTTCCGACGCCTGGCGGCTCTGCCGGAGGGGCCCGAACGGGACTCGGTCCGCGACGAGCTCGTGACCGCCTGGCTCCCGATGGCCCACCGCATCGCGGGCCGCTTCCGCGACCGCGGCGAGTCGATCGAGGACCTGCGGCAGGTGGCGGCTCTGGGCCTGGTCAAGGCCATCGACCGGTTCGACCCGGACCGGGGCGCCTTCGAGAGCTACGCCGTGCCGACCATCACCGGCGAGGTGAAGCGGCACTTCCGGGACCGGATGTGGGCGCTGCGCGTGCCCCGCCGGGTCCAGGAACTGCGCAACAAGGTGCGCGTGGCCCGCCGCGAACTCACCCAGAACCCCGGCAGCCCCGAGCCCTCCATCGCGGCGGTCGCCGCCCACACCGGGCTGACGGAGGAAGAGGTCAGCACGGGCATGGAGGCCCTGGACAGCTTCAGCACCCTCTCCCTGGACGCGGAGATGTCCTCCGGGGCCGACGGCTACAGCCTGGCGGACACCCTGGGCGCGGCGGACTCCTCGTACGACGTCGTCGTCGACCGCGAGTCGGCCAAGGAGGGGCTGCGCAGGCTTCCCGAACGCGAACGCGCCATCCTCTACATGCGCTTCTTCGAGGACATGACCCAGAGCCGCATCGCCGACCGGCTCGGCATCTCGCAGATGCACGTGTCCCGGCTCATCAGCCGCAGCTGCGCCCGGGTCCGGGACGAGGTCCTCGCCGAACGCACCGCCCGCCGTCCGCACGGCCCCCGCCCCGGCGCCCCCCGCTGACCGGCCGGACCCGAAGGCCGCGTCGCGTCACCTCCGGCCCGGCCGGGGACCGCGTCGCGTCCCTCCGGACCGGCCGGCCCGCGCCGTCCCGCCGCACTGCCCACCGACCGCCGACCCCCGGCCACACGCCGCACGGCCCGCAGCCGTGCGGCGTGGTGCTGCGTCGGGGTGCTGCGCGGTGCTCCGTGCGGTCGCGCCCGGCTTTCCCGCAGGCCAGGGGCCGGAAAGCGCCGGCCGCGTCTGAGAGCGCCCGCCCGGGGAACACGGGGGAGATGGACAAAGACGAGCTTCCGCCCGACGACCGGGCCGTGGAGGTGTACCTCGACCTGCTGCGGATCCGGATGCCCGAGGACGACTACGAGCTTCTGCTCACCGTCGTCGACCCGGTGCTGCGCGCCATACACGAACAGGGAGAGCAAGGCGTGCCCACCACGGACTTCCCGCTGGACGGGCCGCAGACACAGGGGCTGCCGCAGCAGATACGCGACGAGGCGGCCCTGGTCATCGCCACCGCGGTCACGGGGCGTCTGGACAACGAGCTGGTCGTCCTGGACATCGAGGAGACCGGCCCCGTCCGGGTCGTCACCGACGCCACCACCGCCGCCGACCCGGCCCGCCTGACGGAGATCGCCGACTACATCCGCGACCGGCACCGGGAGACCGAGGAACTGCGCGGCATCGCCGCCGCCAGTGACCTGCCGACCGACTTCTGAGACCCGCCGCCGACCGCTTCCCGCGCCCCCGCTGCCGTCCTCACCGCTGGGAGGTCGGCACCTTGACACCCAGCGGCCGGGCGAGGCCCACCACAGCCTCGTCCAGGCGCTGGAGGTGCCGCAGCACCCGGTCGGTGATCCGGCCGTAGCGGGGCGTGCCGGGAGCGGCGCCCGACTCCAGGAGGGACGCGATGCTCGGGCCGGTCTCGATCTCGGGGGCCTGCTGCTCACCCGCCACGTGCGCGGTGAGCGCCGCGATGTTGTGCGTGATCCGGCGGCAGGCCTGGCGCAGCCGCGGATCCGCCGCTATCGAGGGATGCGTGGGCAGCAGCTCGGCCGTCGCCGCCAGCGACCGCGCGTGGTAGGCGCACGTCTCCAGCAGGGCCAGGAGGTACTGGGCGGTGTTGCGCCGCGCCCGCAGCGGCGTGATCGGGTGGGTCAGCGGCTGGACGGCCCCCCGCAGATCGCTCAGCGCCTGGTCCAGGTCGCGCGCCTGGTCGAGGAGGTCGGCCTGCCGGCCGCCGCTCAGCTGGTCCACGGCGGTGCCGGTCACGTCGTAGAGCCGTTCGAGGACCGTGACGAGCAGTTCGTCCGTACGCCGGCCGGTGTGCACCGGCAGGACCACGGCCGCCGCGATGATCCCGCAGGCCGCGCCCAGCGCCGTCTCCTCGATGCGCAGCAGCAGCACCGACAGGCTGTAGGTGTGCAGCAGCGTGTACAGCAGGCCCAGCGCCGCCGTGACGAAGAACGACATCAGCGTGTACGACAGCGGCGCGGTGTAGAACATCGCGAAGACGAAGAGCAGCACCAGGGCCAGCGCCGGCCAGGTGTGCGGCCCGACCAGACCGGCCAGCACGATACCGGCCACCACGCCGAGCACGGTGCCCAGCAGCCTGCGGTAGCCCTTGACCAGGATCTCGCCCGTGGACGAGGTGTTGATGAAGACGATCCAGCAGGTCAGCACCGCCCAGTACCAGCGCTGGCTGGAGAGGAACTCGCCTCCCACGATGGCCAGCGACGAGCCGAGCGCCACCTGCACCGCGGCCCGTGTGGTGGGCCGCCGCAGACCGGTGGCGGCCTCCTCCATGGCCTCCTCGCCCGCCTCGGCGCCCTCGATGGCGGCGTCCTCGGCGTCCAGCTCCTCCCGCGAGCGGGTGGTGGCCGGGGTGTCGTCTGACTCGTCCTGCGGTGTGCCCAGCGCGGTCCGCAGGCCCAGTACCGCGCGGGCGGCCTCGCCGATGCCGCGGAAGACGTCCTGCACGGCGGCCGACGCGGCAGGCAGGTTCTCCTCCTCCCGGTAGCCCAGGAGCCGGTTGCGCACATGCGTCATGGCGGTGCCGCCGCCCTCGCCGACGGGCCGCAGCACCAGCATGCGCAGCGCCCCCAGGTCCCGGCGCAGGGTGTCCGTGGCCTCCTCGCGCACCGGCAGTCTGCCGTGCGAGGGGACGGGGGCGCCGGGCAGGTGGAGCGTGAGCGTGTCGGTGCGTTCGCTGCTGCGGGCGTTCAGCAGGAGCAGCCCCAGCCGCTCGGCGGCGATCTCGGCGCCCGCGATGCGCCGCTGCACCAGCCGGGCCACGGCCTCGTCGGAGGTGCCCTGCTCCAGCCGGCCCTGGATCATGAGGGCCGTCTCGTGCAGCCGGGCGGTGCCCTCGCGCACCGCCTCCAGGGCCTTGTCCGCCTCGCCGGGACCGGCGTCCAGCAGCTCCAGCTGGGCGGACACCAACTGGGCCAGCCGCACCCGGAAGGCCTCGCGCAGCCGCAGCAGGATGCCCGCCGGGGTCTCGTAGACGATCACGAAGCGCATCAGGGCGCTGGAGGCGAACGCGAGGGCGACGACGACGTACAGGGACAGCAGCGTGTGCGCGGTGGCGCCCACGAACAGCGACATGAAGTAGACCTGGAAGCCGATCAGGCCCAGCGCGTTGCCGCGGTCGCCGAAGCGGCGGCTGTAGACGGCGCAGAAGATCAGCGCGACGAAGAAGACGTCGCCGGCGATCACGCGCGAGTTGAGCAGCGCCCCCAGGGACACGGACGCCAGCGCGACCGGGAGGCCGAGCGCGAGCGTCACGGCCTGCTGCGAGCGCTGTTTCTCACGGATGGCGAAGGTGGCCGCCATCGACGCGATCGCGCCGGCCACCAGGTGCGGCACCGGCACGCGCAGCGCGCCCAGCACGGCCAGGGTCAGCGCTATCGATCCGGCCGTCCTTGACCCCGCGGCCAGCCTCAGCAGCCCGGGATCGGACGCCGCGACGCGATCCCGCAGCCGTGCCCAGACCGACCCCTCCGCTGCACTCACGCCGCCGTACTCTCTCCCGATCCCCGTGGATCTTCGTGATGATCCGTTTCTCCAGCATCGCACGCCGCGGCCGGACCGCTCCTCGCGGCCCGGCCGGGCGCGGCGGTGCGCCGCTCGCGTGGTGTCACCCCGCCCGCGTGGCTTCACCCCGCCCGGGGCGGGCCGCCGCGCGAGCGGGGCCGCCCCGCGGCGGCCGGGTCACAGCGCCCGGCTGCGCGACTTCTCCACGTACTCCTGCACCTGCTGTGCCGTCATGTACGCGTCCGTGTACTCGAAGTCCTTCAGCTTGGCCGGCTTGCGGGCCTGGAAGCCGGTGCGGACGAAGTCGTCGCCGGCGACCGCGTTGAGCAGCCAGTTGGTGCCGACCCGCACCTTGGCGACGTTGGTGCGCAGCGCCCCCAGGTGGTAGCCGCGGGCCACCGCCTGGGCGGGCACCCCGTGCAGTTCGACACCCAGCGGCTTGGCGACCGCGTCCGCGCCGCCCAGGTCCACCACGAGGCCCAGGTCCTTGTGCTCGTAGGGCTGCATGGGCTGGTGGCGCAGCGAGGCGACGAGGTTGGCGGCGACGCGCTTGCCCTGCCGGGAGGCGTGCTGGGCGGTCGGCGGGCAGACGGCGCCGTCGTCCTTGGCGAGGTCCGGCACGGCGGCGGCGTCACCGAGCGCGAAGACGCCGTCGTACCCGGGCAGGCACATCTCGGCGGTCACCGCGAGCCGGCCCCTGACCGTGTCCGCGCCGAGGGTGGCGATGAGCGGGCTCGCCACCACGCCCGCCGTCCAGATCAGGGTGTGGGTGGGCACCACCCGGCCGTCGGTGAAGGTGACCTCCTCCGGGCCCGCCTTGGCGATCGAGACGCCCAGCGAGATCTCGATGCCCCGCCGGCGCAGGTCCTCCTGGGCGCTGCGGCCCAGCTTGTCGCCCAGCTCCGGCATCAGCTTGGGCGCGATGTCGATCAGGTGCCATTTGATCAGCGACGGGTCGAGCCGCGGGTAGCGCTTGACGGCGGCGTGCGTCAGGCGCTGCAGGCAGGCGGCGGTCTCGGTGCCGGCGTAGCCGCCGCCGACGACCACGAACTGGAGCCGCGCGGCCTGCTCCGCCGGGTCGTCGCTGGCGTCGGCCAGGTCGAGCTGGGTGATGACGTGGTCGCGGACGTAGGCGGCCTCGGCGAGCGTCTTCATGCCGAAGGCGTGGTCGGTGAGACCGGGGATGTCGAAGGTGCGGGTGATGCTGCCGGGGGCCAGCACGATGTAGTCGTACGGCTCGTCGACGATCCGGTCGGTGATGGTACGGATGACGCAGACCTTGGCCTTCAGGTCCACGCCGATGGCGCCGCCCGGAATGATCCGGGTGCGGTACTTCTTGCTGCGGCGCAGCGAGACGGCGATCGACTGCGGCGTCAGCACGCCGGAGGCGACCTGGGGCAGCAGCGGCAGATACAGCTGGTAGGCGAACGGCGTCACCAGGGTGACGTCGGCCTCGCTGGGCGAGAGGGTGCGTTCCAGACGGCGGACGCACTCCACGCCGGCGAAACCTGCGCCGACCACCAGGATCCTGGGTCGTGTCACGGTGTTCATCCCTTCTGCGGCTCCAGGCGGTATGCCTCGACGTCAAGCGCCTGCCCCTGGATCGCTGCTTCGCACCTCTTCGCTCCCGCCGTGCCGCCGGTCCTCCTCCGCCCGGCCGGGCACGACGGCCGCACACACGTGTCGATCACCACCATGCCCGCCCCGGGCCGTGCGCGCACCAGAAAGGACCGCACCGGCCGCCCCGGGCGGCACGGCACGGGCCGGGTGCCCCGTCCTTCACTCAGGCCGCGCGGCCGGCTCGTCGACCCGGGCCAGCGCCTCCTCGGCGGTGTCGGACACCGGCACGGTGAGGCTGACCCCGGTGAGGTCGAGGATCCGCCGCACCGCCGGAACCGGCGCGATGATGTGGACGCTGCCCGGACGGTCGCGGACCTCCTGGTACACGCGCAGGATGATGTTCATGCCGGAGGAGTCCATGAACGGCACCCCCGTCAGGTCCAGCAGGAAGTGCCGCCGGCCGTGGTGGAGCTGGTTGGCCAGGTGCGCCTGGAGTTCGGTCGCGGTGTCGACGTCCAGGTAGCCCTCGACCGCGAACAGGGCCACGTCCTCCCGGATCAGGGTGACCTCGACGGACAGCGGGTTCTGGGCAACGGACACGAGTACCTCCAACGAGTGCGGACTGCGCCTGCGCGCCTACCCCCGTACCGGCCCGGCACACGTGCGGGGTGAGCGGCCCGGCCGTCGAATGCGGACGTCGGCGCAGGGTAGGTGGTGCGGTGGAGTGATCGGGAAGGCCGCGGGCCCGCCGGGACGGCCGGGGGACCGCCACGGGGGCGCGGAGCCGCCCGCGGAGGGCTGTGCGGCCGCAGAGAGGAAGGGGCAGCGTGACCATCGAGGGAATCTGGGCGTATCCGCCGCGGGCCGGCCGCACCGGGGACATGGACCTGACCGGCTTCACCGTCGTGGCGGGTGACGGCACCATCGGCCACGTGGACCGGGAGGCCGACACCTTCGGGATGCGGCACCTGGTCGTGGACACCGGCGTCTGGGTCTTCGGCCGCAGTGTCCTGGTCCCGGCGGGCGTGGTCCGCCGAATCGACCCGGCCGGGCGCAGGATAGAGGTCTCCTGTTCGCGGGCGGAGATCAAGGCGGCGCCGCGTTTCCGCACCGACAGCGAGACCGGCGACCGCGGCTACCTGACGCGGGTGGGGGAGTACTACCACGGGCTGCCGCCGCGCCAGGAGGCGGACACCGCCTGACCGGACCCGCGCGCCCCGCGGGGCGGCGGTCGCGGGCTCACCAGGGCAGGAAGACGTGCACGTCCTTGCCGTGGTCGGTGACGACGACGCTGACCTGGTCGCTCAGCGTGTGGATCAGGTGCCAGCCGATCCCGCCGCCGCCCCGGCTGGGATGGAACGGCCGCGGCGCCGGCGGCGTGGTGCTGGTGTCGCTCAGCGTCACGTGCACCCCGTCGAAGGTCCGGCGCATCCGCAGCACGAACGGCCCCGGAGCGTACTGCACGGCGTTCGCCGCGAGTTCGGTGACCACCAGCAGGATGTCGTCCCAGTGCTCGGGGGCCGCCGGCAGCGCGCTGCGCGCGAGATCGTCCAGGAACTCCTCCGCGGCCAGCCGCGCGCCCGTCACATGGTGCAGCTCGCCCGCGAAGCGAGCGGTGCGGCTCGGAATGCCCTCGGTGGCCAGTGTGTCTTCCCCATGCGGATCGGTTGCCATCTCGCCTTCCCTGCCCGGCGTGCGCAGGGCGTCGTCGTCCTTGTCCCTTCCGTTCGTCCCCTGTCTAGTTCCCGTGCGCGGGGAGGCTACGCGTCGCCGCACCATGGCACGCGTCTCAGCGCAGGGGCACCATCGGTCGCCTCCCCGCTCGTCCGCCACGGCGGCATCAGGCCGCGGATCCGGTGGTACCCCGCGCGCAGGAGTGGGGACTCGGAGGGCATGAGTCACGTCAATCCAGATCCCGACCCGGACCGGACGCCCGGGCTCGAGCCGGGCGGCGGTGTGCCACCGGGGGAGACCCCGCCCGCCGAGAGCAGCATGCCCGAGGCCGGTCCCCGTGAGCCGGAGGCCACCTCCCGGGGGTGGGCGAAGACCCCGCTCACCCTCATCCTGCTCCTCGTCCTGCTGGTCGCCGCCGGCTTCCTGGCCTACGCCCTCGCCCTGATCTTCTGAATCACTCCTGGGTGAGCCGCACGCACTCGGTGACGACCTCCCGCAGACTGCCCGTGCGCTCCAACAGCTCGCGCTGCGTGCGGGCACCGTTCCCGCGGGTGAGCAGGGTGTCCAGCAAATCGCGCGCCTGTTCGAGATCGCCGGTGTCGGCGAGGGCGTCGGAGACATGGTCGAGCAGCGCCCCCAGCACCGACCGCGCGGGCAGCCGCCGCATGGTGTGCGGGTGCAGCAGCTCCGCGCCCGGCCCGGTCCGGGCGGCCTGCCAGGCGGCCAGCCGCAGCAGGCTCACGCTGTGGTCCACCGGCGCGACGCCCGCCCGCCACTCACGGGCGGCGGTCTCCACCAGGGCGCGCGCCAGCGTGGCCACCAGGCGGGCCGTACCGGCGTGCAGGCACACGTCCGCGACCCTGATCTCCACGGTCGGGTACCGCTCGGACAGGCGCGCGTCGAAGTACGCCATCTTCTCGTCGAGGATCACCCCGGTGGCGACCATGTCCGCCACCAGCCGGTGGTAGCGCTCCGCCGATCCGAACAGCCCGGTGGGACCCGCCGAGGGCCAGCGGTCCCACACGCGGCTGCGGTAGCTGTCGTAGCGGGTGTCCTTGCCCTGCCAGAACGGCGAGTTCCCGCTGATCGCCACCAGCACCGGAAGCCACGGCCGGATGCGGTCCAGGACCGCGACGCCCTCCTCGTCGGAGTCGACGGCCACGTGCACGTGCATGCCGCAGACCAGTTGCTCCTGCGTCGCGATGCCGTACTGCTCGGCCAGCCACTGGTAGCGGTGGTTCATGCCGATGGACGGGCTCACCGGCAGCGGCGAGGTGGCCAGCGCGGCCACCGCGCAGCCGATCTCCCCGGCGTGCCGGGCCGCCTCCTTGCGGCAGCGCACGATCTCGGCGCCCAGTTCGGCCATGTCCGTCTGCGGATGCGTGGCGAACTCCAGCATCTGCCCGTACAGCTCTTTCTCGAACACGTCCTGTTCCGCGTCGGCCGCCTCCGCGCGGGCGAGCACCGCGGCCGACAGGGCCTTCGGCTCACCGCTGTCCGGGTCCACCAGGAGGAGTTCCTCCTCCACTCCGACGGTCCGCACCTCGTGCCGCCCTTCGTCCCGTGACACCGGCCGGGTGCCGGGGTCGTACGACCCCGACTGCCCCGAGGCGGCCGCCGGACACCCGGTGCGGTGGACGGAGTCCGGCGGCCGGCCGGTGACCCCGCGCCGTCAGGCGGGATACGGGGTCAGCCAGACGGTGGCCAGCGGCGGCAGCGTGAGACGGACGTGCCCGTCCTCCGGCTTGACCGGGTCGGGGTTGGTGACGTCCCCGCCGCCGTAGCGCGCCGCGTCGGTGTTCAGGACCTCGCACCAGGCGGTGACGTCGACGGGCACGTCCAGGCGGTACCCCTCGCGGACCACGGGGGAGAAGTTCGACACCGCCAGCAGCGGGGCGCCCGCCGCGTCGTGGCGCAGGAACGCGAAGACGTTGTCGTCGGCCGCGTCCACCGCGACCCAGCGGAAGCCCTCCGGCCGGGTGTCGCGCTGCCACAGCGCCGGAACGTCCCGGTACAGCCTGTTCAGGTCCCGCACCAGGTCCCGCACCCCGCGGTGATCGCCCGCCCCGCAGTTGGCGCCCTCGTCCAGCAGCCACCACTCCGGGCCGTGCTCCTCGGAGAACTCACCGCCCTGCGCGAACTCCTGCCCCATGAAAAGCAGTTGCTTGCCGGGGTGGGCCCACATGAAGCCCAGGTACGCCCGGTGGTTCGCGCGGCGCTGCCACCAGTCGCCGGGCATCTTCGACACCAGGGCCTGCTTGCCGTGCACCACCTCGTCGTGCGAGATCGGCAGCACGTAGTTCTCGCTGTAGGCGTACACCATCGAGAAGGTCATCTCGTGGTGGTGGTACTTGCGGTGCACCGGCTCCTTGCTCATGTACTGGAGCGAGTCGTGCATCCAGCCCATGTTCCACTTCAGCCCGAACCCGAGCCCGCCGCAGTCGGTCGGCGCGGTCACCCCGCCCCAGGCGGTGGACTCCTCCGCGATGGTCACCACCCCCGGCGCCCGCCGGTACACGGTGGCGTTCATCTCCTGGAGGAACGCCATCGCGTCCAGGTCCTCCCGGCCGCCGTACTGGTTGGGCGTCCACTGGCCGGAGTCGCGCGAGTAGTCCAGGTAGAGCATGGAGGCCACCGCGTCCACGCGCAGCCCGTCGATGTGGAACTCCTCGCACCAGTAGACGGCGTTGGCGACCAGGAAGTTGCGCACCTCGGTACGGGCGTAGTCGAACTCGTACGTCCCCCAGTCGGGGTGCTCGGCACGCTGCGCGTTCCCGGGCTCGTACAGCGGGTCCCCGTCGAAGCGGGCCAGCGCCCAGTCGTCCTTCGGGAAGTGCGCCGGCACCCAGTCCATGATCACGCCGATCCCGGCCCGGTGGCAGGCGTCGACGAAGTACCGGAAGTCGTCCGGTGAACCCAGCCGCGAGGTCGGCGCGTAGTACGAGGTCACCTGGTAGCCCCAGGAGCCGCCGAAGGGGTGCTCGGCGACCGGCATCAGCTCCACGTGCGTGAAGCCCAGGTCCTTGACGTACGCGGGCAGCTCCTCGGCCAGCTCCCGGTAGGTCAGGCCCTTGCGCCAGGACGGCAGGTGCACCTCGTACACCGACAGCGGCGCCTCGTGCACGGGCGTGTCCCCGCGGTGCGCCATCCACTCGGCGTCGCCCCACTCGTGGTGCGCGGCCGTCACGACGGAGGCCGTGTCCGGCGGCACCTCGGTACGCCGCGCCATGGGGTCGGCCTTCAGGAACCGGCCGCCGTACTGCGAGGTGATCTCGAACTTGTACCGCGCGCCCTCGCCGACGCCGGGCAGGAACAGCTCCCACACCCCCGCCGCGCCCAGCGAGCGCATGGGGAACGCGGTGCCGTCCCAGTACGTGAAGTCACCGGCGACGCGCACCCCGCGGGCGTTGGGCGCCCACACCGTGAACCGGGTGCCCGCCACGCCCTCGTGGGTCATGGGCTCCGCGCCGAGCGCCTTCCACAGCTGCTCGTGCCGGCCCTCCCGGATCAGGTGCAGGTCCAGCTCGCCGAGGGCGGGCAGGAAACGGTAGGGGTCGTGGACCTCGTACTCCTCCTGCCCGTAGCCGACCACGAGGGTGTACTCGGGGACCGCGTCCAGCGGGAGCACGGCCGAGAACAGGCCGTCGCTCTCACTGACCAGCGGGGTGCGCCCGCCGTCGGTCACCACGCTCACCGCGCAGGCGAACGGGCGCAGTGCCCGGACGGCGACCCCGCCCGGCACCGGGTGCGCGCCGAGCAGCGCGTGCGGGTCGTGGTGGGCGCCGCGCAGCAGGCGCTCACGGTCGGCGGGGTCCAGGGGCGGGGCCGCCTGGGCCCGGCCCGCCGCGGGCGGGACGGGGCCGGACGGCTCGGGAAGTGACGTGTCGCGCAGTGCCACCGGTTCAGCCTCCTCTCACGGCGAGACGTTCGATCGCCGCCATCGGTACGGCGAGCCAGTCGGGGCGGTGCCGGGCCTCGTACAGCACTTCGTACACGGCACGGTCCGTCTCGTAGGCCCGCAGCAGGGCGTGTTTCTTACGGGGGTCCCAGCCGGCCCGGGAGGCGTAGCCGGCGCAGTACGCCTCCCGGCAGCGGCGCGCCCACTCCGGCCGCCAGGGGCGGCGCTGGCGGGCGGCGTAGTCGAAGGAGCGCAGCATGCCCGCCACGTCCCGCACCGGGGACTCGGGGATGCGGCGCTCGGCGAGCGGACGCGAGGGCTCGCCCTCGAAGTCGATGACGAACCACTCGCGTCCGGCCCGCAGCACCTGGCCCAGGTGCAGGTCGCCGTGCACCCGCTGCGCGGCCGGTCCGGCGTCGCAGCTGGCCAGCGCGGCGAACGCGGTGCGCAGCCGGGTGGTGTACGGCCGCAGCGCGGGCACCGCCTGGGCCGCCGCCTCCAGCCGCTCGGTCATCGCCACCGCCGTACGGGCGACCTCACGGTGCCCCGCGGTCGGGAAGGCGTCGGCCAGCGCCAGGTGCACCTCCGCCGTGGCCTGCCCCAACTGGTGCGCCTGGGCGGTGAAGTCGTCACCGGTGGCCAGCGCCCGCAGGGCCAGGGTCCAGCCGTCGGCCGCGTCGGGCAGGAACGGCTGGAGCACGCCGAGTGTGGCCTCCTCCGGCCGGGTGGTGCGCAGCCAGGCCACCGGGGCGGGGACCCGGCTGCAGCCCTGCCGGGCCAGCGCCCAGGGCACCTCCAGGTCCGGGTTGACACCGGGCTGGACGCGGCGGAACACCTTCAGGATGAACTCGTCGCCGTACACGATGGAGGAGTTGGACTGCTCGGCGTCCAGCAGCCGGGGCGCCAGGCCGCCGGGGATGAGCGCGGACGGGTCCGCCTCGAAGCGCAGCGGACCCGCGCTGCCGGGGTGGCGCAGCCGTTCGAGCAGCAGTTGCGCCGACCGCGGGTCGCACAGGGCGTCGTAGATCGCGTGACCGGCCAGCGGCCCTTCGGCGGCCCGGCCGATGAAGGCGCGGTGCAGCCGCGGGGACAGCTCCTGCCGTACGCCGAGCAGCAACTGGTAGCAGTCGGCCGGCGGCGGCGCCGAGATGCCAGCCGGGGCGGGGACGCCGCCGTGACCGGTGGCGAGCCCGGCGTGTTCGGCGTGGACCAGCAGATGCAGACAGCCCGGGAACAGCTCCGTCATCGACAGCAGCCGCAGATCGGTGACGGGCCGGTCCTTGCCGGCGAACCAGCGCTGCCGCGGCAGCCAGGCGCGCAGCAGCGACCCGAGCGAGGCCATGGGGTCGGCGACGCCGGGGCTGCTCGGCTGGAGGGATGCGGTCTTCGTCATGGTCACGCCTCCTTTCGTCTCGGCCATACGGTCAGACTCGTCGGCCGATCCGGGATGCGGCTCTGGTGAGCCGGAACCAGTAGAAGCCGTGGCCCGCGAGGGTCAGCAGGTAGGGGAGTTCACCGATCGCGGGGAACCGGACGCCGCCGATCAGCTCGACCGGGTGCCGTCCGTCGTAGGTGCGCAGATCGAGTTCGGTGGGCTGGGCGAAGCGGGAGAAGTTGTGCACGCACAGCACCAGGTCGTCCTTGTACTCGCGCAGGAAGGCGAGGACGGCGGGGTTGGAGGAGGGGAGTTCGGTGTAGGTGCCGAGGCCGAAGGCGGGGTTCTGCTTGCGGATCTCGA
>NZ_JBEYJA010000028.1:0-98884 GCF_040703815.1 Streptomyces sp. NPDC006743 | reverse complement strand
CGCAGTCACCTCATAGACGGCTGCCTCACCGAGACCGGCCTGACCATCAGGCCCGCCTGAGCAACTCCACGACATCACGAGTTCAACCTCAGTAGGCAGTAGGCCACGTGACAGCGGCCTTGACGATTCCCTTGGTCGGCTTGGACTCATCAAAGGTGCTGTCGGACTTCTTCGTGTCCAGCTCCGGGTATCGCACGATCTTCCCTCCGTACAGATGCAGGGTGTCGATGTAGTCAGCCCGGTACTTCTCCGACTGTCCCTCGCGGAAGCCGGTGAACTGGCTTGCGTAGGTGGCGAACTCCGAGTGCCCCGCCACGATGTCCACGCCCGCAGGCATGGCCGTAGTCGTCAGGATGGTGAACCCCGCAAGGCGAGCAACGACGCCGTTGGCAGTCACGCCACCTTCGCCATACGCGGCAGCGTTAGCCACGGCGGGGTGCTCCACGAGGTACCGCTTCACGCGCGGCGAGACGACTACGTAACGGCCCGCCGGGATGTCGTTGTTGTCCAGGGCCAGCATCATGTCCAGGATCGCGCTGTAGAGGCTCTGGGGGATGCTGGCAGCGGTCGGGGTGATGGCCGGAAGCGCCGTCGCCCCGGTGGCGATGATGTTGCCCATGAAGGTGTCAGCCTCACGAGCCAGGGCCCGAATCATCTGCTGGTTTATGGGCGAATCAAGGCCACCGGCGAGCTGGACCCGTTCCGCATCTTCCACGAGAACTTGCAAATATTTCGCCTCAGTAATGGTCAGCGCCTGATCAACGGTTTCCGGCCGCTGTGCTGTCATTCCGTCAGCGATCGTGTAATCGCCCACGGTGGGCCGAAGAAGGCTGTTGATGTGGACTACATCGCCCTTCTGCCGAATCTCCCCTTCGTACTTGTTGTTGGACACGAACGGAGACGCCCATACGAGAAGTGGATCAAACTGCGTGAGAAGTTCCGCGTCCCAAATCTCAGGGATAAAAGTGGTGGTGCCAGGCTGCTGATAGGCAAGGTTCATAGAGGTACTCCTAGTTATCGCTTACGAACGTCGAGAGAAACGCGGCGGGGCTCAGGAAGAGGGCCGCCACCACGGTTTGGGCCGGAGCCGACAAGATGAGGGAACGCCGGGTCCTTGGGTTTGAAAGGCGCAAGGGCCTTGTCCATGGCCTCGGCTGAAGGCTTGCCGTCTTCACCAAGCAGCTTGGAACCATCCAGGTACTCGGTGAATCCATCCGGGAGAGTGATTCCGGCCTGGGCGGCGTAGCCCTTGAGTTCAGCCCGTGCCAGCTTCCCGGAATACTCCCGCTCGACCTCGGACCGGACGGAATCGGAAGGGTCGGCCGGCATGGCCTCGGAAACCGGTTCTGCGTCGCTCATGGCGACCTCCTAGAGAGCTAGTCAATGAAAAGAAGTAGATAGAAGGGCCGCCTAAGAGCGGCCCTATACCTCACAAGAGGACAACGTAAGAGAAGACACTGCCCCCCTTACCCCCCACTGTGAACGATGCAAGTAGGAAGCAAGGGGAGGAGTGTTTCTCTACGTTGTCCCT
The DNA here is from genome assembly GCF_040703815.1 of Streptomyces sp. NPDC006743. Taxonomy (NCBI): domain Bacteria; kingdom Bacillati; phylum Actinomycetota; class Actinomycetes; order Kitasatosporales; family Streptomycetaceae; genus Streptomyces; species Streptomyces sp. NPDC006743. The sequence goes on along the minus strand of NZ_JBEYJA010000028.1, from coordinate 97,353 downwards.
CTCACAGGGAGGTGTCCGCAGAGCCTCATAACGACTTAGGAACTGCCCGGCCCGTTGGCCGCGCCAGAGGCACACCGCCGAGTGTGCATGGCCCCAGAGGATCGCTCCTCCACTGTTCTGAATAAATGCGACACAGGAGAGGCCGCCCCGGAGCGGCCTCCCTCATGTCAGGTTGCAAGGGTGTTGATCCGACCCCAGACCTCCCGGTAACCCGATAGGTCTTGTTCTTTCAACCCTTCGAACTCGTAGACAAGGTTCCTGTTCCGCCCCACCTGGATTACCGCATACCTCAAACGGCGTGTACGGGCCTTAGCGGGCTTTTGGTGGGTCTCGCAGTACCTTCGCGGTCGCCCGCGCTTCCGCGGCGTCTGCGAGGCATACAAAGGCTCACGGCATCCAGGCCATTGGCAGGTTTCTGGAGGATGGTTCCGGCGCTCCACCGCGTAACCCGAACCGTGCCGTGCACCCGCCTCTTCTGTTGCTGAGTGAAGAGACAGCAGTTCGCCATAATGGTCCGGATCATCCGCGCCGGGGCGCTTTTGCATCACGGATTCCACCTCTCTGTGCTGTAGTTCCGGATCGAAGCTCGGAAGAGTCGCCGCGATGGGAGCCCAGCGCAGAGGAACCATCCCGGTATGCGCTGCCGCTATCCGTTCGAACTCTGTTTCCGCCCGCTCCGGCCAGAGGCTCGGCCATTCCTCGAATCTCTCTTCGCCAGCCGCCTCTAGCAGTGCGTCCGCACTCCGCTCCAGCTCGTCCTGTCCGGGTTCATCAAGAGGTGGAATCGTCTTGGTCATGTAGTCCTCTCAGCAAACAAAAAAGCCCCCGATCTGCCTCGGGGGCGTTCACAACCGCAGTTCTTCAGTTCTGGCTGTCCAGCCACTTTTCCAGGTCATCCGGTCGGCAGCGGAGGGACTGACCCACCTTGCGGAATGGGATCTGTTCAGCCTTCCAGTTCCCGTACACCCAGGAACGAGGCTTGTTCAGGTAGTCGGCGACATCGTCAACGGTCATCAGCCTGTGCTGCATATTCCTCCCTGGTCCGGAGCTGCGGCCGTTCCGCGCCCTCACTTTCAGTTTGGCCTACGCCGAACCAGTTGCGCTCAGTTCGGACTGGTGGCGATCCTCACATCTCCGAACCTGCTGCCACCAGTTCGGTTGCTGGTATGGTCGGTCTTGTGAACACACCACCACCACACGACACGGGCCCGGAGTGGCAGCGCGAAGGAGCAGAGATCGTCTGGCGTGAGGTCCACGGGCCTTGGCTGGTCGAAGCGCGCTGCCCCGTCGCTGCCCCCTTCACTGGGCCGTCCCAGTTGACGATCCGGCTCAACATCGGCGGACCGGACGAAGACAAGATCGTCCGGCTCATGGATCAGGCCCTGGAGACTGACGGCATCCCCGCCACCCTGCTGCGGCAGATCCCACTAGCAGAGATCAAGGCAGGTGCCCGCGCGGCGCTCGCCCGGCAGGAAGACAGGGCGATGAACGACGCCTACCCCGTCCCGGCACGGTGCCGGACGGAGGAGGACTACGCGCTGTTGGTCGCGGAGCTGGCCCGGATGCGCGCCACCGGTACGACCGCGCCCCAGCAAGAGCTGGCCGGCCGTCTGGGCATCGGCAAGGCCACCATGTCCGAGCGCATCAAACGATCTAAAGAACTCGGGCTGTGGGACGGACGGAAACTCACCGAAAAGGCGTCCGCGATTCTCACCCAGTGGCACCAGGGCCAGGAAGGAAACTGACACCTTGGCAAAGCGCGGTAACGGTCTCGGGGGGACTCCGGTGGAGATCCCGCGCAAGGGCAGACCGAACACCTGGGGTGTGCGCACCCCGCTCCACTTCAACAAGGCCACAGGCAAGAAAGAGCGCTACTGGATAGGACGCGAGTACAAGACCAAGACCGAGGCGGAGAAGGCACTCCGGCAGTGGCACACAGACCACGAAGCCGGGAAGATCGCCGCCCGCTCGGACATGAAACTGGGTGACTGGCTCGACAAGTGGCTGGCGAACCATCGGAAGGAGGGAACAACCGTGGCCGGGTACGAAACAAAGATCCGTCTGCACATCAAGCCGCACATCGGCAGTGTGAAGCTGTGCGAAGTCACCGATGAGACGCTTGATGATCTGTACCGGTTGCTGGAGACCGCGCCCTGTCCCACCAACAAGGGCAAGCCGCTAGGGGCGAAGAGTGTTCGGCACGTGCACAACATCCTGTCCGGCGCTCTCGGGGCCGCTGTGCCCAAGCTGATCCCTGCCAACCCGGCAGCAACGGCGCACCCGCCGACGTCCCGGCAGATACGGGCTCAGGAGCAGAAGTACCCGACCCTGGACGACGGCCAGACGGCCCGCTTCCTGGAAACCGTGTGGCAGCCGTGCGGCAACCGGGCCTGTGACATCGGCCTGACCCATCACTGTCTCCGGGATGCTCCGCTGTGGACCGTCTACGCCGCAACCGGCGTGCGGCGCAGTGAGGCTCTGGGGATGAAGTGGTCTCTGATCCACTGGGATGAGGGAGCCATCGAACTGGGCTGGGTCGTGGTCGAGGAGGGCAATACCTACCGCCTGCGGAAGCTGACCAAGGACGGCGACGACAACGCGGTGATCTACGTGGATCAGTCTGTGATCAACGTCCTGAAGTGGCAGAAACAGCGACAGGACGCCGAACGAGCCCGTCTCGGCTCCGCCTGGGTGGATCACGACCTGGTGTTCGCTCGGGACGGCTTCAAGCTCTACCGGGGCGAGGCAGGCGGCCCGCAGGACCCGGAGAAGGTCTCTGCTCGGTGGCGCACCCTGCGGAACCGTCTGCACCTGCCGGAGGACTTCCGTATCCACGACTGGCGGCACAGCAAGGTCACGAACGATCTGGAGGCCGGGGAGAACCCCGTAGAGGTCTCCGCCAACGTCCGGCACCACTCGCCGGGCTACACGATGGCCCGGTACGGCCACTCTCGTAAGGACGGAGCGCGCCGACTGGCCGCCTCCGGTGCGGGCCGACTCGGCCTGTCATCCCTGGTCTGACCTGGGAAGTCTCCAGGCTGTTGGTCACGTGGTTGGTCACGCCACAGCCAGAGAAACAGAAAAACCCCAGATGAACTGAGGTCTCTGCTGGTGTCCGAGGGGGGACTTGAACCCCCACGCCCGATAAAGGGCACTAGCACCTCAAGCTAGCGCGTCTGCCATTCCGCCACCCGGACCAGGTGTCTGCCGTTCGCGGGTGTTCCCCGCGGCGACATGGACAACCATACCAAGGTTTCGGAGTGCGTTTCACCTGCGTATTTCCCGCCCCCGCCGGAGGGCGCTTACCCGCCGGAGGGCGCCGCTGACCCCGGGCGCCTGCTCACGGCAGCAGGTGCTCCGGGAAGCCGCCCGGCCGGCTCCTGTCCGGAAAGTGCCGCACAGCCCTGGACACCAACCCCCGGATGCGGGATAACGAGGTTCATACAGTATTCGTCGACTGTATGCAATGTACGCGGATCGCTCCCACCCCCTACGAAGGGACAGGACTTCGCCATGCCCGACGACACCCAGGACGCGCGGCCCGCCCGGCCCGCCCAGGACGTGATCTCCGGCGGTCATCTCGTCGCCAAGGCGCTGAAGGCCGAGGGGGTCGAGCGCATCTACACGCTGTGCGGCGGCCACATCATCGACATCTACGACGGCTGCGTCGACGAGGGCATAGAGGTCGTCGACGTGCGCCACGAGCAGGTCGCCGCGCACGCCGCCGACGGCTACGCCCGCGTCACCGGCAGGCCCGGCTGCGCGGTGGTCACCGCCGGGCCCGGTACCACCGACGCCGTCACCGGGGTCGCCAACGCCTTCCGCGCGGAGTCCCCGATGCTCCTCATCGGCGGCCAGGGGGCGCACTCGCAGCACAAGATGGGGTCGCTGCAGGACCTGCCGCACGTCGACATGATGACGCCGATCACCAAGTTCGCCGCGACGGTGCCGGACACGGCGCGCGCCGCCGACATGGTCTCCATGGCGTTCCGCGAGTGCTTCCACGGGGCGCCCGGGCCCTCCTTCCTGGAGATACCGCGCGATGTGCTGGACGCCAAGGTGCCCCTCGCCGCGGCCCGGATCCCGGCCGCCGGCCGCTACCGCGCCTCCACCCGCACGGCCGGCGACCCGCAGGCGGTGGAGAAGCTGGCCGACCTCCTCGTCCACGCCGCGCGGCCGGCGATCCTGCTGGGCAGCCAGGTCTGGACGACCCGGGGCACCGACGCCGCCGTCGAACTCGTCCGCACCCTGAACCTGCCCGCGTACATGAACGGCGCCGGACGCGGCACCCTCCCGCCCGGCGACCCGCACCACTTCCAGCTCTCGCGCCGCTACGCCTTCGCCCACGCCGACGTCATCGTGATCGTCGGCACCCCCTTCGACTTCCGCATGGGCTACGGCAAGCGGCTCTCCCCCGACGCCACCGTCGTGCAGATCGACCTCGACTACCGCACCGTCGGCAAGAACCGCGACATCGACCTCGGCATCGTCGGGGACGCCGGGCTGGTGCTGAAGTCCGTCACCGAGGCCGCCTCCGGACGGCTCGACGCGGGTGCCGCCCAGCGCAAGGGGTGGCTCGACGACCTGCGCGCCGCCGAGCGGGCGGCCGTGGACAAGCGGCTGCCGCAGCTGCGCTCGGACGCCTCCCCCATCCATCCCTACCGGCTGGTCAGCGAGATCAACGACTTCCTCACCGAGGACTCCCTGTACATCGGCGACGGCGGCGACATCGTCACCTTCTCCGGGCAGGTCGTGCAGCCCAAGGCGCCCGGCCACTGGATGGACCCGGGGCCGCTCGGCACCCTCGGTGTCGGCATCCCCTTCGTGCTGGCCGCCAAGCAGGCCCGCCCCGACCAGGAGGTCGTCGCCCTCTTCGGCGACGGGGCGTTCTCGCTGACCGGCTGGGACTTCGAGACGCTGGTGCGTTACGACCTGCCGTTCGTCGGCATCATCGGCAACAACTCCTCGATGAACCAGATCCGTTACGGCCAGGCGGCCAAGTACGGCAAGGAGCGCGAGCGGGTCGGCAACACCCTCGGCGACGTCCGCTACGACGAGTTCGCCCGGATGCTGGGCGGCCACGGCGAGGAGGTCCGCGACCCCGCCGGCATCGCTCCGGCGCTGCGGCGCGCCCGCGAGTCCGGCAAGCCCTCGCTGATCAACGTCTGGGTCGACCCGGACGCCTACGCCCCCGGAACCATGAACCAGACGATGTACAAGTGAGGTGAACGCCCGTGAGCGCAAAGGCACTCGACGGCATCCGCGTCCTCGACATGACCCACGTCCAGTCCGGCCCCTCCGCGACCCAGCTGCTGGCCTGGCTCGGCGCGGACGTCATCAAGCTGGAGACGCCGGCCGGTGACATCACGCGCCGCCAGCTGCGTGACCTCCCGGACGTCGACTCCCTGTACTTCACGATGCTCAACTGCAACAAGCGGAGCATCACCCTCAACACCAAGACCGGGCGCGGCAAGGAGATCCTGACCGAGCTGATCCGCCGGTCCGACGTCATGGTGGAGAACTTCGGGCCCGGCGCCGTCGACCGGATGGGCTTCACCTGGGAGCGCGTCCAGGAGATCAACCCGCGGCTCGTGTACGCCTCCATCAAGGGGTTCGGGGAGGGCCCGTACACCGCATTCAAGGCGTACGAGGTCGTCGCCCAGGCCATGGGCGGCTCGATGGCCACCACGGGTTTCGAGGACGGACCGCCGACCGCGACCGGCGCGCAGATCGGCGACTCGGGAACCGGCGTCCACCTGGTCGCCGGGGTGCTCGCCGCGCTGTTCCAGCGGGAGCGCACCGGGCGCGGGCAGCGGGTGAACGTGGCCATGCAGCACGCGGTGCTCAACCTGTGCCGGGTGAAGCTGCGCGACCAGCAGCGCCTGGCCCACGGCCCGCTCGCCGAGTACCCGAACGACGACTTCGGTGACGAGGTCCCTCGCTCGGGCAACGCGTCCGGGGGCGGGCAGCCCGGCTGGGCGGTCAAGTGCGCGCCGGGCGGCCCGAACGACTACGTGTACGTGATCGTGCAGCCCGTCGGCTGGCGGCCGATCAGCGAGCTGATCGGCCGGCCCGAGCTGGCCGACGACCCCGACTGGGCCACACCGCAGGCCCGGCTGCCCCGGCTGGCCAAGATGTTCCAGCTGATCGAGGAGTGGTCCTCCGGCCTGCCCAAGTGGGAGGTGCTGGAGAGACTCAACGCGCACGGCATCCCCTGCGGGCCGATCCTGTCCACCAGGGAGATCATCGAGGACGAGTCCCTGGCCGCCAACGAGATGGTGGTCCTCGTCCCGCACCCCACCCGCGGCGAGTTCGTGACCGTGGGCAGTCCGCTCAAGCTGTCCGACTCCCCCGTCGAGGTGAGCAGTTCGCCCCTGCTGGGCGAGCACAACGAAGAGGTGTACGTGGGCGAGCTGGGCCTGGGCGGCGAGGAGCTGCGCCTGCTCAAGTCGGACGGGGTGATCTGAGGTGATGACCGAGGACCGGGTGCACAGGGTCCGCGCGCTGCTGGACGCGGTACGGGCCGAGGGGCGTACGGCCCTGACCGCGCCGGAGGGCAAGGTGCTCGCCGACGCGTACGGGATCGCCGTAGCGGGCGAGGTGCTGGCGCGGGACGTGGAGGAGGCCGTCGCCTCGGCGGCGCTCTTCGGCGGTCCGGTGGTGATGAAGATCGTCTCGCCGGACGTCCTGCACAAGACCGAGGCCGGCGGGGTCGTCGTCGGGGTCGAGGGAGCGGCGGACGTCCGGGCCGCGTTCCACCGGATCGTGGCCGGTGCGCGCGCCTACGCCCCCGGGGCCCGGATCGAGGGGGTGCAGGTGCAGGAGCTGCTGCCCCGGGGGCAGGAGGTCATCGTCGGCGCGGTCACCGACCCGACCTTCGGCAAGGTCGTGGCCTTCGGTCTGGGCGGGGTGCTCGTCGAGGTGCTGAAGGACGTGACGTTCCGGCTGGCGCCCGTCCGCGCCGAGGAGGCGCTGTCCATGCTGGACTCGATCCGGGCGGCCGAGGTGCTGCGCGGGGTGCGCGGACAGCCGGGCGTGGACCGGTGGGCCCTCGCCGAGCAGATCCGGCGGGTGTCCGAACTGGTCGCCGACTTCCCGGAGATCGCCGAGGTGGACCTCAACCCGGTGATGGCGACCGAGGACAGCGCGGTCGCCGCGGACGTCCGGGTGATCCTCGCCGAACGGCAGCCGCCGGCGCGCAGGACGTACACGCGCGAGGAGATCCTCGGCTCCATGCGGCGGCTGATGCAGCCGTCCTCGGTGGCCGTGATCGGCGCGTCCGGGACCCCGGGCAAGATCGGCAACTCGGTGATGCGCAACCTCGTCGACGGCGGTTTCCCCGGGGAGATCCATCCGGTGAACCCGCGGGCCGACGACATCCTGGGCCGCAAGGCGTACAAGAGTGTCACGGACGTTCCCGGTGAGGTGGACGTGGCGGTCTTCGCCGTCCCCGCCCGGTCCGTGGCCGCCGCGCTGGAGGAGGTGGGACGCAAGGGGATCCCCAACGCCGTCCTCATCCCGTCCGGGTTCGCGGAGACGGGCGAGCACGCGCTCCAGGCGGAGCTCGTGGCGATCGCCGAGCGGTACGGCGTACGGCTGCTCGGACCGAACATCTACGGCTACTACTCGACCTGGCAGGACCTGTGCGCGACGTTCTGCACGCCGTACGACGTGAAGGGGGGTGTCGCGCTGACCTCGCAGTCCGGTGGGATCGGCATGGCGATCCTGGGCTTCGCACGGACCACGAGGACGGGTGTGTCGGCGATCGTGGGCCTCGGCAACAAGTCGGACCTGGACGAGGACGACCTGCTGACCTGGTTCGGCGAGGATCCGCACACCCGGTGCATCGCGATGCACCTGGAAGATCTCAAGGACGGGCGGGCCTTCGTGGCGGCGGCCCGGGCGACGGTGCCGAAGAAGCCGGTGGTGGTCCTCAAGGCGGGCCGTACGGCGGCGGGGGCGCGGGCCGCGGGCTCGCACACCGGTGCCCTCGCGGGCGACGACGCCGTCTACGACGACATCCTGCGGCAGGCGGGCGTCATCCGGGCACCGGGCCTGAACGACATGCTGGAGTACGCGCGCGCTCTGCCGGTGCTGCCCGCGCCGAAGGGCGACAACGTCGTCGTCATCACCGGGGCCGGCGGCAGCGGGGTGCTGCTGTCCGACGCGGTCACCGACAACGGCCTGTCGCTGATGGAGATCCCGCCGGACCTGGACGAGGCGTTCCGGCGCTTCATCCCGCCGTTCGGGGCCTCGGGCAACCCGGTGGACATCACCGGGGGCGAGCCGCCCTCGACGTACGAGGCGACGATCCGGCTGGGGCTGCAGCACCCGCGCGTCCACGCGCTCGTCCTCGGTTACTGGCACACCATCGTCACTCCTCCGATGGTGTTCGCCGAGCTGACCGCGCGGGTGGTGGCCGAGTTCCGCGCACGCGGGGTGGAGAAGCCGGTGGTGGCCTCCCTCGCCGGTGACGTCGAGGTGGAGGAGGCCTGCCAGTACCTCTTCGAGCGGGGGGTGGTGGCCTACCCGTACACGACGGAGAAGCCGGTGGCGGTGCTCGGCGCGAAGTACCGGTGGGCGCGGGCGGCGGGGCTGCTGCCGTGACGCCGGCACGCCCCGGGCCTGCCGGGGCGCGGACCTCCGGGGCCGCGGGGAGGCGGTTCATGAGGTGAACGACCTGGGGGGCGGCCGGCGGTGCGCGCCGGCCGCGCCCGGGACGCGTGCGCACGCAAGGCATCGGACAGGGGCGTCTGCCAGAACCTTCGACGCGAGGGGTGCTGCCGCGAGATGGAAACCACCGATCCACCCGCCGCTGTGCTGTGCAGGGAGGTGAGGGGCCGCGGGGGCCGCGTCCACCGGGTCGGCGAGAGCGACACCGGTCTGCCGGGCCACGGCCGGATCCGGGTGGCCGTCCTGCCCTGGCCGGGCGTGGCGGGCATCGGGTGCGCCGTGTTCGCGTGCGTCGCGACGCGGGACGGTCCGCGCACCGCCCGCCTGGGGGGCGTGCCGGGCCTCTTCTGGACGGCGGACCTGTGGGTGCCCGCCCAGGCGGCCGTGGTGTTGTCGGCCGGACGGCTGCGCGCGAGCGGCCGGCTCTCCGCCCGCGCGGCGACGACGGGCGGGGCGGCCGGGACGCTGCCGGGCTGCCTCGCCCTGGCCCCCGCGCCGGGCACCGCCGCGGCGTCCGTCCTGTTCGGCGTGGTCGCGGGCGGCGGCGCCGGTCTCGTGCACGGGACGTGTCCGACGCCGCCGGGCCGCTGGTACCCGGAGCGGCGGGGCGCCGCTGCGGCCTGCACGGCGAGCGGTCCGGCCCGCGGGGCGGTGCCGCTGCTCCTGGGGGCCGGCCGGGCCGGGCAGCGGAGCCTGCTCGCCGTGACCGGCGCGGCGGTCCGGGCGGCGCGGACGGCGGCCGGCCGGTTCTTCCGCGACCCGCCGCGGAACCGGTGGCCGGCGCACGCAGGGCCGCTCACGGTGCCGGCCGGCCGCGCGGCCCGGCGCAGGCACGGGAAGAACCCGCCCGCCCCGCGGCGGACGGGTCCGGCGAGGGCGGTACGCACCCCCGCGCTGTGGCTGATGGCGCTGTGCCTGCTGGGCACGGCCGGCGTCACGGTCCTCGACGTCCTCCTCGTGCCCTCCCGCGGACGCGCGCCGGGGCTCGGCCCGGCAGCGATGGGCCGGGCGGCCGTGGCAGGGGGCGCCGGGGCGGCTGCCGTAGGGGCGGTGTCGGACCTCGTGGAGCGGCGGTCCGCCCTCGCCGTGGCCCTGCCGGCGCCGGCCGCCGCGCAGCCGGGGGTGCCGGCCGCGCGGGCGGCGGGCTCCGCGCCGCTCCTCCTCGGCCGCGTCGCCGCCGCCGCACTCGCCGGCGGTGCGGTGCTCCCCCTGGTGGTGGCGTCGGCGGCGGACCACTTCGGCGAGCACCACGGCCCGAGCACCTGCGCGCTGCTCGCCGGGGCGTGGCTGCCGCCGGTCCTCGCCGGCACCGGCACCACGGCGGCCGCGGCCCGCCCTGCGCGCGGTGCGTTCGCGCCGGCGGGCTGCACCGCGCTCGCCTGCGCCGCCGCCGCGCTCTTCCTCGAGTCCCCGGGCCTTCCCACGGTCCGGCGCATCGTCCCCGATCCCCACCCCCTCGGCGAGGAGATGGCCTGAGATGACGGCTGATCCCATGGCAGCAAGGAACACACCGGCCGGAGCCGGCACGGCGAAGGGCGCCTACCGCGAAGTCACCGGCCCCGGGGGCCGGGTCTACCGCGTGGGTGAGACCGACCGGGACATACTCGGTCACTCGCGCAAGTTCATGGTGTACCTCCCGTGGGTCTCCATGATGGCCATCAGCGTCTCGGAGTACGCCTACGGCTCGGCGGAGGACACCCTGTCCGAGGCGCACGGCTGGACGCAGAGCAACACCTTCTGGATCCTCAGCGTCTGGGTGTTCTTCCAGGCGGGCATCGCCTTCCCGGCGGGCTGGCTGCGCGAGCGCGGCCTGCTCACCGCCCGCCGGGCCATGTACATCGGTGCGGGCATGTGTCTGCTGGGCTTCCTGGCCCTGTCCCACCTGGACCACGTGCTGCTCGCCGTCCTGGGGTTCGGTGTGGTGGGCGGTGCCGGGTCCGGGCTGATCTACGCCACCTGCATCAACATGGTCGGCAAGTGGTTCCCGGAGCGGCGCGGCGCGAGGACCGGTTTCGTCAACGGCGGCTTCGCCTACGGCTCGCTGCCTTTCATCTTCATCTTCAACTACGCCTTCGACACCGGGAACTACAACGAGGTGCTCGACCTGATCGGGGTGTACGTGCTGATCGTGGTGGCGGTCTGCGCGTTCTTCTTCAAGGACCCGCCGAAGAACTGGTGGCCTGCGGACATCGACCCGCTGTCCTTCGCGGGGAACGGCAAGAGCGCGGCCAGTCTGGCCAAGAACCCTCCGGCGGTACGGCAGTTCACCCCGAAGGAGGCCGTCAGGACCGGCATGCTGCCGCTGATGTGGATCACCGTGGTGATGACGGCCGGGGTGTCGATCTTCGGTATCTCCTTCCAGGTCGACTTCGCCAAGGAGATCGGCTTCGGGCCGCTGGTCGCGGCGTCCTCGATGGGGGTGATGGCGGTGATCAACGGGGTCGGCCGCGCGGTGGTGGGGTGGCTGTCGGACCTGTGGGGCCGCAAGACGACGCTGGTGTTCGTCATCGTCCTGCTGGGCCTCGCGCAGTTCGGTGTGATCTGGGCCGGTGACACGAAGAACGAGTGGCTGTTCCTGTTCTTCGCCTTCCTCTCCGGTTTCGGCGGCGGCGCCTTCTACCCGATGTTCGCCGCGCTGACCCCGGACTACTTCGGCGAGAACTACAACGCCACCAACTACGGGCTGGTGTACAGCGGCAAGCTGGTCAGCGGCCTGTTCGGCGGTGGCCTCGGCTCGATGGTGGTGGGCGCCTGGGGTTACGACGGGGCCTACGCGCTGGCCGGAGGCGTGTCGATGGTCGCCGCGGCGCTCGCGCTGCTGCTGCGCCGGCCGGGGCGGGGCGACGGGTGTCCGGTGGCGGCCGGGCCGGGCACCGCGTCCTGACGGCGTCGCCGGGGATGCGGAGGCGGGACCCGTCCCGTGCCCGGGCGAGGGTCCCGCCTCCCGCCGTACCCTGCCGCCGGTGCGCCGTCGGACGGCGGTGCGGCGGCCGGGCTACCTGCGGCGCAGGGCGGCCAGGTTCTCGTAGCCGATCCGCGCGTGGGTCAGTGACTGGGCCGGGTCGGTGGCGCTGGGCGCGTTGTCCTGCTCGACCATGGGGTGGTGCTGGTTGCGGTGGCCCACGCGGGAGAAGAACGTCGTGTAGTCGATGACGCCGGTGCCGAACGGGACCATGGCGTAGCCCTGCCCGCTGGTGGTGTCGACGACGCCGTCCTTGGCGTGGAACAGCGGGTAGCGCTTGTCGTGGCGGGTGACCAGGCCGGCCGGGTCGAAGACGTTCTGCCGGGTGGAGCCGTCGTGGGCGGTGTACGTGCGGAACTTGTACTGGGCCACGTGCGCCCAGAAGATGTCCATCTCCAGCCAGACCAGCTTCGGGTCGGTGACGGACAGGAAGTACTCCAGCTTGCGGACGCCGGAGGAGCGGGTGGGCCGGCCCTGGGCGTCGAGCGGTCCGCCGTCGAGCAGGAAGCCGTAGGCGGCGTCGTGGTTGTGGGTGTACAGCTTGATCCCGGCCCGGCGGGCGGTCTCGCCCAGGGCGTGCCACTTGTCGGCGGCCACGTCCCAGTCGGCCTTGTAGGAGCTGCTGGTCGGGTCGCCGCCGGTGCCCATGTGGTCCATGCCGAGGATGTTCGCGATCTCCAGGTGCTTCTCGAAGGTGTCCAGGTCCGCGGGGGTGAGCGGCCAGGAACCCGGGATGAAGCCGTGGTTGCCCTGGGCGCGCAGCCCGTACTCGTCGAGCCAGCGGCGCAGCAGCCGGGCGCCCGCAGGGGTCTCCAGGTTCGCGCCGCCGGGCGCGTTGGGGTGCTGGCCGTAGCCGGCGAACTCGACCTGCCGGTAGCCGAAGCGGGCCAGCTGTGCGAAGACGGCGCGGAATCCGGAGGGCAGGCTGGTGGAGAGCGGGTCGCGGCCGGTGGCGTCGCGGACGGTGTAGAGGATGATGCCGCGCTTGTCGGCGGGGACCAGGGCGTGGCCCGTGCCCCGGTCGTGTCCGGGGGCCAGGCCGGCGCCCGGTGCGGCCGCCTGGACGGGGGCGGCCCCGAGGACCGGTGCGGCGAGCGCGCCGGCCGCCACGGCGGTGCAGGTGCTCAGGAAGCCGCGGCGGCCGATGCCGAGGCTGCGGCGCAGCCGCTCGTCGGTGCCGGGGCCGGTGGGCTGGGTGTCGTTCACGCGTGCCTCTTTCCGGGCTGGTGGGCGGTGGTGCCGGACGGGCCGGGGGTACGGAGTCCGGCGAGGTCGAGCAGGAGTGACTTCACGTCGGTGGCCGCGAGGCGGCCGCCGACGGCGCGGGGGGTGGAGCAGATGAGGAGCGGACCTTCGTCGTCGCTCGCGGGGAGGCGGCCGTGGCTGCCGCGGACCGGGGAGGCGTCGAGGGGGACGACCGCCATGCGGTAGCGCAGGCCGAGTTTCTTGCGGGCCAGGGCGGTGGCCGCCCTGACCTTGACGTACGGGTCGTGCGGGTCCATGAACAGCTCGGCCGGGTCGTAGCCGGGTTTGCGGTGGATCTCGACGAGACGGGCGAAGTCGGGGGCGCGGTCGTCGTCGAGCCAGTAGTAGTACGTGAACCAGGCGTCGGGTGCGGCGACGGCGACGAGTTCGCCGGAGCGCGGGTGGTCGAGGTGGTGGGCCTTCTTTCCCTCGTCGTCCAGGAGGAGGCCGAGGCCGGGCAGGCCGTCGAGCGCCGCGCGGGCGGCCGCGAGGTCCTCGGGGCGGCGCACGTAGACGTGGGCGATCTGGTGGTCGGCGACGGCGAAGGCGCGCGACGCCGTCGGGTCGAGGTACTCCATGCCGTCCTGGGTGTGCACCTCCAGCAGTCCGGCGCGGCGCAGGGCCCGGTTGATGTGGACGGGCCGGTCGGCGCGGGTGATGCCGTACTCGGACAGCGCGACGACGGTACGGCCCTCGGCGCGGGCGTCGGCGAGGAGAGGGGCCAGGGCGGCGTCGAGGTCGGCGGCGGCCTTCAGGGAGCGCGGGTCGTCGGGGCCGTGGCGCTGGAGGTCGTAGTCGAGGTGCGGGAGGTAGCTGAGGGTGAGGTCGGGGCGGCGGGTGCGGTTGATGTGGCGGGTGGCGTCGATGATCCACCGGCTGGAGACGAGGTCGGCGCCCGGCCCCCAGAAGTGGAACAGCGGGAAGGTGCCGAGGCGTTCGGTGAGTTCGTCGTGCAGGGCGGGCGGCCGGGTGTAGCAGTCGGGTTCCTTGCGGCCGTCGGCGTGGTAGACGGGGCGCGGGGTGACGGTGAAGTCGGTGTCGGCGCCCATGGCGTACCACCAGCAGATGTTGGCGACGGTGTAGCCGGGGTGCGCGCGGCGGGCGGCGTCCCACAGCTTGTCGCCGGAGACCAGGCCGTTGTGCTGGCGCCACAGCAGGACGTCGCCGAGTTCGCGGAAGTACCAGCCGTTGCCGACGATGCCGTGTTCGGCGGGTGTCGTGCCGGTCAGGAAGGTGGACTGGGCGGTGCAGGTGACGGCGGGCAGGACGGTGCCGAGCGGGGCGTGGGAGCCGGAGTCGGCCAGGGCCCGCAGGTGGGGCATGTGGGCGAGCAGGCGCGGGGTGAGTCCGACGACGTCCAGGACGAGCAGCGGGGTGGGTCCTGCGGGGCGGGTCATGGCAGTTCCTTCAGGCCGAGGTCGGTCAGCAGGTCGCGGGCCAGGGCGAGTTCGGCGGCGATGCCGTCGGCGAGCTGGGCGCGGCCGCGGGGCCGCAGTGCGGCGGGCAGGGCCTGCCAGGTGTAGGTCTCGACCTCCAGGTGGCGGGTGAGCGGGTGCGGGCCGCCGGCCAGCCGGGTCAGGGCGCTCTTCAGGACGGGGAGGGTGGAGGTGAGGGGTGCGGCGGGGGCGGCGTGCAGGGGGACGTGGAAGTGGGAGCGCCAGGGCACCGCGTCGGGGAGGGCGCCGGTGTGCAGGGCTTCACCGAGGTCGTCGGTGCCGAGCGGGCCGTCCTCGGTGAGGGCGCGGGTCTGGTGCAGGAAGCGGGGCTCGGCGAAGGCGGCGAGGGCCGCGCGCACCTCGGGGCGGTGCGGCTGTTCGGCGTGCAGGGCGGCGGACAGCTGGGACTTGACGACGGGCACGCCGGCCCCGGTGAGGGCGTCGAGGGCGGTGTGCGGGTCCTCGAAGGAGGTGGCGAGGTGGCAGGTGTCGACGCAGATGCCGATGCGGTGGTGGCCGATCGCGGTGAGCGGGGCGATGGCGTCGCGGGTGGTCTCGACGACGCAGCCGGGTTCGGGTTCCAGGCCGATGCGCAGCGAGCGCCCGGTGAGGTCCTGGAGGGCGTCGAGGCGGTCGGCGAGGGTGCGCAGGGCGGTGCGGGCGCGGGCGGCGCGTGCCTCGTCGTGGGCGGTGCGCCAGGCGAGCGGCAGGGTGGAGATGGTGCCCTCGGTGACGTCGTCGGGCAGCAGGCCCGCGAGGACGCGGGCGAGGGCGGTGGTGTGGTCGAGGCGTTCGGGGTCGGCCCAGTCGGGCCGGTACACGCGGTACTTGACCTGCCGGGCGCCGAAGCCCTCGTAGGGGAAGCCGTTGAGGGTGACGACCTCCAGGCCGCGCCGGTCGAGTTCGGTGCGCAGGCCGCGCAGCGCGGACGGGTCGGTGACGAGGGTGCGGGCGGCGTCGCGGGCGAGCCAGAGGCCGATGCCGAGCCGGTCGCGGCCCAGGCGGCGGCGGACGGGCTCGCAGTGGTCGCGGAGCTGGGCGAGGACGCCGTCGAGGGTGTCGGCGGGGTGGACGTTGGTGCAGTAGGCGAGGTGGACGGTGGAGCCGTCGGGGTGCCGGAACCGCATGGCTCACTCCCCGCCGCGCAGCACGGAGTTGCCCTCGTGGGTGGCGCCGGGTTCGGTGACGTCGAGGGCGAGGCGTCCGCTGAGGCCGTAGAAGGCGACCGGGTTGCGCCACAGCACCCGGTCGACGTCGTCCTCGGTGAAGCCTTCGGCGAGCATCAGGTCGGCGACCCTGCGGGTCTTGAGCGGGTCGCTGCGGCCCCAGTCGGCGGCCGAGTTGACCAGGACCTTCTCGGGGCCGTACTCCCGCAGCAGGGCGACCATGCGGGTCTCGTCCATCTTGGTGTCGGGGTAGACGGAGAAGCCGAGCCAGCAGCCGCTGTCCTTGGCCTCCTTGACGGTGGTCTCGTTGAGGTGGTCGACCAGGACGTGGTCGGCGGGCAGCGCGGACTCGGCGACGGCGTCCAGGGTGCGGCGCAGTCCGGCGAGCTTGTCGCGGTGCGGGGTGTGGACGAGCGCGGGCAGGCCGTGGTCGGCGGCGAGCTGGAGCTGGGCGGCGAGGGCGGTGTCCTCGGCGGGGGTCATGGAGTCGTAGCCGATCTCGCCGACGGCGACGACGCGGTCCTTGACGAGGTAGCGGGGCAGTTCGCCGAGGACCGGGAGGCAGCGGGGGTCGTTGGCCTCCTTGGGGTTCAGGGCGATCGTGCAGTGGTGGGCGATGCCGTACTGGGCGGCGCGGAAGGGTTCCCAGCCGAGGAGGGAGTCGAAGTAGTCGTAGAAGGAGGCGGGCGAGGTGCGGGGCTGGCCGAGCCAGAAGGCGGGTTCGACGACGGCGCGGACTCCGGCGGCGTGCAGTGCCTCGTAGTCGTCGGTGGTCCGGGACGTCATGTGGATGTGGGGGTCGAGGATGCGCATCAGGACTCCTTGCCGTGGGGGGCGTCCGGGGCCGGGCGCGGGACGTCGTCGGGCGTGGCGGGGCCGGGGGGTGCGGTGCCCGGTCCGGTCAGGGCCAGGACGCGGTGCAGGTCCTCGGGGACGGCGCGGCCGGCTGCGGTGCGTTCGGCCGCGTGGTCGCCGAGCATGCGGGCGAGTTCGGCGTCGCCGCGGGCACGCCGGGCGAGGCCGCTGACGTGGGCCACGGGCACCCCGGTGAACAGGCATTTCAGGACGGCGTGCCGCCAGGCGTGCGGACCCAGGTGCCGGGCGGCGTACGGGCCGACGGCGGCGGCGAGCAGGCGGGTGTCGTTGGTGCGCAGCGCGTCCTCGACGAGGGGCAGGGCGTCGGGGCCGGGCACCAGGTGGTCCAGGGCGTGCAGCACGGCGCGGCGCTCGTCGGCGGTGCCCTGGCGGTAGACGCGGGTCAGGGCGTGCGGGTCGGCGCGGGCGGCGCGCAGGATGAGGACCCGGGCGGCGTCAGCGTGGGCCGGTCCGCAGCGGCGGCTCGCCTCGGCCAGGCGCAGTTCCCACACGGAGATCGGTCCGTGACCGCCGGGGTGGGCGGCGGCCTCGTCGAGCGCCTGGTCGAGCCAGGCGCGGGCGGCACCGGTCAGCGCGGCGGGAAGGTCCTTCGGATCCGCGGCGGGAAGGGTGTGCGGGTCGGCGGAGGCGGCGCCTGCCAGGGTGCCGGGGGCGGGGTGCGGTCGGGTCATCGGGGGCTCCCTTCAGGGGCGGCGGGTGCGCGCCGGGAGACAGGCGCGGGGGCGTGCCCTTGCGCGTGGGCGGCGGCGCGGCGCAGGAACGGCAGGGAGTGTCCGGCGTGGTGCGGGCCGGCGTGCGAGTGGCGGGGCAGTTCCACGACGGTCAGGCCCGTGTAGCCGGTGGCGGCCAGGGCCGCGAGGACGGGCGGGAAGTCGATCTCGCCGTCCCCGAGAGGCAGGTGCTCGTGGACGCCGCGGCGCATGTCCTCGATCTGGACGTGCCGCAGCCAGGGGGCGGCGGCCCGTACGCACTCGGCCGGCGGGAGCGGTTCGAGGCACTGGCAGTGGCCGATGTCGAGGGTGAGACCGAGGTGGCCGGGGTCTCCGAGGATGCGGCGCAGCCGGTGGAAGCCGGCGAGGGTGGCCAGGAGGTGACCGGGTTCGGGTTCGACGGCGAGCGGGACGCCGGCCGCGCCGGCGGCGTCCAGGACGGGGGCCAGCGCCTCGGCCAGCCGCTTCCAGGCCGTGTCCTCGTCGGTGCCGGGCGGGAGGGGGCCGCTGAAGCAGTGCACGGCGTGGGCGCCGAGGCTGGCGGCGACGCGCACGGCCCGCAGCAGCAGGTCCACGCGCCGGGCGCGGTCGTCCGGGTCGGCGTCCAGCAGCGAGGGGCCGTGCTTGCGGCGCGGGTCGAGCACGTAGCGGGCGCCCGTCTCCACCGTGACCCGCAGGCCGAGGGTGTCCAGCCGGTGCGCGGCCTTGCGGGTGCGGGCGGCGAGGTGCGGGGCGAGCGGGTCGAGGTGCATGTGGTCGAGGGTCAGCCCGACGCCGTCGTATCCGAGGTCGGCCAGGAGGGCGAGGGCGTCGTCGAGGCGGAGGTCGGTCAGGCCGTTGGTGCCGTAGCCGAAACGGAGGTCCCCCGGGGCCGTGGGGCGGGGCGTGGAGGAGGTCGTGGGCCGGGTCATGTGACGCTCACCTTCCTCGCGAAGCGGCGGGCGAGCGGGGCCAGGGCGGCCGTGAACAGGGC
This sequence comes from Streptomyces sp. NPDC006743, assembly GCF_040703815.1. NCBI lineage: Bacteria > Bacillati > Actinomycetota > Actinomycetes > Kitasatosporales > Streptomycetaceae > Streptomyces > Streptomyces sp. NPDC006743. Next base: position 79,312 of record NZ_JBEYJA010000028.1, on the reverse strand, counting down.
GGTGGCCGGGGCGCCCGCGCGGGCGGTCAGCGCCGACTGGAGCGGGATCGTGGCGCGGACGCCGCTGCCGACGGCGCGTTGCAGCAGGGGCGGTGAGGGGTTGAGGGCGGCGTGGAGGCAGGGGCGCAGGGAGGCGGCGGCGTAGGCGGCGGTGGCGCAGGTGGCGGCCAGCCGGGCGGCCACGGGACGGGCCGGGGCCGTGGGGGGCGGGGGGCCGGGCGGGCGGTGCAGGAGGGCGGTCAGTGCGGTGGTGGTGGCCAGCGCCGCCAGCGGGACGGCCGGTGCGCCGCCGGTGGTCTCGCGGCGGGACACCGCGGTGACCGCGAGGGTGTGGGTGGCGAGCAGGGCGGCCGGCCGGAGGGCCGGGCGGGTGCGGCCGGTGGTGGCCGCGGCGCCCAGGAGCAGGTCGAGTCCGCGGGCGGCGGCCATCGCGAGCGGCCCGGCCGGGGTGCGCTTGAGGCCCAGGTCGTACGCCCAGACGGTGGCCGCGAGCGGTGCGGCGACCGCGAGCGCGGGGCGTCCCGCGCCGGCCGCCGCGGCCAGGCCCGCCGCGGTGAGGGCGCAGGCCGCGGCGAGCGCCGCCGGGGGGCCGATGCGACCGGAGGGCAGCGGGCGGTGCGGGCGTTCCCTGGCGTCCTCGGCGCGGTCGGCCCAGTCGTTGAGGGCCATCCCTGCCTCGTACAGGCACAGCGAGGAGCCGACCGCGAGGAGGGTGCGGGGGCCGGCCCGCCCGGCGGCGGCCGCGCCCGCCAGGGCGTCACCGGGAACGGTGAGGACGGCGGGCAGCCGCAGCAGTTCGGCCCAGGCCCGCCCCCGCCCGGCACGCCGCGCACCGCCACCGCCCGGCGCGTGGCTCCCTTCGGCGGCACCGGCCGCGGCCCGCCCGGCGTTCACGGGTGTTCCTCCGGCCGCGCGGCCGGCGTTCGCAGGTTCCCGGCGAGGCGGGCCAGGCCGGCGTACTGCTCGGTCAGGCCCGCCGGGCCGTCGCCCAGGGGGTCCTTGAAGTAGAAGCCGAGTTCGCGCAGCGGGCCGGACAGGCCCGCCTCGTGGGCGCGGGCGACGATGCGGGCGAGGTCCAGGACCAGGGGGGCGGCCAGGGCGGAGTCGCAGCCCTGCCAGATGGTCTGGAGCACCATGCGGGTGCCGAGGAAGCCGTCGAAGGCGATGTGGTCCCAGGCGGTCTTCCAGTCGCCGAGCGCGGGGACGTCGTCGATGTGGACCTCGCCCTGCGGGGTGTGGCCGAGGGTGTCGGCCAGGACGCGTTCCTTGCCGGCGTTCTTGGCCGCGGCGGCGGCCGGGTCGGCCAGGGCGGCGCCGTCGCCGCCGCCCAGCAGGTTCGTGCCCGACCAGGCCCGCACGGCCAGCGAGCGCTGCGCGAACATCGGGCCGAGCACGGCGCGCAGCAGGGTCTGGCCGGTCTTGCCGTCGCGGCCCGCGTACGGCAGGCCGCTCGCCCGTGCGGGTCCGGCCAGCGCGGGGTGGTGCAGACCGGTGGACGGGGTGAAGTTGACGTAGGGGCAGCCCGCGCGCAGGGCCGCCGCCGCGTACAGGGAACTCGGCGGCAGGGCCGTGCCGGTGGGCGGCGGTTCGGTGGAGGCCACGTTCACCACCACCGCGCGGGCCGCACCGGTGCGCCGTACGAAGTCCTCGATGTCGGCGGCGAAGGCGGCGGTCAGCTCCTCCTCGTCGCGCAGGTCGCCGGGAAGCGGTCCGCCGGTTCTGATCTCCCGGTCGGCGGCGGCGAGTTCGGCCGTCACCGCCGTGGTGACGCCGTACGGCAGGACCCCGGCGGCGGTCAGTGCCTCGGCGCGTTTGGGCAGCGGGCAGTCCGTGGTGTCGTGACCGCCGAAGACCAGCGAGGACAGAGGCGGCAGGCCGGTGCCGGTGAAGAGCGGGGTCTCGGTGAGCAGGCCTGTCGGCGGGTGCAGCCGGGCGGCGAGGGCGGCGCAGCCCGCGACGACGGTCGTGGCGACGGAGCCGCGCGCCCCGATCAGCCAGACGCCGACGGGACGGTCGGGGAAGAACGCGGACATGGACAGCCTCCTGTCGCGGGACGCCGGAAGAGACGGCTTTGGAGGGGGTGACGGCAGACGGTGACGAGGGCTGGTGACCGGGGGGTGACGGCGGGCGGGGGTCCGGCGTCCCCCGCCCGCCGCCGTTCAGTGGTCCCGCGAGGTGTGCGTCGCGGGCAGTTCCCTGATCCGGATGTTCCGGAAGGACACCTGGTCGTCGGGTCCGTGGTTCTGGATGCCGATGTGTCCGCCGGTCAGGCTCCGGGCCGGGTCGGTGTTGGTGAAATCGGTGATCTCGACGCCGTTGAGGAACACCCGCAGGTGTTCGCCCTCGACGCGGATCTCGTAGGTGTTCCACTCCCCCGGCGGGTTCAGCGCGCGGTCGCGCCGGGCCAGGTCCGCGGACTGGAACCCGTAGACGGACCCGGTGGTCTTCTCGGGCACGTCGGTGGCGTCGATCTGGATCTCGTACCCCTTGTCCACCGCCGACCAGGGGTCGTCCGAGGCCGGGAAGCCGACGAACACACCGGAGTTGTCGTCGCCGGCCACCCTCCAGTCCAGCTTCAGCGAGTACGAGGAGAAGCCGGAGGCCGCGTACCAGAGCAGGCCCATGCCTCCGGCCGACGTCAGCGTGCCGTCGTCGTCCAGGGCGAAGGTCCCCGGGCCCGCCTGCCGCCACGCGCCGAGGGAGGCGGCCGTGCCGTCGAAGAGCGGACGGTAGCCGTTCTCCGGGCGGCAGTCCGCCCTGGCGTCGCCGGTGGCGTACCGGATCCCGCCGAGCAGGTGGGCGCGGAAGGCGGGGTCGGCGTAGGACTCCTCGGTGTGGCCGCCGCCGGTGTAGAAGGCGCGCCCGCCCCGGTAGGTCTGGCACCAGGCGATCGGGTGGTCGCCGTTCATGGTGGCGCCGGTGTACGACGACTCGTCCAGGGAGGCCAGGACGTGCACCTTCTCGCGCGGGTCGGTGCGGTAGTCGTACCACTCGTCGGTGCGGTTCCAGACCGGGGACAGGTGCGAGGTCGCCGGGTGGGCGCGGTCCTCGACGGTCACCCGGGCCGGCTGGATCGCCGGATGGGAGCGGAACCGGGCGCCGACGAGGCCGCCGTAGAACGCCCAGTCGTACTCGGTGTCGGCGGCGGCGTGGATGCCGACGTAGCCGCCGCCCTGGCGGATGTATCCCTCGAAGGCCTTCTGCTGCCGTGCGTCGAGCACGTCCCCGGTGGTCGACAGGAACACCACCGCCCGGTAGCGGCGCAGATCGGCCGGGGTGAAGGCCCCCGCGTCCTCGGTGGCGTCGACGGCGAAGCCGCGCTGTGCCGCCAGGTCCCGGACGGCCTCGACGCCCTCGGGGATGGAGTCGTGACGGAAACCGGCGGTCCTGGAGAAGACCAGGATGCGTGCGCCGTCGTCGCCGGGGTGCGCGGAGGCGGGGGCGGACAGGGAGCCGAGCAGCAGGGCCGTGCCCGTGACGGCCGTCGCGAGGCGGCCGGTGGAGCGTTTCATGTGTCCTCCCCTCAGCCGGTGGTGAAGACGAAGTCGTCCACGTCGAACAGGGCTCCGGCGCCGCCCCTGAAGACGAGGCAGAGCGTGGTGGTGCCCCTGGGGGCGCGGGTCAGGCCGGCGCTGACGTCCTGGAAGGTCTCCCAGCCGCCGGTGACCGGCACGGTGGCCTTGCCGAGCAGGGTGCCCTTCGGGGAGCCGGCCCTGACCTCCAGGGTGCCGCCCGCGCCGCCGGAGGAGATCCGTGCGGTGATCTTCTTGGCGTTGCTCAGCACGTAGGGCGTGAAGGAGATCCAGTCGCCGTCGCCGATGTCGCCGACCGTCTTGCCGCCGTGGGCGCTCGCCTTGGCGACGACGGAGACGCCGGAGGAGTCGTTGAAGTGCTCGGCCTGCCGGTGGCGGGGCTGGGTGACGTTGCGGTCGTGGGTGGTCAGCGGGGCCTGGCCGCCGCCTCCGTCGTCGGTGTACTGGGCGTCGAACACGCCGAAGATGTTGGCGTTCTCGTCGTGGCCGCCGTCGGCGCTGGTCTGGATGGTGCCGGAGCAGCCCTGCGCGGAGGTCAGCGGGTGGCCGTGGGTGTCGTGGCCGAGGACGAAGGTGACGGTGACCTTCGAGCAGTCGATGGCCCGGCCGTCCTCGGGGTCGGTGACCTTCACCTCGAACGGTACGGCGTCACCGAAGCTGAACAGCTGCCCGTCCTGTGGGAGTTGCAGCGTCACCTTGGGCGCGGTGTTGCCGACGACGATCTGTGTGCTGGCGCTGCCGGTGCGCCCGGAGGGGTCCTTGGCGGTCAGGGTGGCGGTGTAGGTGCCGTTCTTCTGGTACTTGTGCGTGGGGTTCGCCGTCGTGGCGGTGGCGCCGTCGCCGAAGTCCCAGCGGTAGGTGAGCGCGTCGCCGTCCTGGTCGCTGGTGCCCGCCGAGGAGAAGGTGACCTTCATCGGCGCCTGTCCCGAGGTGCGGTCGGCCGCCGCCCGGGCGACCGGGGAGTGGCCGTCGGTGGCGTTCTCGATGCGGTACAGGCCGGAGTTGTCGTCGCCGCCGAACCACGAGGTGCCGTAGTCGAGGACGTACAGCGCGCCGTCCGGGCCGAAGGCCATGTCCATCACCTGGGTGCCGGTCCAGGGGACGGGGTCGATGGAGCGCACGGTGCCGTCGTCGTCGCTGACGATCCGCTTGATCCAGCGGCGGCCGAACTCACCGGCGAAGAAGTTCCCGTCGTAGGCCTCGGGAAACTTCACGGGCGAGTCGAGCGCGGGGTCGTAGTGGTAGACCGGGCCGCCCATCGGGGACTCGGAGCCGTCGCCGAACTCGGGGACGGACGGGCCGTCGTAGGGGATCCAGGCGGGCTGGGCGGGCGGCAGGTCGGTCAGGCCGGTGTTGTGCGGGGAGGTGTTCTTCGGCGCGGCGCAGTCGAAGGCGGCGCCGGAGGTCTTGGTCGCGAAGTCGTAGTCGACGTAGGCGTCGTTGGCGCCGGTGCAGTAGGGCCAGCCGAAGTTGCCGGGGCCGGTGACGCGGGCGAACTCGACCTGGCCCGCCGGTCCGCGCCCGGGGTCGGCCGCGCCCGCGTCGGGGCCGTAGTCGCCGACGTACAGGATGCCGGTCTTCTTGTCGACGCTGAAGCGGAAGGGGTTGCGGAAGCCCATCGCGTAGATCTCGGGCCGGGTCCTCGCCGTGCCGGGCGCGAAGAGGTTGCCGTCCGGGATCGTGTAGGAGCCGTCCGCCTCGACCTTGATGCGCAGGATCTTGCCGCGCAGGTCGTCGGTGTTGCCGGCCGAACGCTGGGCGTCGAAGGCGGGGTTGCGGTCGGGGCGCTCGTCCAGGGGGGAGTATCCGTCCGACTGGAACGGGTTGGAGTCGTCGCCGGTCGACAGGTACAGGTTGCCCGCCGCGTCGAAGTCGATGTCGCCGCCGACGTGGCAGCAGATGCCGCGGGAGGTCCGGACGTCCAGGATCTTCTTCTCGCTGGCCGCATCCAGGGTGCCGTCCGTCCTCAGCACGAAGCGGGAGAGGCGGTTGACGCCGTCGAAGGGCGCGAAGTCGGCGGCGGTGCCGGTCTCGGGGGCGTCGCCCGCGGGGGTGCTGAGCGGCGGCGCGTAGTACAGGTACACGAACCGGTTGGTGGTGAAGTCCGGGTCGACGCCGACGCCTTGGAGACCTTCCTCGTCGTGGGAGTACACGGCGAGCCTGCCTGCCACACGGGTGTTGCCGGCCGCGTCGGTGAGGCGCAGCGTGCCGTCGCGGGAGGTGTGCAGGACGGAGCGGTCGGGCAGGACGGCGAGCGACATGGGCTCACCGACCTCGGCCGCGCCCTGGGCGAGGGCGACCTGCTGGAAGTCCTCGCCTGCGGCGGATCCGGTGGCGGTCCCGGCGACGGCTGCGCCGGTCTGGGGTGTGGCGAGGGTCAGCGACGCGCCTGCCAGCAGGGCGCCGCCGAGCAGCGCGACCGCTTTGCGGAAGGCCGGGCGCCGTCGTCGGGCGGTGGCGGTCTCGCCGGGGCCGGTGGTGCGGGTGGTGCGGTCGTTCCCGTGCACGGATGCCTCCATCGATGGGGCCGGTTGTACGGGCGGGTGCGTGCGCCGGGATGCGCCGTCATCCCGGAGGGGGCAGGAGGTCAGTTGCCGAACGCCGCGTCGAAGGAGGCGGACGGCGGCTCGAAGTCGTAGGCCTTCAGACGGGTCAGTGCCTCGGGGGCGCCCTGGAGCCGGTCCATGCCGGCGTCCTCCCACTCGACGGAGACGGGGCCCGCGTACCCGATGGAGCGCAGCATCCGGAACACGTCCTCCCAGGGGACGTCCCCGTGGCCGGCCGACACGAAGTCCCAGCCGCGGCGCGGGTCGCCCCACGGCAGGTGGGAGCCGAGCCGGCCGTTGCGCCCGTCGAGCCGGGTGCGGGCCTCCTTGCAGTCGACGTGGTAGATCCGGTCGCGGAAGTCCCACAGGAAGCCGACCGGGTCGAGGTCCTGCCACACGAAGTGCGAGGGGTCGAAGTTCAGGCCGAAGGCGGGCCGGTGGCCGACGGCCTCCAGGGCGCGGTGGGTGGTCCAGTAGTCGTAGGCGATCTCGCTGGGGTGGACCTCGTGCGCGAACCGCACGCCCTCGGCGTCGAAGACGTCGAGGACCGGGTTCCAGCGGGCGGCGAAGTCCTCGTAGCCCGCCTCGATCATCGGTTCCGGGGCGGGCGGGAACATGGCGACCAGGTGCCAGATGGCGGAGCCGGTGAACCCGATGACGGTGTCGACGCCGAAGGCGGCGGCGGCCCGCGCGGTGTCCTTCATCCGGGCGGCGGCCCGCTGCCGTACGCCCTCCGGGTCGCCGTCGCCCCACACCGGGGCGGGCAGGATCGCCCGGTGGCGATCGTCGATGATGGCGTCGCAGACGGCCTGCCCGACCAGGTGGTTGGAGACGGCCCAGCACTTCAGGCCGTACTTCTCCAGCAGCTCGTGCCGGGAGGCCAGGTAGGTGGGGTCGGCGAGAGCCTTGTCGACCTCGAAGTGGTCGCCCCAGCAGGCGAGTTCGAGACCGTCGTAGCCGAAGTCGCGGGCGAGGCGGCAGACCTCTTCCAGGGGCAGGTCGGCCCACTGGCCGGTGAAGAGCGTGAACGGGCGCGGCATCTGGCTGGCCTCCTCAGAGGACTACGGGGGTGTAGACGGAGTTCTTGGCGGCGCTCTCCTCGACGGCGGCGAGCACCCGCTGCACCTGGAGCCCGTCGGCGAAGGACGGCTCGGCGCCGGTGCCCTGGGCGACCGCGTGGACCAGGTCGCGGGCCTGGTGGACGAAGGTGTGCTCGTAGCCGAGGCCGTGGCCCGGCGGCCACCAGGCCTCCAGGTAGGGGTGGCCGGGCTCGGTGACCAGGATGCGGCGGAACCCGGCGGACTCCCCGGGCTCGGTGCCGTCGTGGAACCACAGTTCGTTGAGCCGCTCCAGGTCGAAGGCGAGGGAGCCGCGCCCGCCGTTGAGTTCGATGCGCAGGGCGTTCTTGCGGCCGGTGGCGTAGCGGGTGGCCTCGAAGGAGGCGAGGGCGCCGGAGCCGAACCGGCCGGTGAACACGGCGGCGTCGTCCACGGTGACCTGCCCGGTGCGCACGGCCGGGGCGGCCGCGGTGGCCGGGGCGGCGAGGCCGGTGCCGGCGGACACGGGCAGCGGCCGTTCCCGGACGAAGGTCTCGGTGAGCGCGGAGACGCCGGCCAGGTTCTCGCCCGCCAGGTACTGCGCGAGGTCGACGATGTGCGCGCCCAGGTCGCCGAGCGCCCCGGACCCGGCGAGTTCCCTGCGCAGCCGCCAGGTCAGCGGGAACCCGGGGTCGACCAGCCAGTCCTGGAGGTAGGTGACCCGCACGTGGCGCAGGGTGCCGATCCTGCCCTCGGCGACCATCCGCCGGGCCAGCGCGGTGGCCGGGACGCGCCGGTAGTTGAAGCCGACCATGGCCACCTGGCCGCGCGCGCGGGCGGCCTCCGCGGCCCGGGCCATCTCCTCGGCCTCGGCGACCGTGTTCGCGAGCGGCTTCTCGCACAGGACGTGCTTGCCCGCGGCCAGCGCGGCCAGCGCGATCTCGGCGTGGCTGTCGCCGGGGGTGCAGATGTCGACGAGGTCGATGTCGTCGCGGGCGATCAGCTCCCGCCAGTCGGTCTCGGCGCCGGCCCAGCCGTACCGGTCGGCGGCGGCGCGCACGGCGGCCGCGTCCCGGCCGCAGACCGCGGCGAGCACCGGGCGCCGGGGCAGGTCGAAGACGCGGCCCACGGTGCGCCAGCCCTGGGAGTGGGCGGCGCCCATGAAGGCGTAGCCGACCATGCCGACGCGCAGCGGCGGCTTCGTCCCCGCCGCGTCGTCTGACTGCTGCGGCTGTCCCATACGGAGGTCCTCCTCGTCGTCGTGCCACGGTGGGGGGTCGGTCGGTCCCGGCCCACCGGCGGTGCCCGGGGCCCGGTGGCCGGGCACCGGGCGTCTCGGTCCGGCCGGCTCACCTGAAGCCGGTGGACATGTACTGGTCGACGTTGGTCTTGTCGACGACGGCCGAGTAGAGCGTGATCGAGGACGGGATCTCGTACTCGGCGAGGCCGCCGACGCCCTTGCCCTGGCCGAGGGCGCGGGCCAGGTCGATCGCCGAGGCGGCCATCGTCGGCGGGTACAGGACGGTCGCCTTCAGGACCCCGTCGTCCTGCTTGATGGCCTGGAAGGCGGTCAGGGCGCCCGCGCCGCCGACCATCAGGAAGCCGTCGCGCCCGGCCTGCTCGATGGCGCGCAGCGCGCCCACGCCCTGGTCGTCGTCGTGGTTCCACAGGGCGTCGAACTCCGGCTGGGCCTGGAGCAGCTGGGCCATCTTGGCCTGGCCGGACTCGACGGTGAACTCGGCGGCCTGGCGGGCCACCTTCTTGATGTTCGGGTAGTTCTTCAGGGCGTCGTCGAAGCCCTGGCTGCGCTGCTTGGTCAGCTCCAGGTTGTCCAGGCCTGCGAGTTCGACGACGCGCGCACCGGCCTTGCCCTTGAGTTTCTCGCCGATGTAGTGACCGGCGTTGAGACCCATGCCGTAGTTGTCGCCGCCGATCCAGCAGCGGTAGGCCTGCGGGGTGTTGAAGACCCGGTCGAGGTTGACGACGGGGATGCCGGCGCGCATCGCCTTCAGGCCGGCCTGGGTGAGCGCCTTGCCGTCGGCGGGCAGGACCACCAGTACGTCGACCTTCTTGTTGATCAGCGTCTCGATCTGGCCGATCTGCGCGGCGGTGTCGTTGGAGCCCTCGGTGATCTCCAGGCTGACGTCGGAGTACTTGCGGGCGCGGCCCTTGGCCTGGTCGTTGATGGCGTTGAGCCAGCCGTGGTCGGCCTGGGGGCCGGCGAAGCCGATGGTGACGTGCTTGCCGGGTGCGCCGTCGGCGGCCGGCTGACCGCTGCCGGCCGGTTTCTCGTCCTTGGTCTCGTTGCTGGTGCAGCCGGTGAGGAGGGCACCGGTGGACACGGCGGCGGCTGTGAAGAGCAGCCCTCTGCGACTCGTCAGTGGTGACATGGCGGTGAACCCTTTCCTCGTCAGGTCGTGCTCGCGGTGCGGCGCTGGACCAGCACGGCGGCGACGATGATCGCTCCCTTGGCGATCTGCTGGACGTCGCTCTGCAGGTTGTTCAGCGCGAAGATGTCGGTGATCGTGGTGAAGATCAGGACGCCGAGCACCGAGCCGGTGATGGTGCCGCGCCCGCCGCTGAGCAGGGTGCCGCCGATGATCGCGGCGGCGATGGCGTCCAGCTCGTACAGGTTGCCGTTGGTGTTCTGGCCCGATCCGGACAGGATGATCAGCAGGAAGGCGGCGATGCCGCAGCACAGCCCGGACAGCAGGTAGAGGTAGAGCCGCTGGCGGCGGACGTCGATGCCGGCCAGCCGGGCCGCTTCCGGGTTGCCGCCGACGGCGATGGTGCGGCGGCCGAAGGTGGTGCGGTTGAGCACCAGCCAGCCGATGACCGTGACGGCCGCGAAGACCAGGACGAGCGGGGGGACGCCGAGCACGTAGGAGCCGCGTTCGCCCAGGTCGAGGACGCCCCCGACGGTGACGATCTGGGTGCGGCCGTCGGTGATCTGGAGGGCCAGGCCGCGCGCGGAGGCCAGCATGGCGAGGGTGGCGATGAAGGGGACCATCCCGCCGTAGGCGACGAGGAGTCCGTTGACCAGGCCGCAGCCGAGTCCGACCAGGACGGCGGTGAGCAGGATGCCGCCGAACCCGTATTCCTGGGTGGCCACCGTGGTCGCCCAGACCGAGGAGAGGGCGACGATCGCGCCGACGGACAGGTCGATGCCGCCGGAGGTGATGACGAAGGTCATGCCGACGGTGACGACCCCGATGACGGACGCCTGGGTGAGGACCAGTTGCAGGTTGCGGGTGTCGAGGAACTCCTCCGGTCGGGTGAGTCCGCCGATGAGGACCAGCACGGCGAGCACCCCGAGGAGGGAGAGCGTGCGGACGTCGGCGCGGACCGGCAGCCGGCGGCGGGCGGGCGGAGTGCTCGCGGTCGCGGTCGCCTTGCCGGTGCCGCCCCGGGGCGGGGACACGTGCTGCGTCATGACGTGGGGCTCCCTTCACTGGCCACGGGGTGTGCGTCCATCACGAGGTCGAGTACGCGGTGCTCGTCGAGGTCACGGGCGGGCGCGGTGTGCACGACGCGTCCCTCGCGCAGCACCAGGACGCGGTCGGCCAGGCCCAGCACCTCGGGCACCTCGCTGGAGACCAGCAGCACCGCCAGGCCCTCGTCGGCCAGCCGCCGGACGACCGCGTACAGCTCGGCGCGGGCGCCGACGTCGACGCCGCGGGTGGGTTCGTCCAGCAGCAGCACGCGGCAGCCGCGCAGCAGCCACCTGGCCAGGACGGCCTTCTGCTGGTTGCCGCCGGAGAGGGTGCGCACGGGCACGGCCGGGTCGTCGGGCCGCAGCGACAGTGCGCGGGTGGCGGCGTGGGCGGCGCCGCGTTCGGCGCCGCGGTCGATCCAGCCGCCGCGCGAGAAGCGGGACAGCGTGGAGACGGACACGTTGCGGGTGACGGACTCCAGCATCAGCAGAGCCTGCGCCTTGCGTTCCTCGGGGGCGAGCCCGAGGCCCGCGCGGACGGCGGCGCGCACACTGCCGGGGCGCACCGGCCGTCCGCCGACCAGGACCTGACCGGCCGTGGGCCTGCGGGCGCCGTAGACGGTCTCCAGGATCTCCGAGCGCCCGGAGCCCACCAGCCCGGCGAGACCGACGATCTCCCCCGGCCGGACGGCCAGGTCCAGCGGCGCGAACTCGCCGTCGCGGGCGAGCCCCCGCACCTCCAGGACCGGTTCGCCGGCGGGGGCGGTGTCCGGCCGCCGGGGGAAGACGTACTCGACGTCGCGGCCCGTCATCAGCGCGACCACCTCGCGGGTCGGCGTGGTCCTCGCGGCGAGGCCGCCCGCCACCGCCCGGCCGTCCTTGAGGACGGTGACCCGGTCGCCGATGCGGCGGATCTCCTCCAGCCGGTGCGAGATGTACACGACGGCGACGCCCTGCGCGGTGAGGGCGGCCACGACGCGGAAGAGGTTGCCGACCTCCTCCGGGTCGAGGGCGGCGGACGGTTCGTCCATGACGATCAGCCGTACGTCGTGGGAGAGCGCCCGCGCCATGGACACGATCTGCTGCTGCGCGGCGGACAGCTCCCCCACCGGGCGCGCCGGGTCGATCCCGGGATGGCCGAGCCGTTCGAGCAGCCCGGCGGTCGCCGCGCGGGCCGCTCGTCCGCGGACGACGAAACCGGCCGTCGTGGGCTCGTGGCCGAGGTGGACGTTCTCCGCGACGGACAGGTGCTCCACCAGGTCGAGTTCCTGGTAGATGGTGGCGATGCCGAGGCGCATGGCGGCGATCGGCGAGCGCAGGACGACCGGCTCGCCGCGCCAGCGGACGGTCCCGGTGTCGGGCTGGTGTGCACCGGCCAGGACCTTGATCAGGGTGGACTTGCCGGCGCCGTTCTGGCCCAGCAGGCAGTGCACTTCGCCGGCCTCGACGTCGAGGTCGACGCCGTCCAGGGCCCGTACTCCGGGGAACGACTTGGTGATGCCGGACATGCTGAGCAGCGGTGGTTGTGATGCCATGTGGGTTCCCCTCGGCGGGCGGGACGCGGGCCGGTCTCAGGGTGGAAGCGCTTACCGGATGGGTGTGTGTTCGGGGTGCGCGGGTGGGGCGGGGCTTGCGGGTGGGGCGAGTGCGGGTGCGCGAGGGTACTCAGGGCGGAGCGGGTACGCCTGCGGGCCGGGAGCGGGGGTTCGGTGGCGTGTGCTGGGGAGCGGGTGTTCGGTGGCGTGGACCGGGGAGGGGGGTTCGGGGTGTGGGCCGAGGAGCGGGTGTTCGGAGGCGTGGGCCGGGGAGCGGGTGCGGTCCGGGACCGCGTCCACGGCACGGCACGGCGGGACAGCGCAGGGCGGGGCAAGGGCAAGGCGGTGCGGGGCTCGGCGGGCGGTGCGGGCGGTGCGTCGGGGCGGTGGCCGGGCTTACGCGGGCGAGAACAGGTGGTCGCTGATGAGGCGGGCCGCGCCGATGATCCCGGCGGCCGGCCCCAACTCCCCGAGCACGATGGGGAGGTTGCCGGTCGCCAGGGGAAGCGACTGGCGGTAGACCTGGGTGCGGATCGCGGCGAGCAGGGTGTGGCCCACGCCGGTGACCCCACCGCCGATCACCACCAGGCCGGGGTTGAAGAAGGAGACGAGCCCGGCGATGACCTGGCCCGTGCGGGTGCCGCCCTCCCGGATGAGGTCGAGCGAGGTGGCGTCGCCCGCGGCGGCCGCCGCGGCGACGTCGACGGCGCTGAGCGTGCCGTTGGCCGCCAGCCGGGCGGCGAGTTCGGCGGACCGGCCCTGCCCGGCCGCCTCCAGGGCGTCCCGGGCGAGGGCCGCACCGCTGAAGTGCGCCTCCAGACAGCCCCGGTTGCCGCAGGCACAGGGGCGGCCGTCGGGCACGGCCTGGATGTGGCCGATGTCGCCGGCGCTGCCCGTCGTGCCCCGGTGCACCTCACCGCCGGCGACGATGCCGCAGCCGATGCCGGTGCCGATCTTGACGCAGAGGAAGTCGCCCACGGAGCGTGCCACGCCCGCGTGCTGCTCCCCCATCGCCATGAGGTTCACGTCGTTGTCGACCATGACCGGACAGCCGAGTTCCTGGCTGAGCGCCTCGCGCACCGGGAAGCCGTCCCAGCCGGGCATGATCGGCGGCGCGACCGGGACGCCCTCGGGGAAGCGGACGGGGCCGGGGACACCGATCCCGGCACCGTCGTACCCTTCGGCGAGCCCGGACGCCCGGAGCTTGGCGGCCATGGCGAGGACCTGTTCGAAGACCGCGACCGGGCCTTCGCGCACGTCCATCGGCTGGTTGAGGTGGCCCAGCACCTCCAGTTCGGCGTTGGTGACCGCGACGTCGACGGAGGTGGCGCCGATGTCGACGCCCAGGAAGCGCAGGGTGGGCGCCAGCCGGACGTTGTGCGAGCGGCGGCCGCCGCGTGAGGCGGCGAGGCCGTCGGCGACGACCAGCCCCGTCTCCAGGAGCCGGTCCACCTCCACGGCCAGTTTCGACCGGGAGAGGTCGACCTGGTCGCCGAGCTGGGCGCGGGAGCTGGGGCCGGAGTCGCGCAGCAGCCTCAGCAACCGGGCCTGGTGGGTGTTGGCGGGTCGTGCCGTCATGCGTCTCACGTGCCCCTCCCCGCCTCAATTCGGCCGTTCGTTACGGGCTTTCGAGTGGAACGTAGCAGCGACCGCCGAGGCTGGGAAGAAGCTGTGCACGAATTACCGCGGACTTTTCCCACTCACAGGACAAAGAGCGGCGGCGCGGCCCAGGGACCCACGGGCGCATGCACGCACACGCCCACACGGCCACGGACACACGGACACACGGACACCCGAGTGTTGTCACCGGGGATCAGAGGGGCCCCCGCGAGGGCGGTAAGGGACCACGGGGACCGACCGGCACGGACCGCGGGACTCGCGGCTCCGCGCCGGAGCCGGCATGGACCGCCGGGCTCAAGACCCCGCACGCCGGGGGCCGTAGCGTTCCGCGGCTGCTCAGGACTCCGTGCGCTCGTGGTACGACCGGCGCGTGTGTTCGGTGTGTTCGCGCATCAGGCGGGTGGCGCGCTGCTCGTCGTGGTGGGCGATGGCGTCGATGAGGTCGCGGTGCTCGACCCACGACCGGCCGCCGCGCTGCCGGGCCACCGGCGTGTAGTACCAGCGCACCCGGCGGTCCACCTGCGCGGCCAGCTCGGCGAGGACGACGTTGCCCGCCAGGTCCATGACGCGGGCGTGGAAGCGGGCGTTGAGGGCGACGGCGGCGTCCACGTCGTCGGCGGCGACGGCTTCCTCGCCCTGCGCGCACAGCTCCCGCAGGGCCGCGACACCGGCGTCGTCCGCGTGCACGGCGGCCAGCCGGGCGGCCTCGGCCTCCAGCAGCGTACGGACGGTGAGGAGCTGGTCGGCTTCCTCCTCGGTGGGCTCGTGCACGAACGCGCCCTGGGCGGGCCGCAGATCGACCCAGCCCTCGGTGTTCAGCCGCTGCAGCGCCTCGCGCACCGGCTGCCGGGAGACACCGAGGTGGCCGGCGAGTTCGCTCTCGACCAGGTGCTGGCCCGGCTGGAGCGCGCGGGTGGTGATGAGTTCGAGCAGCGCCTCGTAGACGCGGTCGCGCAGCGGTCCGGGGCGTTCGAGCCGGGGCACGGCCCCCTGCGGCAGTCCGGGCGACAACATCGCGGTCCCTCCTCGGCGGGCCCTGCACAGCGGACGGAGGCGGGACACCGCCACCGGTGCGGCGATCCGGTACAGCGGATCACCGCGGCCCGGAGTGGATTGTCTTTCGTCTACAGTCTACGGCGCACCGCCCGCCCGGAGACACGGCGAAGCCACGCGAAGACGCAGGGACCCCCACGAAGACGCACGGAGACGCGTCGCGTCCGGCCCGAGCCCCCTCTCCGTCGCCGAAGCCGCCTTGGCCTCCCGGGCCGCCGGTGAGGCATCCGGGCCGCCCTGGCCTCGCGGGCCGCCCTGGGGGCCCCGGCCTCGCGGGCCACCGGTCATGCTCCGGGCCCCGGGCCGCCGGTGAGGTTCCCGGCCGGTCCCGCGCCTCACGGGCAGCGCACGACCTGCCCCGCGTAGGAGAGGTTGCCGCCGAAACCGAACAGGAGCACCGGGTCACCGCTTCGCACCTCGCCCCGCTCGACCAGTTTGGACAGGGCCAGCGGGATGCTGGCGGCCGAGGTGTTGCCGGACTCGCAGACGTCGCGGGCGACGACCGCGCCGACCGCGCCGAGCCGGTCGGCGAGCGGTTCGATGATGCGCAGGTTCGCCTGGTGCAGGACGACGGCGGCGAGGTCCTCGGGCGCGATGCCCGCCCGCTCGCAGGTCTGCCGGGCGAGCGGCGGCAGGCGGGTGGTGGCCCACCGGTAGACGCTCTGTCCCTCCTGGGCGAACCGCGGGGGCGTGCCCTCGATCCGTACCGCGTGCCCCATCTCGGGCACGGAACCCCACAGCACCGGCCCGATCCCCGCGCTCTCGCCCGGCGCGCAGGCCTCGACCACGGCGGCCCCGGCGCCGTCGCCGACGAGGACGCAGGTGGTGCGGTCGCTCCAGTCGGTGACGTCGGACATCTTGTCGGCGCCGATGACCAGGGCGCGGGTCGCGGCTCCCGCGCGCACGGTGTGGTCCGCGGTGGCCAGCGCGTGGGTGAAGCCGGCGCACACGACGTTGACGTCCATCGCGGCGGGACTCGGAATGCCGAGGCGCGCCGCGACGCGGGCGGCGGTGTTGGGGGAACGGTCCACGGCCGTGGAGGTGGCGACCAGGACCAGGTCGATGTCGGCCGGCGTGCGCCCGGCGGCCGCGAGCGCCTTCGCCGCGGCGTGCGCGGCGAGTTCGTCGACCGGCTCGTCGGGTCCGGCGATGTGCCGGGTGCGGATGCCCACGCGGCTGGTGATCCATGCGTCGCTGGTGTCGACCAGGGCGGCCAGGTCCTCGTTGGTGAGCACCTTGGCGGGCTGGTAGTGGCCGACGGCGGCGATGCGCGAGCCGTTCATGGGAGGGTCCCCCTCGTTGCCTTGGGTTGCGGGTTCACCAGTCTGATCAGTGACCCACGGGTAGGACGGCAGGCGAAGCCACAGGAAACACCCGCCGGCCTTGTCGCCTTCCGTCAGACCCGGTTCCGCGCGGACGCGCACGCCCGACGCGTGCGGCGAGCCGGGACGGAACACGTCCGCGGTCTCCGCCGCCGGACGCGGCTTCGCCGCCCGGACCCCCGTGGACCACCACGCTCCGCTGCCCGACTCGGCGTGCGGGTACCGCGGCGACCGCGGCGAGGCGGGCCCCCCGGGCGCGCTGTCGTCGCGGCCGGAGTCCGACATGCGGGCGGCGGGTACCCGACGAGTCCAGGCAGACGGAGACGGCCACGGTCCGCGCGTGCTGCGAAGGGGGCCGCGACCTCACGCCCGCCGTGCAGGACAATGAGGTCGTCGAGGTCACCGCGCCACTCGACGGCCCGGTGACCCACGGCGACCTCCGCATCAAGGGCCGTTTCGGCTGCCAGCACGTACAGAACCGGGGCTGATCAGGACAATGGGACGAGTCACGGAACGACGCAAGGTGCTCCGCATCAGGGACGGGGCCGTCTCCGCCCGCCCGGACACGCTGGTGGCCGAGGAGCCCCTGGAGATCCGGCTCAACGGCCGGCAGCTCGCCATCACCATGCGCACCCCGGGTGACGACTTCGCGCTGGCCGCGGGCTTCCTGGTCAGCGAGGGCGTGCTGGGCGCGGCGTCGGACCTGGTGAACATCGTGTACTGCGCCGGCGCGACCGCGGACGGGGCCAACACGTACAACGTGGTGGACGTGCGGACGGCGCCGGACGTCGTCCTGCCCGACATCACGCTCGAACGCAACGTCTACACCACCTCCTCCTGCGGCCTGTGCGGCAAGGCCAGCCTGGACGCGGTCCGTACGACGGCCCGCTGGCCGATCGCCGACGAGCCCCCGGTGCGCGTCACGCCCGGCCTGCTCACGAGCCTGCCCGACCGGCTGCGCGCGGCCCAGCGGGTCTTCGACCGGACCGGCGGCCTGCACGCGGCGGCGCTGTTCACCGAGGACGGTGAGCTGCTGGACATACGGGAGGACGTGGGCCGGCACAACGCGGTCGACAAACTGGTCGGCCGCGCTCTGCAGAACGACGGCCTGCCGCTGTCCCGCACGATCCTGCTGGTCTCCGGCCGGGCCTCCTTCGAGCTGGCGCAGAAGGCCGTGATGGCGGGCATCCCGGTCCTGGCGGCGGTCTCGGCACCGTCCTCGCTGGCCGTGGACCTGGCCGCGGAGACCGGACTGACCCTGGTGGGCTTCCTGCGGGGCGCCTCCATGAACGTGTACGCGGGCGAGGAGCGGATCGTCCTGCGGACCCCGGCGGCCCAGGGCTGACCGGTGCTCCGGGGCGGCTCGCGGACCACCCGGCGACGGCCTCCTCCCGCGAAACGGCGACGCGCCGGACCGGCGGGGAGCGCCCCCTGCGCCGCGGGGCCCCGTCACGCCGTCCCGCGCCTGCCTCCCCGCGTACGCGCCGCCGGCCCGCGCCCCGACGCGACGTACCGGCCCGTCGCCCGCATCCAGGCGTGGGCGCCGGTCGCGCACCGGGCGTACCGCCCCGTCGGCGCGCATCCGGCGTGCCGCTCCGGCGCCTGCGCCCCGGTGTGCGCGCCGCGTCGCGCCGTGGCGCGCACGTCTCATTCCGGCGTGCGCACCACGGTCGCGCCCTGATGCGCGTCCCGCGGCCAGCGGGGACGAGCGGCGTTGACGCGGGGTGTCCGCGCGGTCGTCACTCCCTGGCGCCCGACACCCGGACCAGCAGGTCCATGAAGACCTCGCGTTCCTTTGGCGACAGCGGCGCCAGCAGCGTCGCGTTGGCCTCGCGGGCGGCCTGCTCGCAGCGCGCCAGCAGCCGGGCGCCCTGTGCGGTGAGGGAGACCGCGTTCTTGCGCCGGTCGGCGGGGTCGGGCTCGCGCAGGACGTGACCGGCGGCCTGGAGGTCGTTGAGGACGCCGACCAGGTCCTTGGGGTCGAGCCCCACACCGCGCCCGAGGTCGGCCTGGGCGACGGGGCCGAGGTCGCGGACCGCGGAGAGCACCACGTGGTGCCACATCTTCAGCCCTTCCCCGGCGAGCGCCTCGGCGACCAGCCCCCTCCCCCGTGCGGCGGCCCGGCCGAGGAGCCAGCTGGGCAGGGAACGGATCTCGGCGAGGGGTGCTTCGGCGTCGGGCATGACGGCAGCCTAGCGAAAAAGCCGTTGGACTTCCCAATGAATGGGGATTACCGTTGGGCCTCCCAACGAATTCTCGGTGAGCGCGGCGGCCCCCGCCCCCTCCCGTCCTTCCTGTCTGTGGAGGTGCGATGCGCCGCGTGCGGTACGAATCGACCGGTGGCCCTCTCTTCGTCGAAGAGGTGCCCGTGCCCGAGCCGGGTCCCGGGGAAGTCCTCGTGCGCTGTGCGGCCGTCGGGGTCACCCTGCCCGTCGTCCGCAAGGTCACCGAGGCCGCCGAGCCGGTCCCGCTGGGCGGGGAGGTCGCCGGTGAGGTGACGGCCGTCGGCGCGGACGTCACCCGTTTCCGGCCCGGCGACCGCGTCACCGGACTCTGCTTCGGGCACGGTTACGCCGACTTCGCCCTGCTGCACGAGGCCATGGCCTCCCCCGTGCCCGGCGGCGCCTCCTTCACCGAGGCGGTCGCCCTGGTCCGTAGCGGCCTCGTCGCCCTCGGCGCCCTGGATGCCGCAGGGCTGGGGCGGGGCGAGTCGGTGCTCGTGACGGCGGCGGCCGGCGGCGTGGGGCACCTCGCGGTCCAGCTCGCCCTGGTGCGGGGCGCGGCCCGGGTCGTGGGCGCGGTCTCCGACCCGGCCAAGGCGGACTTCGTCCGCGGCCTGGGAGCCGATGCGGTGGTCCGCTACGGCGACGACGACTGGGGCGACCCGGTCGACTGCGTCCTCGACGCGGTCGGCGGAGACCTCCTGACCCCGGCGGTCGCCGCGCTCGCCCCGGGCGGGCGGCTGGTGGCGTACAGCTCGGGCGGCGGGACGATCCGGGCGTACGACCTGCTCGTCGCCGCCAGGTCGGTGACCGGCTTCCAGATGGCCCGCGTCGCCCGCGAACAGCCCGAGCTGTACGAGCGGTGGCGGCTGGAGCTGTGGCGGCTGTTCGAACAGGGGCTGGTGCGGCCCGTCGTGCACGCCGAGTACGCACTCCAGGACGCGGCGCGGGCGCACGAGGCGATCGAGGGGCACCGCAACCTCGGCAAGGTGGTGCTGCGGCCCTGAACGGAGCCCGCGACGGTCACCGGGACGGCATCGCCGCGCCGGTCTCACGGCGGCGGGCCGCCGTCACGGCCGCACCACGACCGCTCGCCGCACCCGCCTCGCCCAGGGCGGGGCTCCGTGACGGCCACACCACAACCGCGTCACCGTGGCGGTCTCACCGAGGGCGGGACGCCGTGGCCGCCGTACCGGCCCTGGTCGGTGACGTCTCGGGCACCGCCGCGGGAGCCGTGCCCTCTCGCCCTTCCGCGGCGTCCGCCTCACCCATGTTCCCCTCCACGGCCTCCGTCCCGCCGGTGTCCACCGTCCGGGCGTCCCCCTCCGAGGCGTTCGCCTCCGGGTCGTGCGACCTGCGCTTGGCGATCACCGCGCACACCATGAGCTGCATCTGGTGGAAGAGCATCAGCGGCAGCACGGCCAGCGAGGCATGGACGCCGAACAGGACGCTCGCCATGGGCAGGCCGGAGGCGAGGGACTTCTTGGAACCGGCGAACTGGATCGCGATCCGGTCCTGCCGCCCGAAGCCCAGCGCCTTGGCGCCGTACCAGGTCAGGGCCAGCATCACGGCGAGCAGCACGGCCTCCACGGCGAGCAGGGCGCCCAGGCGCAGCGGGCTGACCTGGTGCCAGATGCCGCGCACCATGCCCTCGCTGAACGCGGTGTAGACGACGAGCAGGATCGAGCCGCGGTCGACGAGTCCGAGCACCTTCTTGTGCCGGGCCACGAAGACCCCGATCCACGGCCGCAGCAGTTGCCCCGCGACGAACGGGACGAGCAGCTGCAGCACGATCGTGATCAGCGAGTGCGCCGAGAAGCCGCCGCCGCTGCTGCCGAGCAGCGCCGCGGCGAGCAGCGGGGTGAGGACGATCCCGACCAGCGAGGAGAAGGAACCCGCGCAGATCGCGGCGGGCACGTTGCCGCGGGCGATGGAGGTGAAGGCGATCGACGACTGGATGGTCGAGGGCACCAGGGTGAGGAACAGCAGCCCCTGGTAGAGCGGCTGGTCGAGCAGGACCGGGACCAGTCCGCGGGCGGCCGTGCCGAGCAGCGGGAAGACCACGAAGGTGCAGGCCAGGACGGTGAGGTGGAGCCGCCAGTGCTTGAGTCCGTCCAGCGCCTCACGGGTGGAGAGGCGGGCGCCGTAGAGGAAGAACAGGAAGGCGATGGCGGCGGTGGAGGCGCCGGAGGCCACGTGGGCCGCGCCGCCGCGGGCCGGCAGCAGCGCGGCCAGGCCCACCGTCGCCAGCAGCAGCACGATGTACGGGTCGATCGGCATCCAGCTCGGCCAGCGCAGGCGTTTCACGGTGCTCCACTTGCTCGTCCGTCTTGATCATCCGTCTTGCCCAGGTGTCCTGAGCAGGTGTCCTGATCGTTCGTCTTGCCCGTCCGCTCGTCCGTCGGCGCGTGCGACGGCGGGGCGGGGAACCGACGGGTCCCCGCTCCATCGTCCTCCACCCCACGGCGATCGGGAATCCGTCATACCGCTTTCACTGTCATCACGTCCCGTGATGACCAGGCGCTAGCCTGGGCCCCGTGTACGACCCCGCTCACCTGCGCACCTTCCTCGCCGTCTCGCAGACGCTCAGCTTCACCCAGGCGGCCCGGCGCCTCGGACTGCGCCAGTCGACCGTCAGCCAGCACGTACGACGGCTGGAGGACGCCACCGGACGGCTGCTGTTCACCCGCGACACCCACTCGGTCGAGCTGACCGAGGACGGCGAGGCCATGCTGGGCTTCGCCCGCCGGATCCTGGAGGTGCACGAGCAGGCGACGGCGTTCTTCACCGGCACCCGGGTGCGCGGCCGGCTCCGTTTCGGCGCGTCGGAGGACTTCGTGCTGACCCGGCTGCCGGAGATCCTGGAGGGTTTCCGCTACGGGCATCCCGAGGTCGACCTGGAGCTGACGGTGGAGCTGTCGGGCACCCTGCACGAGCAACTGGCCGCCGGGAAACTGGATCTGGTGCTGGCCAAGCGGCGCCCCCAGGACCCTCGGGGGGAACCGGTGTGGCAGGACCGTCTGGTGTGGATCGGCGCGGAGCGGCTGCGACTGGACCCGGACCGGCCGGTGCCGCTCATCGTCTATCCGCCGCCGGGCATCACCCGGGCGCTCGCCTTCGAGGCCCTGGAGCGGCAGGGGCGCCCGTGGCGCGTCGCGTGCACCAGCGGGAGTCTCAACGGGCTGATCGCCGCCGCCCGTGCGGGGCTCGGGGTGATGGCCCACTCGCGCGGGCTGATCCCGCCCGGCCTGGTCCGCGTCCCGGAGCGGGCCGGGCTGCCGGAGCTGGGCGGGGTCGACTTCGTCCTGGTCCACGGCCGCCACCGCCCGTCCGCCCAGCACGCGGCCGACGCCCTGGCCAAGGCCATCCTGGCGGGCGGCGAGCACCTGCACCGCCGCTGACCCGGCCCGCCCCCGGGGCCGGGCCGGTGGCCGTCGGCAGCGGGGCGGCGCCTGCTGCGCCGGGGTGCGGGCTGCCGCCCCCAGGCACCGCGGGCGCCGGCGGGAGACTGCTGGGCGGGTGCGGCGCGGCGCCCCCGCCGGGCCCCGGCCGCCGTCGGGGGTCGTACAGATTCGGTGGAGATACCGGCACCGAAACTTACTGAACCGTAAGGAATTCTGTCCGACCCTTCCCCATGTGCGCGTATTTTCCGACACTGACCTGGACCGACGTGAGCAGCCCTCGCTTTCGGCCCCCTCCCGGCCCGTGGCCCCGTGGGGTAGCTTTCACGGCCTGTGCGGAGCGTCACCAGCGCACCGGAGGCGAACCGGACCGAGCCGGACTGAGAGCGGGAGCGGGGTTTGCGCGAGTTCACCAGCCCTCCGTCGACGTCGGCACCGCCGGTGGGCGGCCTGGCCGACGTCGTGTTCCAGCATGCCCAGGACGACCCGGGGCGCATCGCGCTCGGCCGCAAGGACGGCAGGGGCGAGTGGCGCGAGGTGAGCGCCGCCGAGTTCCGCGACGAGGTGCTCGCCCTCGCCAAGGGCCTGCTCGCCCAGGGCGTCCGCTTCGGCGACCGGGTCGCCATCATGTCCCGCACCCGCTACGAGTGGACCCTCTTCGACTTCGCGCTGTGGACCATCGGCGCCCAGGTGGTGCCGGTCTACCCCACCTCCTCGGCCGAGCAGTGCTTCTGGATGCTCTACGACGCCGAGGTGTCGGCGGCGATCGTCGAGCACGAGGACCACGCCATGACGATCGCCACCGTCATCGACCGGCTGCCGCGCCTGGGCCGGCTGTGGCAGCTCGACTCGGGCGCCGTGCAGGAGCTGTACGATGCGGGCGCGCACATCGAGGACGGCGTGGTGCACCGCCACCGCGAGGCGGTGACACCGGAGTCGGTGGCCACGGTGATCTACACGTCCGGCACCACCGGCCGCCCCAAGGGCTGTGTCCTGACCCACGGCAACTTCATGACCGAGGCGGACACGGTCATCGACCGGTGGCAGCCGGTGTTCCGCTCCCGCCGGGGGGACGAGGCGGCCACGCTGCTGTTCCTGCCGCTCGCGCACGTCTTCGGCCGCATGGTGGAGGTGGCCGCGATCCGCGGCCGGGTCCGCTTCGGCCACCAGCCGCAGCTGCACGCCGCCGCGCTCCTGCCGGACCTCCAGGCGTTCCGGCCGACGTTCATCCTCGCGGTGCCGTACATCTTCGAGAAGGTGTTCAACGCGGCCCGGCGCAAGGCCGAGGCCGAGGGCCGCGAGGGCCCCTTCGAGAAGGCCGTGGACATCGCCGTGAAGTACGCGGACGCGATCGAGGCGAAGGCGTGGGGCACCGGCCCCGGCCCGTCGGCCGCGCTGCGCATGCAGCACCAGCTCTTCGACAAGCTGGTGTACTCCAAGGTGCGCGCGGCGATGGGCGGCCGGATCCGCAACGCCATGTCCGGCGGCTCGGGCATGGACCGGCGGCTGGGGCTGTTCTTCGCGGGCGCGGGCGTGCAGATCTACGAGGGCTACGGCCTGACCGAGTCGACGGCCGCCGCCACCGCCAACCCTCCCGAGCGCACCCGTTACGGCACCGTGGGGCAGCCGATCCCCGGGGTCACCGTGCACATCGCCGACGACGGGGAGGTCTGGCTGCGCGGCGGCAACGTCTTCCAGGGCTATCTGAACAACCCGAAGGCCACCGACCAGACGCTGCACGACGGCTGGCTGGCCACCGGTGACCTCGGCGCACTCGACGAGGACGGCTACCTCACCATCACCGGGCGCAAGAAGGAGATCCTGGTGACCTCCGGCGGCAAGAGTGTGGCGCCCGGCGTGCTGGAGGAGCGGGTGCGCGACCATCCGCTGGTCTCGCAGTGCATCGCCGTCGGCAACGACCGCCCCTACATCGCCGCCCTGGTCACCCTCGACCACGAGGCCGTGGAGCACTGGCTGAAGATGCGGAACAAGCCGCGGCCGACACCGGCGGAGCTGGTGCACGACCCGGATCTGGAGACCGAGGTGCGGCGCGCGGTGGTCGCCGCGAACACGCTGGTGTCCCAGGCGGAGTCCATCCGCACCTTCCGCATCCTCGCCCAGCCCTTCACCGAGGAGCACGGCCTGCTGACGCCGTCCCTGAAGCTGAAGCGCAAGGCGATCGAGAACGCGTACGCGGCCGAGGTCGAGGCACTGTACCGGGCGTGAGGGCGGGGGACCGGCCGGAGCGGGGGGCAGGAATGCGCCGACCCCCGTGATCGTTGACCATAGGAGTACCACTTCGACGACAACCGAAGGATCAACAGCTCGTGAGCAGCCAGGTCCCCACGATCATCCTCAACAACGATGTCGAGATGCCCCAGCTGGGCTTCGGCGTCTGGCAGGTGCCGGACGACGAGGCCGAGCGCGCGGTCGCCACCGCCCTGGAGGCCGGGTACCGCAGCATCGACACAGCGGCGATCTACGGCAACGAGGAGGGCACCGGCAAGGCCATCGCCGCCTCCGGACTCCCCCGCGAGGACGTCTTCGTCACCACCAAGCTCTGGAACGGCGACCAGGGGTACGACAGCACCCTGCGCGCCTTCGACGCCTCCCTGACCAAGCTCGGCCTGGAGTACGTCGACCTGTACCTGATCCACTGGCCGCTGCCCGCCCGGGGCACGTACGTCGACACGTACAAGGCGTTCGAGAAGCTGCTCGCCGACGGCCGGGTCCGGGCGATCGGCACGTCCAACTTCCTGCCCGAGCACCTGCGGCAGCTGACCGCCGAGACGTCCGTGGTCCCGGCGGTCAACCAGATCGAACTGCACCCGCACCTGCAGCAGCGCGCCGCCCGCGAGTTCCACGCGGAGCGGGGCATCGCCACCGAGGCCTGGTCGCCGCTGGGCCAGGGCAAGGGCCTGCTGGAGGTCCCGGCGATCGTGGCGATCGCGCAGAAGCACGGACGCACCCCGGCCCAGGTCGTGCTGCGCTGGCACCTCCAGCTCGGCAACATCGTCATCCCGAAGTCCGTGACGCCGTCCCGGATCCAGGAGAACATCCAGGTCTTCGACTTCACCCTGGACGACGAGGACCTCGCGGCGATCAGCGCGCTGAACGAGGACCGGCGGCTGGGCCCGGACCCGGCCACCTTCGACGTGGTCTGAGCCGGCGGGCCCGCCCGGCGGGCCTGTCGCACCGGGTGCCTCGCCCCCGCCTGCCCGGCGGGGGCGGGGCACCCGCCTTTCCGGCGGTGCCCTGAAGCCCGGGAAGATCCCGCCACCGCAGTCTTGACGCGCACATGGCCAAGGGGCCACCTTGTATCGCACCCGGTCAGGAAAGTTTCCTAACAGAAGGGTTCCCCCCACCGTGCGCATACGAACACTGGCCCTCGCCGCCGCCTCCGGAGCCGCCCTGCTCGCCGCCGGCGTGCTCCCGGCCCACGCCTCCGGCGCGGCCGGCGCCGCCGCGCCCCGCTCCGCCCAGGAGGGCTCGGTCAGCGCGGCCGACCTGCTCGCCAAGGTGAAGTCCTGCCGGCAGATCTCCAACGGAAAGTACCGCACCGACGAGGAGACCTCGGCCACCGTCCCCGTGTGCGGCAAGAACGGCGCGGTGTTCTGGAAGGCCGACATGGACATCGACTGCGACGGACAGCGCACCGCCAACTGCAACGAGGACCGCGACCCCTGGTACCAGGACGACACGAGGTTCCACCAGTCCGACGGCAAGCCGCTCAAGGCCGAGTCGCTGCCCTACGTCGTGGTCCCCAGCTCCAGCGGCATCTGGAACTACGCCGACTCCGGCATCAAGGGCGGCGGCGTGGTCGCCGTCGTCTACGGCGACAAGGTCGAGTACGCCGTCGTGGGCGACACCGGACCGGACAAGATCATCGGCGAGGCGTCGTACGCCACCGCCAAGGCCCTCGGCATCGACCCCGACCCGGAGACCGGCGGGGCGGACTCCGGGGTGACGTACATCCTGTTCAAGGACGCGAAGGCGTCCCCCATCGAGAGTCACAGCGCGGCCGTCACCCTCGGCGACAAGCTCGCCAGGCAGTTCCTCGCCGCGAACTGACCCGCGCGGGGCGGGGCGGGCGGGTCAGCCGGTGCGGACGGCCGTGTACACGGTGTGCGCCTTCAGCACGAAGACGTCCTGCCTGCGGTGCACGCTCGCCTCGTCCTCGGGGTCCAGCAGCCGGTCGAGGGTGGCCCGGTCCTCCGCGCCGAGGCCGTCCGCCGGCCCTTCGCGCAGCCTGCCGAGGGTGGCGGCGACATAGGCGCGGGCCGGCCCGGAGAGCGGGGCGGGCAGGTCCAGCAGGAAGCTGCGGGTGCCGGTGGGCTCGAGACCCGCCGAGGCCAGCAGGCGCGGCCAGTCCTCGGTCTCGGCGACGGAGTCCGGCAGGTCCTCGCGCATCCGCGTGAACCACTCCGTCTCGACCGCGTCCAGGCGGGCCTGCAGGCCGGGACGGCCGAGGCCGATGTCCCGGGGCAGGTAACGGGCGGGCAGACCGCCCTCCAGCAGGGCCAGGGTGCCGCCCGGCGCCAGCCGTTCGGCGAACGCGGCGAGGGCGGCGCGCTGGTCGCCGAGGTGGTGCAGGCTGTTGCTGGCCCACAGGAGGTCGGCCGGGTAGTCCAGCTCGGAGAGGGCGCCGGGCAGTTCGCCGGTGACCGTGGTGAAGCGGTCGGCGACGCCGAGCCGGGCGGCGCGGGCCGCGGCCCGCTCCAGCAGCGGCGCGGAGCCGTCCACCGCCACCACCCGGGCCTCCGGGAAGGTCTCGGCGAACAGGCAGGAGACCACCCCCGGACCGCTGCCCGCGTCCACGACCAGACCGGGGGCGGCCCCCTCCCGGGCCAGCCAGTCCATCGCCTGCCGGTACAGCGGGGTGAAGAGTTCCGCCTGCGACTCCAGCAGCGGGGCCATCACGGCCCAGTCCAGGTCCGTGTCGCCGTGGTGGTGGCCCTGGTGTCCGCCGGACGCGTGCTCGCCGTGGCGGTGGCCCTCGTGTCCGCCGGACGCGTGGTCGCCCTCGGGGTCGTGCCGGTGCGGACCCTGGTGGCCCCGGTGCTCCTGCGCCATGGTGATCAGCCTCTCGTCTCGGTGCGGCCAGCGTGCGCCGCCCCACCGCTTCCGGGCCAGTTCCCTTGCCGGTACGGCAAAAAAGCCGTAGGGAATTCCCTGTTCGGCGTGAGGAGGCACCACGTGGGTCCCCGGTCCGGGCACGGGGCCCCGGCGTCTCGAGAGGGACCGGGGCCCGGCCCGGGAGGTCGCGGCCGGGCAGAACGGCCGCACCTCACCCGGACCGGGCCCCGGCGGAACACCTATGCCCCGCCCGTCACGACAGCGGCGGATAGGCGTTCTGCACCAGTTGCTGGAACTGGGCGGAGAACCAGTGCCCGGCCAGCGGCGCGTTCGGCAGCGCGCCCGAGGGGTTGTTGCCGTTGCGCGCGTTGCCCCCGTACGTCGGGTCGCACATCCGGTCGAAGCCCTTGCCCTCGTCGTTGGAGACGGCGGAGCTGGACCCGTCCGACTCACCCGGCGGCTTGACCCACACGTAGGCGTCGATCCCGGCGGCCGGGGAGGCGGTCGGCCGTTCGCCGAGGCCCGCCCCGCTCTGGTTGCACCAGTTGCCCACGTGGATGCGGCGGTCGACGCGGCCGCCGTCGACGTAGGCGTCGACCGAGGTCAGCGGTCCGGCGCCGGCGGGCCGCGCGGAGCCGCCCCAGCCGTTGCGGGAGGTGTCGATCAGCATGCCGAGACCGGAGTCGAAGCCGGCCGCCACGAGCTTGTCCCGCAGCGCCTGCGCGAACGACTGCTCGTCCACGTACTGGTTCCAGTCCACCCACTTGGACTGGCGCACCGTCTGCCCGTTGACGTTGTCGGTGACCTTGAAGTACGGCTCCTTGGTGGGGCTGTAGTTGGCCGTGTTGACGATGAACCCGGCCACGTCGTGCACGCTCGCGCCGTTGCTCGTCGCGGTCTTCAGGAACTCCGTGACGGACGGGCCGAGGTTGGAGTCCCAGCCCAGCCAGCCGTGGTGGCCGGCGTCGATGTAGTTGTAGACGTTCGGGACGGCGCCGAGCTTGTCCAGGGCGTAGCCGACGCCCTTCTCGTAGTTGCCGTTGGACTTCATGGTCACGCAGGCGTCGGTGGTGGTGTTGGTGCCGCCGGCGTTGGTGACCAGGTTGGGCAGCGAGTCGGGCTCGATGACCGTGGCGATGCGCAGGCCGGCGTACTTCGGGTCGGACAGGATCGACGCGATGGGGTCGATGTACTGGGTCTTGTACTTGTCGAGGTCGGTGGGGCCGAGTTCGCCGTTGGAGGCGAGGGCCGCGCAGTCGCGTCCGGGCAGGTCGTAGATGACGAGCTGGACGACGAGTTCGCCGGAGCCCTTCTGCTTGAGGGCCTCGTCGAGGTGGTCGCGCAGGCCCATGCCGCCGTTGACGCCCTCGATGGCGGCGATGCGGTCGAGCCAGACGGCGGTGGGCTGGTTCGCGATGCGGCTGCCGCCGGGTTCGGCGGCGGCATGCGCGGACCACTCGGGGTTCACGTAGACCTTGGCGCCGTCGTACGGGTTGGCGGCCCGGCCGCCCGGGTCCGTCGTGCCGCCGCCCGGGTCGGTGGTGCCGCCGTCGACGTTGCAGGTCACGCCGTCGAGGGTGAAGGTGGCCGGGACGGCGTTGGTGCCGCTGTAGGTGCCCTGGAACCCGAAGGCCGCGCTGGATCCGGTGGCGAGGGTGCCGTTGTAGCTCTCGTTGGCGGCGGTGACGGCCGCGCCGCTCTGGGTGATCTTCGCGTTCCAGCCGCTGGTGACCTTCTGGTCCCCGGCGTAGGACCACTTCAGGGTCCAGGCCGACTTGGCGGGGCCGTTGTTGGTGACGGTGACGGCGGCCGTGAAGCCGGTGCTCCACTGGTTCTGCACCTGGTAGTCGACGGTGCAGGGGGCGGCGGCCGCGCCGGCGCTGGCGGATGCGGCGGTGAGCGCCATGCCCGTGCCCCCGGCGACCAGGGTCAGGGCGGCGAGCATCGCTGTTCTGCTGCGGCTCATGAGTGGGGAATCCTCCTGTAGAAGGGAAGGACTGACCTGCTGGGATGCCTGATGTGCCGGTGTTGCTCTGTGCCGGTGGTGCCGTGGTGCCGGTGGTGCCGTGGTGCCGGTGGTGCCGTGGTGCCTGATGTGCGGGAGGGGAGTCAGGGGGCGAGGGCGCGCAGGTGGTCGCGCAGCCCGGTGCCGTACGCCGTGGGCGTACCGCCGTAGTCGCTGATCAGGGACGGACCGGAGGAACAGTCCCAGGTGTTCCAGGTCCAGCCGAGGTAGGACAGGCCGTGGTCGTCGAACCACTTCATGACCCGGTCCACGAACCCGTGGGAGCAGGTGTTCTCACCGATCTCCCCCGCCACCAGCGGCACCTGGGCCGCGACGGGGGTGAGCGTGGAGTCCCAGCAGCTCTCACTGGCGCAGGCGTTGAAGTTGTAGACGTGGTAGGCGGCGACCAGATTGCCCGCCGGATCCTCGGGCCGGTGGGTCAGCCACTGGCTCAGGTCGTTGGAGTAGGCGAGCCCGCCGGCCAGGATCACGTTCTTCGCCCCGGTGCCGCGTACGGCGTCGACCAGGTCCTGCATGCCGGCCACCTCGTAACCGATGCCCGGGCAGGTGCCGCCGTCGCGCCAGCACGTCCAGGCGTCGGCGGCGCTGGAGGTGGCACGGTCCGGATAGGGCTCGTTGAACAGGTCGAAGGCGACGGCCTGGTCGTCCTTGAAGGCACCGGCGACCGACGACCAGAACGAGGGGCTGTACCGGGCGTCGGGCATCGGTTTCTGGCAGGTGGCGTGCACGTCGGAGCAGCCCGCCGAGTTCCCGGTGTACTGGCCCTGGGTCCAGTGCAGTTCGACGATCGGGGTCATGCCGTGCGCCTCGACACGGGCCACCAGCTGCTCGACCGCGTCGATGTACCGCTCGCCCGCGTAGGCGGGGTCCACGTTGGAAAGTCCCAGCCAGCACTCCTCGTTGAGGGGGATGCGGACGGCGTTCGCCTTCCAGCCGGCGATCGCCGCGACGGCGGCGTCGTCGACGGGACCGTCGAAGATGCCACGGCCCTGGACGCACATGAACTCGCCGCCGGAGCGGTTGACGCCGAGCAGCCTGCGCGGGGTGCCGCCGGCGGTGACGAGCCGGTTGCCGCTCACGTGCAGGGCGGGCGCCCGGCCGTCACCGGCCGGCGGGGGGTCGGTCGGCGGGTCGGTCGGATCCGTCGGCGGTGTGGACGGGTCCGGGTCGACGTTGCAGGCGACCCCGTTGAGCCGGAACGCGGCCGGTGCGGGGCCGCTCCCCGGCGAGGTGGCGAGGAAGCCGGCGGCCACGCTCGCGCCGGTGCCGAGCGAGCCGTTCCAGCTCTCGTTGCGCGCGGTCACCTCCGTGCCGGACTGGGACCACTTCGCGTTCCAGCCTCCGGTGACCTGCTGGCCGGCGGCGAGGTCGAAGGTCAGACTCCAGCCGGTCAGCGGGGCACGGTTGTTGGTGAGGGTGACGGCGCCCTGGAAGCCGGTGCCCCACTGGCCGGTGACGGAGTACTCCACCGTGCACGCGGGGGCGGCGCCCTGCGCCGAGGCCACCGGGACGACCACGCTCGCGGCGAGCGCGACCGCTCCGGCGGCGGCCAAGAGCCGCGGACGAGAGGGGAGTCCGGCCGGCTCGCGGCGGCCGGCGCGTGCGAGCGCGGGGCGCCGGAAGGTCCTCGCGGCGGAGCCGTCAGGGACTTTCGGCGACGCCGCGGGGGTGCGTGTCAGGCGTCGGTGGCCGGACGCCCATGTCGTTCGTAACTTTGAAAGGACTGAACGCGGGGGGTGTCGCATGAGCGACTCCTTGCAGACCGGGCGCGTCATGGCGGACGCGCCGACTGATGGAACCGCTCCCACTGGTGCGAGTGAAGGTAGCGCCAAGCGCCGGTGAAGGCCAGGGGGCTTCCTGACTTTCGGCTGTTTTCCCTGGACCCGGGCCCCGCGGAGGAGCCCCGAATCTTTTCCGACGCCTCAAGGACTTGACCGTTCCCTGACAGGTCCGCACTATGGGAGCGCTCCCACTGGTCAGGTCTTGTCGCACCTCCCCGCTCCCCCCGCTCCACCTCCCCGTTCCTCCCCGCTCACCCCGTCTTCCGAGCCGCAAGGAGAGGGGCCGTTCATGCACCCACCTGACGGGCGGCGCCGCGCGCCGCCCGGCGCGGCACGACCGGTTCCGGACCGGGGCGGCCGGTGCCCCGGCCATGGGTTCGTACGCGGAGCCACTCGCCCAAGTCCCCGCTGACGGCTCCGCGTACGGCGCGGGGCGCGTGCCGGCCCAGGCACGCGCCCCGCACACGCCGACGGGGCGAGGAGCCGCCCGCCGGTCCGCGCCTCGCGCACGCCGAGGCGGCGGCCCGGACCGGCTCCGGGCCGTGAGACGCCCCCCGTTCCGCGCCCCGCGCGGACCGGCGCGCGGGGCAGTGCGGGCTCCCGGCCGCCGGTCGCCCCCTCGCCGGCCGCTCCCTCGCCGGTCACCCGGTCGTTCGCTCGTTCGGTCGTTCGGTCGTTCTGTCGTTCGGTCGTGGACTCAGCCCGTGGCTGCTCTGCGGTACGCGCGCAGGCGGAAGACCGGGTCGGGGCGCGGACGGTCCGGGTCGGGCAGGGCCGCCAGCCGGGCCGCGAAGGCGTCGGCGAGCGGGCCGCCCGGCGGCAGCGTCATGAACCAGCCGCGCCGCAGGTCGGCGATGGTACGGCGGGGGCTGCGGCCCTGGCCGGCGCCGCGGAACCGCGCCGTCCCGGCCGGTACCAGGCCGTGCGCGGCCGCGTACCCGGTGACGAGAGCGTCCGCGTCCCGGGCGGGGCTGGGCGGCCGGGAGGCGAGCACGGCGTCGATGTCGCTGCCCACGTTGTGCGCGGCGGCCTTGCCGACCGTGGTGACGTACACCCCGCCGGGGCGCAGCACGCGGGCGCACTCGGCGACGACGGCGCGCGCGTCGGCGTCGGTCGGGGCGAGGTGGAGCAGCCAGACGCTGGTGACCGCGTCGAAGCGGCCGTCGGGGAAGGGCAGCCGCCGGGCGTCGGCGCGCACGACGGCACCGGGCAGACGCTCGGCGGCCCTGCGGGTCATGGCAGGCGCCAGGTCCACGCCGGTCACCCGGGCCGCGGGCCGGCCGGCGGCGAGGCGGCGGGTCACGATGCCGGTGCCGCAGCCGGTGTCCAGCAGTTCCCGGATGTCCGCGGGCAGCAGGCCGAGGACCGCCCCGGCCGCGGCGGCGGCCCGGGGCTCACCGCCGCGGGCGCTGTCGTAGCGTTCGGCTTCCTGGTCGTAGTCCAGCACGCGGTCCCCCGCCCCGTCCGGCCCGGTCAGTGCGCTCCGTGGACCGGCGCCAGTTCCTGCACCCGGTGGGCGAGCCGGAAGTCCAGCTCGGTGACGGCGCCGCCCGCGCTGTGCGTGTTCACGGCGAGGGAGACGGTGTTGTAGCCGAGGGTCAGGTCGGAGTGGTGGTCCAGCTCTTCCTGCACCTGGGCGATGTGCACCACCATCGCGGTCGCCGCGAAGTGCGAGCCGAGCCGGTAGGAGCGGGTGAGGCGGTCCCCGTCGAGGGACCAGCCGGGCAGTTCCGCCAGCCGGTCCTCGATCTCCTTCTGGGACAGCGGTGCGACGGGCATGGGCCGGCTCCCTTCCTGGGCGCCGCCGGGCGGCGCGCGCCTGTGCAGACGGTGTGCGGGCGCACCGGGCCGGGCGCCCGGTCAGCCTGCGCTGTTCAGCCTGCCACAGGAAGGCCGCCGGGTGCCGGGCCGGACGGGGGCCCGCGCTCAGCCGGGGAGGGATCCGGCCGCCAGGTCGTCGGCCAGCGCGGCGATCCGGGCCCGCCCCTCCACGCGCTCCACCCATGCGTGCGGCAGTGCGTGGTCGCCGTGGCGGGCGCCGAGGATGTTGCCGCAGACCGACCCGGTCGAGTCGCTGTCGCCCGAGTGGTTGACGGCCAGCAGCAGGGCGTTCTCGACGCCGGAGGCGGCGAGGGCGGCGTAGACGCCGATGGCCAGGGCCTCCTCGGCGACCCAGCCGGCGCCGAGCCGTTCGACGTGTTCGGCGCTCGGGGTGCCCTCGGCGGCCAGGTCGAGGGCCTCGGTGAGGGCCGCGCTGGTCTCCTCGTGGCCGGGGTGGCGGCCGAGCAGGCGCAGCGCGCGCAGCGTCGCACCCTCCACGGAGTCCCCGGCGACGAGGCAGGCGATGAGCGCGGCGAAGGCGCCGGCCGCGTAGTAGCCGGTGGGGTGGCCGTGGGTCATCTGGGCGCAGCGGGCGGCGCTGTCGAAGGCCTCCTCGGGGGTGGCGCCGGTGAGGCCGAAGGGCGCCGAGCGCATCACGGCGCCGCAGCCCTTGGAGTCGGGGTTGATGGGTCCGGGCGGGCCGAGCACGGCGGCCGGGTCGGGGACGAGGTCGAGGGCGAGCCCGGACAGGCAGGCGTTGCCGGGTGCGCGGCGGGAGTACAGCCAGGCCTCGGTGACCAGGCCGCCGCGCGGGCCCTCGTAGCCGCCGCCGGCGGGTCGGGCGAGTTCGCTCTCCTGCGGTCCGGCGCGGCGCTGGGTCTCCAGCCAGCGCTCGTAGGCCCAGCGCACCATCCGGAAGCCGCCGCTGCCCAGGCGGGGGCCGTGGCCGTGCTGCTGGGCCTGGCGGATGCCCTCGGCGGTGAAGAGGGTCATCTGG
Source organism: Streptomyces sp. NPDC006743 (assembly GCF_040703815.1). Taxonomy (NCBI): domain Bacteria; kingdom Bacillati; phylum Actinomycetota; class Actinomycetes; order Kitasatosporales; family Streptomycetaceae; genus Streptomyces; species Streptomyces sp. NPDC006743. The sequence goes on along the minus strand of NZ_JBEYJA010000028.1, from coordinate 45,909 downwards.
GTGTCGTCGCTGATCAGCGCGACCGATCCGGCGTCGGCCGAGGCGGTGACCAGGCCGGTGAGACCGCGCGGGCCGTGGGTGGCGCGGATGCGGTCCAGGGCGTTGAACTCGATCGGGTAGCCGAGGGCGTCCCCGACGGCCCCGCCCAGCAGACAGCCGCGCACCCTGGCCCGGTACACGGCCGTCGCCTCCCCGGACGGCTTCCACAGCTCGCTCATGCGCGCACTCCTCCACAGCGGTTCGACTACGGTCGTACGTATGACCATTCTCGCGACCGGTGACGTCCGGGTTCCCACCGCCCCCGCGGGCCGCGGCGCGGGTCCGCTGCTGCGGGCCTGGCGGGAGCGGCGGCGGATCAGCCAGCTGGAGCTGGCGCTGCGTGCCGACTCCTCGGCCCGGCACATCAGTTTCATCGAGACGGGCCGGTCCCGGCCGAGCGAGGAGATGGTGCTGCGGCTGGCCGAGCACCTGGAGGTTCCGGTGCGGGAGCGCAACGCGCTGCTGCTGGCGGCCGGTTACGCGCCGCGCTATCCGGAGACCCCGCTGGACGACCCGGCGCTGGGCGCGCTGCGGGAGGGCCTCGAACGGCTGATCCGGGGCTACGAGCCGTATCCGGCGCTGGTGGTCGACGCGGTGTACGACGTGGTGACGGCCAACCGGGGTGTGGCGATGCTCCTGGAGGGTGTTCCCGAGGAGCTGCTCGTCCCGCCGCTGAACGCGATGCGGCTGACGCTGCACCCCGAGGGGCTGGCGCCGCGCATCCGCAATCTGCGCGAGTGGCGGGGGCATCTGCTGGCGCAGATGGAGCGGCAGATCGCGCTGCACCGCTCGCCGGCGCTGCGGGAGCTGTACGAGGAGGTGGCGGGCTACCCGCTGCCGGAGGCGGCCGCGGGGGCGGTGCCGCAGGAGGCGGACGGCGAGGGCGAGGTGCCGTACTTCGCGCTGCCGATGCGGATCGAGCACGAGGGCCAGGTGCTGTCGTTCGTCTCCTCGATCTCCACGTTCAACACGCCGATGGACGTGACGGTGGCGGAGCTGGCGATCGAGACCTTCCTGCCGGCCGACCCGGCGACCGTGAAGTACCTTCATTCGATGATGCCTTGACCGGGTGTGACACACTGCTGCGCGGATGTCGGCGCGCGTGGGGAGGCGTGGCGTGAGTGAGCGGCGGCCCGCGCCCACCGTGGGTCAGGTGGTGCTCGGCAGGAGGCTGCAGGAGCTGCGCGACGCGGCCGGTCTCAGCCGGGAGGAGGCCGCCCGAGTGCTGCGGGTGGCGGCCGCGACCGTGCGGCGCATGGAGCTGGCCGAGGTCTCGCTGAAGATCCCGTACGTGCAGGTGCTGCTGGCGACGTACGGGGTGGACGAGGAGGAGGCGGCCACCTTCGTGCGGCTGGCCGAGGAGGCCAACGAGCCGGGCTGGTGGCAGCGGTACCACGACGTGCTGCCGGAGTGGTTCAGCCTGTACGTGAGCCTGGAGGGCTCGGCCCGGCTGATCCGTTCCTACGAGCCGCACTTCGTGCCGGGTCTGCTGCAGACGGAGGAGTACGCGCGTGCCGTGCTGGAGGCGGGCACGGTCGGCCAGAGGGGCCCGGAGGCGATCGAGCGGCACGTGTCGCTGCGCATGGCCCGGCAGGCGCTGCTGGAGCGGCCGGACCCGCCGCATCTGTGGGTGATCATCGAGGAGACGGTGCTGCGGCGGCCGGTGAGCGACCGCGCCGAGGTGATGCGCGGGCAGCTGGACAAGCTCCTGGAGTACACCGAGCGGGACCGGGTGACGGTGCAGGTCGCGGAATTCGCGGACGGCCCGCATCCGGGGACGTACGCGCCGTTCTCGCTGTTCCGCTTCGCCGAGCCGGAGCTGCCCGACCTGGTCTACACCGAGTACCTGACCGGCGCGCTGTACCTGGACTCGCGCAAGGAGGTCTCCGCGCACCTGGAGGTCCTCGACCACATGATCGCCCGTGCCGCCACGGCCGAACGCACCCGGCAGCTGCTGCGGGAGTGCCGCGAGAGCCACTGACCCGACGACCGAGGAGCAGTCACCGCATGACCGGATCCGAGACCGCGCCCGTCCGCGTCGACACCAGCCGTCCGCATCCGGCGCGGGTGTACGACTGGTGGCTGGGCGGCAAGGACAACTACCCGGTGGACGAGGAGCTGGCCCGCCGGATCCTCGCGGTGGACGACACCGTCGTCCGCGGGGCGCGCGCCAACCGCCGGTTCATGCACCGGGCGACCCGGGTGGCCGCCGAGGCGGGCGTGCGGCAGTTCCTGGACATCGGCACCGGCATCCCGACGGAGCCCAATCTGCACCAGGTGGCCCAGCGGGTCGCGCCCGGGGCACGGATCGTGTACGCGGACAACGACCCGATCGTGCTGCGGCACGCCGAGGCGCTGCTGCACGGTTCCGCGGAGGGCGGCACCGACTACGTGCACGCCGACGTCCGCGACCCGGAGCGGATCCTGCGGCTGGCCGCAGGATCCCTGGACTTCACCCGGCCGGTGGCCCTGTCACTGGTCGCGCTCACCCACTACCTCTCGGACGACACCGACGACGTGCACGGCCTGCTGGGGCGCTACGTCGACGCGCTCGCCCCCGGCAGTCATCTGATCGTGTCGCAGGTGACCGCGGACCTGAATCCGCAGGCGGTCGGAAAGGCCGCCGCCCTGTTCCGCCGGGGCGGCACGCCCTTCTTCCCGCGCTCCCTCGCCGAGTTCTCACGCTTCTTCACGGGGCTGCGGCTGCTGGGACCGGGGATCATCCCGGTGACCGGGTGGCGGCCCAGGCGGAGGGCATCGTGCCGGTGTACGCGGGGGTGGCGGTCAAGGACTGACCGCCGGGCGAACGACGTCGTGAACCCGCGGCACCGTCCCCACCCGGGTCAGGCTGCTCCGCCCTTGGGTTTGCGCTCGTCCCGGTCCTCGTCGACGATCTCCGCGTCCACCACACCTTCCTCCTCCTGTGTGCCGGTGTGCCGGCCCGTGTCCTCGCCGTCCTCCGCCGGGTGCGGGCGGTCCTGGGCGGCCTCGGCGTACATGGCCTGCCCCATCTTCTGGCTGACCGCGGCGAGCTTGTCGACGCCGGTGCGCAGGGCGGTGGTGTCCGTGTCGCCTTCCAGCAGGCCCTTCACCTCGGCGGCGGCCGACTCGACCTCGCTCCTCGTCCCGGCCGGTATCCGGTCGCCGTTGTCGCGGAGGAACTTCTCGGTCTGGTAGACGAGCTGCTCGGCCTGGTTGCGGGTCTCGGCGGCCTCGCGGCGGGTGCGGTCCTCCTCGGCGTACTGCTCCGCCTCGCGCATCATGCGGTCGATGTCGTCCTTGGGCAGGGCGGAGCCGCCGGTCACGGTCATCTTCTGCTCGCGGCCGGTGGCCAGGTCCTTGGCGGAGACGTGCATGATCCCGTTGGCGTCGATGTCGAAGGCCACCTCGATCTGCGGCACCCCGCGCGGGGCGGGCGGCAGCCCGGTGAGGTCGAAGACGCCGAGCTTCTTGTTGTACGCGGCGATCTCGCGTTCGCCCTGGTAGACCTGGATGCCGACCGAGGGCTGGTTGTCGGTCGCGGTGGTGAAGATCTCCGAACGCCGGGTCGGGATCGTCGTGTTGCGCTCGATCAGCTTCGTCATGATGCCGCCCTTGGTCTCGATCCCCAGGGACAGCGGGGTGACGTCCAGGAGCAGGACGTCCTTCACGTCGCCGCGGATCACCCCCGCCTGGAGGGCGGCGCCCACGGCGACCACCTCATCGGGGTTGACGCCCTTGTGCGGGTCCTTGCCGGTGAGTTCGCGGACCAGGCCGGTGACGGCGGGCATCCGGGTGGAGCCGCCGACGAGGATCACGTGGTCGATGGCGGAGAGCTTGACGCCCGCGTCGTCCACGGCCTGGTGGAAGGGCTTCTTGCAGCGCTCCAGCAGGTCGGCGGTGAGTTCCTGGAACTGGGCCCGGGTGAGCTTCTCCTCCAGGTGCAGCGGGCCCTCGGCGGAGGCGGTGATGTACGGCAGGTTGATCGAGGTCTCGGTCGACGAGGACAGCTCGATCTTCGCCTTCTCCGCGGCCTCGCGCAGCCGCTGCACCGCCATCCTGTCGTTGCCCAGGTCGATGCCGTACTGCCCTTTGAACCGTTTGACCAGGTGCTCGACGATCCGCTGGTCCCAGTCGTCGCCGCCCAGGTGCGTGTCGCCGTTGGTGGCCTTGACCTCGATGACTCCCTCGCCGATCTCCAGCAGGGAGACGTCGAACGTGCCGCCGCCGAGGTCGAAGACGAGCACGGTCTGCTCCTCGCCCCGGTCCAGTCCGTAGGCGAGGGCGGCGGCCGTGGGCTCGTTGATGATCCGCAGCACCTTCAGCCCGGCCACCTCCCCGGCCTCCTTCGTCGCCTGCCGCTGGGCGTCGTCGAAGTACGCCGGCACGGTGATCACCGCGTCCGTGACGTCCTCGCCGAGGTAGGCCTCGGCGTCCCGCTTCAGCTTCTGCAGCACCCGCGCGGACAGCTCCTGCGCCCGGTAGCGGGTGCCGTCGACGGAGCCCTGCTCGGGGAAGCGCCAGTGCGCGTCGCCCATGTGGCGTTTGACGGAGCGGGCGGTGCGGTCCACGTTCGTCACCGCCTGCCGTTTGGCGACCTCGCCGACGAGCACCTCGCCGCTCTTGGCGAACGCCACGACCGACGGGGTGGTCCGCGCGCCCTCCGCGTTGGCGACGACGGTGGGTTCGCCGCCCTCCAGGACGGCCACCACCGAGTTCGTCGTCCCCAGATCGATCCCGACCGCACGTGCCATCGTCGTCCCCTTTCCGCCTCTCCCCTGCGGGTACCCAGGCGGGCGGGGAAACACGACGGCGCCGCGTCCCTCGCGTGAGCGGGGGCGCGGCGCCGCGGACCGTTCTCGCCGGGTCAGGCGAGCTTGGCGTCCAGGGTGATCGTCGTGCCGGTCAGGGCCTGGCTGACCGGGCAGTTCTTCTTGGCGTCCTCGGCGGCGGCGGCGAACGCGTCGTCGTCGATGCCGGGGACGGTGCCCTCGACGGTCAGGTGGATGCCGGTGATGCCCTCACCCGGCTGGAAGGTGACGTCGGCCTTGGTGCGGATGCTGGTGGGCGGGGTGCCGGCACCGGCCAGCCCGTGCGACAGCGCCATGGAGAAGCAGCTGGAGTGGGCGGCGGCGATCAGTTCCTCGGGGCTGGTCTTCCCGTTGGCCTGTTCGGCGCGCGACGGCCACGACACCGGCTGCTCGCCGATGCCGGAGGAGTCGAAGGTGACGACGCCCTTGCCCTCGAGCAGGTTGCCTTCCCAGACGGTGTGAGCGGTGCGCGTGGTTGCCACGGTGTGTTCCATACCTTTCGCCTAGGTGCCCGGTTCCCGGGTTCCATCGCCCCCATCCGATCACATTCGCGCGGCACGTACCCGGTGAACGGCGTGTGCCGCGGGGCACTGTGCGCCGGCGCGAGCGCGCGGGGCGTGGGTCAGGCGGCCCGCTCCTCCTCCGGCTGTGCCGGGCGCGGTACCTGCGGGCCGCCGGCGGCCTCGCGCAGCCAGCGGCGCAGCACCCGGTGGATCTCCTCCGCGCCGACGAGGTCCGCGCCGTCCTCGGCGGGCGGTGAGCAGACCAGCGGCGACAGCAGGAAGGGGCGGCCCTGCGCCCCGCCGAGGCCGCCGTGCGAGCCGATCTGCTCCTCGAAGGCGAGGACCTCGCCGTCGGCCGGGTCGTAACTGGAGTTGACCATGATGTCGGCGGTGTGCGGGAAGGAGTCGGTACGGCGGACGGCGTCGGCCGCGCCGGGTCCGAACACGGCCAGCGGCCCGGGGTCGGTGTCGAGTCGGGCCAGCGGTATCTGCGCGCCGCGCGCGCCGAGCACCACCGCGCCGTGCTCCTCGCTGCGCACGAGCAGGAAGCCGATGCCGGGGTGGTTGGCGAGGGTGGGCAGCAGCGCGGGGTGGCGGGCGTCGATCTCCTCCCGGCTCATGCGGTGCGGCACGTCCGGGAAGGAGACCAGACCGAGGTTGCCCGAGGCCAGCACGACGGGCTCGGAGCGGCGGTCCGTGCCCGCGTGCCGCTCGCCCGGCTCCTCCACGGGGCGGCGCAGCGCGGCCCGTACGGCGGCCCGTGCCTCGGCGCCGCTGCGGGTCCGCCCCGCCTTGCGGGGCACGTGCAGTCCGCAGCCGGCCCGGACCAGGTCGCCGAGGGTGAGGCCGTAGCGTGCGTGGAAGGTCTCGCCGGGGCTCTGGCCGTGGTCGGACAGGACGACGATCCGGTACGGCCGCGGGGCGTGTTCGGCGACCTTCTCGATCAGTGCGAGCGCGCGGTCCAGGCGCCGCAGCACCTTGGCCGCGTCCCGGCTGTGCGGACCGGAGTGGTGGGCGACCTCGTCGTAGGCGACGAGGTCGGCGTAGACGGCGGTGCGGCCGGCGAGCAGGTCGCCCATGACGGCGGCCACCACCACGTCCCGTTCGACGACGGTCGCGAAGGCGCGCACGAGCGGGTAGAGGCCGCCGCGCGAGACGCGGGGGCGCTGCCCGCGGATCCGGGCGCGCAGCGACTCGCCGATCTCGCGGGCCACCTCCGCGCCGAAGGACAGCGCGGTGCGCACCGCGTTGGCGGGGTCGGAGAAGTAGGCGAAGTAGCCCGCGCGGGAACGGTTGTCCCGGCCGCGGCGCGCGGAGACGGACAGCACGAGGGCGAGTTCGCCGGCACCGCCGCTGAAGAGGTTGCCGCGGCTGGCGCCGTCGGCGGTGAGCAGCCCGCCGTCGCGGGTGCGTTCGACGGCCCTGCGCTGGAGTTCCACCGCGCCGGCGGGACGGTTGCACACCATCACCTCGCCGGTCTCCTTCTCGTACCAGCGGAAGGCGGGCACGTCGTGGTTGCTGCCGTGCAGGATGCCGAGCTGGCTGGCACCGGTCTGGCTGGACCAGTCGGTGCGCCAGGGGGTGAGGCGGTGGGTGGGCGGCTGCGCGGGCAGGTGACGGCCGGTGGCCATGACCCGGCCGGTGGTGGTGGCAGGGCGGGTCGCGGTGGCCGCACGGGCCGCGGTGGCGGGGGGTTCCGCACCGGCTTCGGTGCGGATGCTCGCGCCCGTGGCGGTGCCGGTGTCCGCTCCGGCGCCGGTGACCGCGCTGATGCCGGTGACCGCGCCGGTATCGGTGCCCGTTCCGGCGCTGGTGCCGGTGTCCGCGCTGATGCCGAGCCAGCGGGCGACGGTCGGCATCAGCCCGCCGTCCACGGCGTCCCGCAGGACGTCGTGGCCGACGCCGTCGAGCTGGACCACGACCGTGCCGGGCGTCGTCGCGCAGGGCGGTTGCCGTCTGCGGCGGCGGTCGGCGAGCCGGTGGAGCCGGCGCCGGTAGGCCTCGTCGTCACGGACGGCGAGGGCGCCGCCGGTCGCGGAGGCCACCGCGGACATCACGGCGGCCACGATGACCGCGGTCTCGGGCGCGGCCTGCGGATGCCCGGAGGGGTTGACGCGCAGGGCGAGCAGGAGCAGCGAGCCGTTGAGGAAGAACACCAGCAGGCCGAGCACGAGCGCCGGCACGAGCAGCAGCAGCCGGACCAGCAGCGGCCATACGACCGCCGACAGCACGCCGAAGGCACCGGCGCCCAGGGCCGCGGTCACCGCGATGGTGGTCGCGCTGTCGCCGTCGGCGGACTGGAGCCGGAAGTCCGGCAGGATCCCGGCGAGCACCAGCATCGTGACCGTGGAGACGGCCCACACCGTGACGCTCCGCCCCGCCTGACTGGCGGCCCGCCGCCACCACCACCCGCCTCGCACTCCCGCACCTCACGTCCCGGCCCGGTCGTCCGCACGGGCCCGCTCCAGCTTGTCACACGCCCCGCGCTGCCCGGCCGGGCTGTGGACAACCACGGAAACCCGCAGGTCAAACGGGCGGCACGGGGCGGAGGCGGGAAGGCCTAGCGGCCGTCGTAGCCCGCGGTGGGCATGGAGAGGCGGCGGTGGACCCGGGCCTTCATCTGGGCGTCGTAGGACGGCTCGGCGCAGCCGACCGTCTCCACGCGGACGCCGCGCCGGGCGCACTCCGCGGTGAACTCCTCGACGGAGGACAGCGCCCGCTCCAGCACCCGGCGGCTGGGGGCGACGAACAGGTCGACGCCCGGCCGGACGCCGTCCCACAGGGCGCGGTGGTCGATGCGCAGCCCCCTCACGAGAAGCTCGCGCGCGATCACGTAGCCGTGCTCGGCCGCCCAGCGGGCGCACATCGCGTACTGGCTGCGGGAGTCCACGAGGAAGGGGTCCTCGTTCAGCTCCTCCAGGGGGGTCAGGCTGGCGATCGCCGTCACGCGGACCGGCGTCGCGGCGGTCCGGCCGCGGGCGTCCCGCACATGTCCCATGGAGTCTCCCTCACCTCCGGGTTCTGGCCGCCGACACTACCCCTGCACGTAGGCTCAGGGGGAGTCGCGCGAAGGAGGCAAAGAAGGTGCCGGTGGAGATCACCTGGTGGGGTCACGCGACGTGCACGCTCGAGGATTCGGGCGTGCGTGTGCTGACCGATCCGCTGTTCGCCCGCCGCCTCGCTCACCTGCGGCGGCGCCGCGGCGCGCTGCCGCCGCCGGACGCCCGGCAGGCGGACGTGGTGCTCGTCTCCCATCTGCACGCCGACCATCTGCACGTCCCCTCGCTGGCCCGGCTCGCCCCGGGCACGCGGCTGCTGGTGCCGCGCGGGGCGCCGCGGGCGGTGCCGGGCCTGCGGCGGCTCACCGGGCTGCGGATGACCGAGGTGACGCCCGGGGACCGGGTCGAGGCCGGCGGGCTCGTCGTCCGGGTGGTGCCCGCCCGCCACGACGGGCGGCGGCTGCCGGTGGGACCGCACCGCTCACCGGCGCTCGGTTACGTCGTGGAGGGCGCCGCCCGGACGTACTTCGCCGGGGACACCGGTCTGTTCGAGACGATGGCCGAGGAGGTCGGGCCGGTGGACGTGGCACTGCTGCCGGTGGGCGGCTGGGGACCGTACCTCGGCGAGGGACACCTCGACGCGGAGCGGGCGGCGCACGCGCTGGCCCGGCTCGCGCCGCGCAGCGCCGTACCGGTGCACTACGGCACGTACTGGCCGATCGGGATGGACGCCGTGCGCCCCCACGAGTTCCATGCGCCGGGTGAGGAGTTCGTGCGCCATGCGGAGCTGCGTGCGCCGGGGGTGGCGGTGCACCGGCTCGGGCACGGGGAGAGTGTGCGGCTGGAGGTCGCCCGGTGATACGGCTCGCCGCCGCCGTGACGACGGTGGTGCCGCCGGAGTCCACGCAGCAGGCCCTCGGCTATCCGTCGCTGTTCCTGCTGGTGCTGGTCGGGGCGCTGGTCCCGGTGGTGCCGACGGGAGCCCTGGTCAGTTCGGCGGCGGTGGTGGCCGTGCACCAGACGGCACCCTTCTCGCTCGCACTGGTGTTCGTGACAGCGTCGCTGGCCGCGTTCCTCGGGGACGCCGCGCTGTACTGGCTGGGGCGGCGGGGGCTCCGTTCGAAGAACGGTTCGCGCTGGCTGGCGGCGATCCGCTCGCGCGCGCCGGAGGAGCGGCTCGCGCAGGCGCAGGAGAAGCTCGGCGAGCACGGCGTCGCGGTGCTGGTGCTCTCGCGTCTGGTCCCGGCCGGGCGCATACCGGTGATGCTGGCCTGCCTGCTGGCCGGCTGGCCGCTGCGCCGTTTCTCCCGCGGCAACCTGCCCGCCTGTCTGGCCTGGGCGGTGACGTACCAGGTGATCGGCATCCTCGGCGGTTCGCTGTTCCCCGAGCCGTGGGAGGGCGTGGTCGCCGCGATCGTCCTGACCGTGCTGGTCGGCGCGGCCCCGGGGGTGTGGCGCAGGCTGCGCCGGTCGGTCCCGGCGCACCGCTCGAACTGACCTGCCGGGGCCCGTCGCTCCGGGCCGCCCGACCGGGGCTCGGAGCCGCGAACGCGAGGGGGCCCGGCGCGGACTCCCCCGGTGTCCGCGGGGCTCAGTCCAGCACCCGGGACGCACCGACCGGGAGGTCCCACAGGTCCTCCCGGGCGAGGCCCGCCCTGTCCCAGGCCACACGGACCCGGGTGAGCGGTTCCAGGACGGGTTCCGCGGACAGCACGAACGTGCCCCAGTGCATCGGGGCCATCCGGCGCGCGCCGAGGTCCTGGGCGGCCCGGACCGATTCCTCCGGGTCGCAGTGGACGTCACTGAGCCACCAGCGGGGGTCGTAGGCGCCGATGGGGAGCAGCGCGAGGTCGATGCCGGGGTAGCGGCGGCCGATCCGGGCGAACCAGTGGCCGTAGCCCGTGTCCCCCGCGAAGTAGACGCGCTGTCCGTCGGGGGCGGTGAGCACCCAGCCGCCCCACAGACTGCGGCAGGTGTCGGTGAGGGTGCGCTTGGACCAGTGGTGGGCGGGGACGAAGTCGATGCGGACCCCGTCGAGCCGGGCCGCCTCCCACCAGTCCAGCTCGGTGACGCGGGTGAACCGCCTGCGCCGGAACCAGCGGCCGAGCCCGGCCGGGACGAACACCGGCGTGTCGCGCGGGAGTCTGCGCAGGGTCGGGGCGTCGAGGTGGTCGTAGTGGTTGTGGCTGATGACGACCGCGTCGACGGGCGGCAGGGCCTCCCAGGCGACGCCGACGGGGGTGATGCGGGCGGGGGTGCCGACGATCCGGCGCGACCACACCGGGTCGGTCAGCACGGTCAGTCCGCCGATCCGTACGACCCAGCTGGCGTGCCCCGCCCAGGTGACGGCGACGGTGCGGCTGTCCACCCGCGGCAGCGGGCCCGGCTCGTAGGGCAGCAGGGGGATGTCGGCCAGCCCCTCCTTGCCCGGCCGGACCGCGCCTTCCCTGGCGAACCGGGCGAATGCCTTCAGACCGGGCAGCGGGGCGGTGAGCCGGTCGTGGAAGGCGCGCGGCCACACCCGCCGCTCCCCCAGCGGGCGCGGCTCGGCCAGCGGCGGGAAGGGCGCGGCCGGGGAGGCGAGCGCGGCGGGGGCAGCACGGCCGCCGGTCTCCCGGACGTCCGCGGTCGCAGGGCCGGACGGAGGCGCGGTGGGGGCGGAGGCGGTCGGGGCGGTGGCGGAAGGCGCGGTGGTGGAGGGGGACGTGGTGGTGACGGAGGGGGGCGGGGCGGGGGTCGCGGTCGGGGTCGGCTCGGACTGCTGCGTCATCGAGGAGGCTCCCATCGCCGGGCGTCGTCACGGAGATCGTCGAAGACCGACCTCAAGGAGATCAACGCGCGCCGCACGTGCGGCAGTTCCAACGGCTCCGGGGACAGCAGGCATCGCGCCCGCTCCTCGTCCGTGCCGCCGAGCAGTTCGGCGCAGGCCAGCCGTACGCGCAACGCGCCGAGGTCGTCCCCGAAGCGGTGGCCGCCCGGCGCGCTCAGCCCCGTGCGGGTGCGGAGGAAGTCCTCCAGTTCCTGCGCGTCGCCGACCCCGTGGGCGGCGAGCGCGGGGCGCAGCGGACCGAGGTCGGCGTAGAGGTGGCGTCCGGTCTGCGGCGGCCGGGCCAGCGCGCCCGCGGCGACGACCGTGTCGTGCACGGCGCGGGCCAGGCGCGCGTGCAGGCGCACGCCGGCGGCCAGGCGCGTGGTGACGGGCTCGGGTTCGTCCAGGGCGTAGCCCGCGGCGGCGGCGACGGGCTCGGCGACGCGGGCGTCCAGGGCGGTGAGGATGTCGAGCACGCGTGCGTGCAACGCGTCGCCGCGCGCGCCGTCCGGGAAGCGGGCGACCGCTGCGGGCCAGCCGGCGGGCAGGAAGGCACCGGCGAGGTCGGTGACGACGGTGACCCGGTCGGGCAGCATCTCGGCGGGGCTGAGCAGCACCGTCTCGTGCGGTGCGTGCACGGTGTCGCGCCACGTCTCGTCGCTGACCAGGTGCAGGCCCTCCCCCGCCGCCGCCTCGACGGTCTCGTGCAGCAGCTCCGGCGGTGCCACGGTCGCGGTCGGGTCGTCGGCGACCGCCAGCACCAGCAGCCGCGGGTCGCCGCCCTCCGCGCGGACCCTGCGCACCGTTTCCAGCAGCGCGTACGGGTCGGGTACGCCGCCGCACTCGGCCGGTGTCGCCACGGGGAAGGCGGGCCTGCCGAGCAGGCGTGCGGAGGGCGCCCACCAGGCGGCGCACGGCCGGGGCACGAGGACGTCGCCGCCGAGCGCGGCGGTCAGGGCGAGCAGGAGGGCGGGCGCGCCCGGCGCGGCGGCCACCCGCTCGGGCGTGGTGGCCAGGCCGCGCCGCTCCCAGTAGCCGGCCGCCGCGGCCAGCAGCGCGGTGCCGCCGCCGATCGGCCGCTCCGCGCGCCGTGCGGCGGAGGCGGCGAGCGCGGCGGACAGTTCCGGCAGGACGGGCAGTCCGTCGTCGGGCAGCGCGGAGGGCCCGTAGCGGACGGGACCGTGGCCCTGACCGCGCCCGTGACCCGGGCCACGTCCGTCACGGGGTCCGGAGTCGTGGGCGGGTCCGTCGCCACCGGGGCGCGGGTCGCGGCCGGAGCCGTGTGCCGGGCCGCTGTTGCGGGGGCCGGGGCTGGGGCCGCTGCTGCGGGGGCCGGGGTTTGGGCCGCCGTCCCGGTCCTGATCGAAACCGCCGTAACCGGGACCTGAGTCGTTGCCCAAATCCGGCCCGGGGCCGCCGTAACCGGAATCTGAGTCTTCGCCCGAACCCTGGCCTGGTCGGCCGTGACCGGGGCCGGGGTCGTGGCCGGAGGCCTGGCCCGAACCGCCGAAACCGGAGCCTGAGTCGTCGCCCCGACCCTGGCCCGGTCGGCCGTGACCGGGGCCGGGATCGTGACCGGAACTCTGTCCCGGACCGCCGAGACCGGAACCTGGGCCTTGGCCACCGTCCCGGCCCGGGCCGCCGTGGCCCCGGCCCGGGTCGTGGCCTTCGGGGGCCGTCCGCCGCATGGGTACCTCCGCCCAGTCCCTGGTGCCGTGCCGTGCCGCCGGTCCGTACGGGCACGGGTACGGGGGCCGCGCCCGGCGCCCGCCGCGCAGTCCGCCGCGGCGCCCGGCGCCACGGCCCGGTCCGCCGCCGGCACCGGTGCGGGTGCGGCCGCCGGCCCGTCCCGGGGCCGGTCCGGTGTCCGAGGTCTGGGCGGGGCGGTGCGCCCGGCACCGGGCCGGACCGGGCCCGCGGTGGCCGTGGCCGCCGCCCGTGGCGCGTCCGTCCGTACGGCGAGAGCTGGTGCGGCGGTCTCCGTGGGCGCCGTGCCCTCGGCGTGCGAGTACCCCGGCCGGTGCCGTTCCATGGCAGGCGGGCCGGACCGCGCCGGTCACCGGGGGCCGCGGCCGGCACGGCGACAGGGGCGGGGGCGGGTGTCCGAGGTCCATGCGGTGTCCCGTGGGCCCGGTCAGCCGTCCGCTCTCCTGCGCCGCCACACGCGGTGCGCGGCGCCGCAGAGCGCGATGGCGATGAGGGTCCCGCCGCCGATCAGCGCGGGCAGCGACGCGGTGAACGAGCCGCCCGTACCGGCCTGCACGCCGTGCTCGGCGGCCGCACCCGCACAGGACCCGCCCCCCGTCCACTCGCCGTCGCCGTCGTCGCTCCCGTCCTCTTTGCCGCGGTCGCGGTCGGTGCAGCCCGAGCCGGGGTCGTGGGTGGCCTGGCCGTGCGGGCTCTGGTCCCGGCCCGGGGCGCGGGTGGCCTCGTCGCGGCCCGGTTCGCGCGAACCGTCGGTACGGGCGGGGGTGCGCGAGGGCGACGCGTGCGCCGTCTGGTCGCGGCCGGGGGCTGCTGTGGAGGTGCCGTGGGAGGGGTCGTACGAGGCCGTGCCCGCGAGCGGGCCGTAGGACGGGTCGCCGCCCCGGGTGCCGGAGGGCGCCCCGTCCTGGAGGGGACCCGGGGACGCCCCCGTGAAAGCGGGGTCGTGCGCCAGCGCGTCCCGCAGCAGCGGGTCCTCGGCGGGATCGAGGAGCCCGTCGTCGTCGGGCGCGGAGGCCCGGGGCGCCGGCGCGGGCAGGGCGGGGGCGTACGCCGGATGGGTGCCGGCTGCGGCAGCCCCCGGGAGGGCGTCGCCGCGCGCCGGTCCGGCCGCCCCGGCGCTCCGGGGCCCCGGCGCACGGACCGCGCCGCCGGGGTGGGCCTGCACGCGGGCGTTCACCGGGCTGTCCGGGCGGGCCGCGGGGCCGGCCGCCGCGACGGCCGACGCGGCGGGGCCCGCTATGAGGGCGGCCAGGGCGGCGGCGGACAGGGCGCGGGGGACGGTACGGCGCATGGGCGGAACTCCTCGGACCGGCGGTCGGCGGACGGCACGTCGCGCGTGCCTTCCCCGCCATCACAGCCCCCCGGGTCGCGGACCGCGCGCGGCCGAGCCCCATTCGCGGGACGGCGGCGGCCTATCGGGTGACCTGTCATCCGGGCCGGAGAGGCCGTGTCGGTTCCGTGTGCACGGGTACGCGGCAGCCACCCCCGACCGATCTGGAGGGAGACATGCAGCGAGGCAGTGACCGGCTGAGTGTCCACCGTGACGACGAGATGAAGCACGAACTGCAGGGACTGCTCCGGTCCGGCCATCCCACGCGCAGCGAGGAGTGGCACGACCCGGAGCCGACCGCCGAGGACGACCCCGAGGTCTGGGGCGGCCCGGTGGCACCGGGCGGTTCCCGGGCCTCCCTGGAGACCGTCCGCCTTGAGCTGGCCAGGATCCTCGGCCGCAGCTCCTTCCCCGCGGGCCCGTCCGAACTGGCGCGCGTGCTGCGCCGCAAGAACGCGCCCGACGCGCTGGTCGACGCGCTGGAGCGGTTGCCGCGCAAGGCGCAGTACGCCAACGTCCAGGAGCTGGCCAAGGAACTGACCCACACCGAGCGGCCCGCGCGCGAGGACCGGGCGTAGGCCCCGCCCGGGCCGACGCCCCGCCGGGACACCCCCGGCCGACCGCGGACCGTCCTCCCTGCGTACGGGGGCGGCCCCGTATACGAGGACGACCCCGCTCACGAGGACGACGGCCCTCCCTACGAGGACGACGAAAGGACTCCGAACCATCATGCGCATCGCTTTTCTGACCGCACCCGAGGGCGTGGAGCAGGTCGAGCTGACCGAGCCCTGGAAGGCGGCGAAGGACGCCGGCCACGAACCCGTGCTGGTGTCCACGGCGCCCGGCGAGATCCAGGCGTTCGACCACCTGGACAAGGCGGACACGTTCCCGGTCGACGAGGTCGTCGGGGACACCTCGGCCGACTCCTTCGGCGGGCTGGTCCTGCCGGGCGGCGTGGCCAACCCCGACTTCCTGCGCACCGACGAGAAGGCCGTCGCGTTCGTGAAGGACTTCTTCCGGCAGGGCAGGCCGGTGGCGGCCATCTGCCACGCGCCCTGGACGCTGGTCGAGGCGGACGTCGTACGCGACCGCGTCCTGACCTCCTGGCCGAGCCTGCGCACGGACATCCGCAACGCGGGCGGCACCTGGGTCGACGAGCAGGTGAAGATCTGCGAGGGCGGACCGAACAAGCTGGTCACCAGCCGCAAGCCGGACGACCTGAAGGCGTTCTGCGAAGCCTTCCTGGACGTGTTCGGGCATCAGAGCGGCTGACCGGGCCGCGGCCGCCGAACGGCTGACCGGCCCGCGGCCGGCCTCCCGCCCCGCCAGGGACGGCCGGTCCCGACCTGCCGTCCCGACCGCCCGTCCGGACAGGTACGGCCGAGGAACGGTAGGTACGGCCGAGGAAAGGCGGCCTCCCCGGCAGCCGGGGAAGAACGACAGGTGCCCGTCGGCCCGCCGCAGGAAGCGGGCCGACGGGCACGACTGTGACCACTGACGGGTGCCGGATGTCAACTGTGACAGTTGACGGGTGAGGTGTCGGCTGTGACGGCTGACGGCTCGGGCGACGGGGCGGGATCCGGTGTTCCTCCCGATTCCCCCCGACGCCGGGCGCCGCCCCCCGTTCAGCGGCCCGGAGTCGCCGACCCCCCGCCGCAGCGTTCCCGGGCCCCCTCGCGGGTGCGGCCCGCTGCCACGGGACGCCGTGGATTGCGGCGCAGGTACTCGCCCTCGAGCTGCGCCATGCGCTCGTTGTGGATGCGCAGCGCGTCGTTGGAGCCGTACAGCAGGGTGTCGTGGCGCGTGCGGTGGATGGTCTCCAGCTCCTTCATGAGCTGCTGATCGTCCAGCCGTCCTGGGTCGACTCCGGTCATGGTGGTGCCCCGCTCGTCGTGTCCGTCCATGCCTCCCGGGTACCCGCCCCGCGCGCACTGCCACCGGACGGCACCCCGGGAGAGAGCCATGGATCTCGCCTTTCTGCATCCACTGTACGAACACCCGGGCCCCTGGGCCTCCGTGTACGTCGACACGTCCCGGCACACGGAGGACACCGCCCACGAGCTGTACCTGACGGCCCAGGCGATGGCGCGGGAGCTGGCGCGGCGCGGCGCCGACGAGGCGACCTGCCGCGCGGTCGGGGCGGCCGTGGAGGAGCTGCGCCACTCCCCCGACCCGCACGGGCGGGCCTTCTTCGCCCGGGCCGGGACGGTGGTGCTCGACCCGCGCCTGGCGCGCCCCCCGCAGGGCGGCAGCCGGGCGGAGTGGGGTCCGCTGCCGCGGGTGGGGCCGCTGCTGGACCTGGCGGGCGAGGACCCCGTCGCGATCGTCGCCTACGTCGACCGCAAGGGCGCCGACTTCGAACTGCGCAGCGCGCTGGGCCGGCGGGAGGCCGGCACGGTGGCGGGCCGGCAGTGGCCCGTGCACCCCACGAGCGGTCCCGACTGGTCGGAGCGGCACTTCCAGCTGAAGGTCGAGAACACCTGGGAGCACAACGCCGCCGAGATCGCGGACGCGCTCAGCGTCTGCCAGGAGGAGACCCGGGCCGATCTGCTGATCCTGGTGGGTGAGCAGCGGGAGCGGCACGAGGTGCGCGGGCGGCTGCCGCGCCGGTTGCACGACCGCGTCGTGGAAGCCACGCACGGCTTCGGCAGCAGACTGCTGGACGAGGACGTGGAGCAGCTGCGCGCCGAGCACGTACGCGACCGGATCGACGGGGAACTGGACCGGTTCCGGGCCGCCCGCGCACCCGACGGGGAAGGCCGGTCCGGCGCCGTGGAGGGGGTGCCCGCGCTGGTGGAGGCGGCCCGCGAACACCGGCTGGAGGAGCTGCTGATCCGTCCCGAGGCGGCGGACGCCCACCGTGCGGTGTGGATCGGCGAGGACCCCGACGAGCTGGCCGCGCGCCGTACCGAGCTGAAGGCGCTCGGGGAACGGCACGCGTGGTCCACCCGGGCCGACGACGCCCTGATCCGCTCCGCGGTGACGACGGACGCCGCCGCTCTCTCCCTGACGCCGGTGACGCCGCTCCTGGAGGACGACGCACCGGCCGGAGGCCTGGGCGCGATCCTCCGCTGGAGGTGAGCCGCCGACGGCCCGCCGGCGGTCCGGTGGGGGCCTACCGGGCCCGTTCCACCCTGCGTTCGTCCCAGACCGGTTCGGGGGTCTCGCGGACCCGGCCGTCGCTGCCGAAGACCAGGTAGCGGTCGAAGGAGCGGGCGAACCAGCGGTCGTGGGTGACGGCGAGGACCGTGCCCTCGTAGGCTTCGAGGCCTTCCTGGAGCGCTTCGGCGGACTCCAGGTCGAGGTTGTCGGTGGGCTCGTCCAGGAGGAGGGCGGTCGCCCCGGCGAGTTCCAGCAGCAGGATCTGGAAGCGGGCCTGCTGGCCGCCGGAGAGCCGGTCGAAGGCCTGCTCGGCCTGCCCGGTCAGCTCGTAGCGGCGCAGCCGGGACATCGCGGCGCCCCGGTCCTGGGCGTGCTCCTTCCACAGGATGTCCAGGAGGGTGCGGCCCTCCAGTTCCGGGTGGGCGTGGGTCTGGGCGAAGTGGCCGGGCACCACCCGGGCGCCGAGCTTCCACGCACCGGTGTGCGCCACGTCGCCGCCCGCGAGCAGGCGCAGGAAGTGCGACTTGCCGGAGCCGTTGGAGCCGAGCACCGCGACCCGTTCGCCGTAGAAGACCTCCAGGTCGAACGGTTTCATGAGACCGGTCAGCTCCAGGGCCTGGCAGGTGACGGCCCGCACGCCGGTGCGGCCGCCCTTCAGGCGCATCCGGATGTCCTGCTCGCGGGGCGGCTCGGGCGGCGGGCCGGCCTCCTCGAACTTGCGCAGCCGGGTCTGCGCGGCCTGGTAGCGGGAGGCCATCTCGTGGCTGACTGCGGCGGCCTGGCGCAGGTTGAGCACCAGCTTCTTCAGCTGGGCGTGCTTCTCGTCCCAGCGGCGGCGCAACTCCTCGAAGCGGGCGAAGCGTTCGCGCCGGGCCTCGTGGTAGGTGGCGAAGCCGGCGCCGTGCACCCAGGCGTCGGCGCCGGCCGGGCCGGGTTCGACCGAGACGATCTTCTCGGCGGCCCGCGCGAGCAGTTCGCGGTCGTGGGAGACGAACAGGACGGTCTTGCGGGTCTCCCGCAGCCGCTCCTCCAGCCAGCGCTTGCCCGGCACGTCGAGGTAGTTGTCGGGCTCGTCCAGCAGCAGCACCTCGTCGGTGCCGCGCAGCAGCGCCTCCAGGACCAGCCGTTTCTGCTCGCCGCCCGACAGGGTGCGCACCTGCCGCCACTGCGCCTTCTCGTAGGGCACGCCCAGCGCGGCCGTGGTGCACATGTCCCACAGCGTCTCGGCCTCGTAGCCGCGGGCCTCGGCCCAGTCGGCGAGCGCCTGCGCGTAGCGCAGCTGGGCGGCCTCGTCGTCGACGGTCATGAGGGCGTGCTCGGCCGCGTCGACGGCGCGCGCGGCCTGCCGGATGCGCGGTGGGGCGACCGAGACGAGCAGGTCGCGCACGGTCGTCTCGTCGCGTACGGAACCCACGAACTGCCGCATCACGCCGAGGCCGCCGTTGACGGTGACGGTGCCGCCGTGCGGTTTCAGCTCGCCGGAGATCAGGCGCAGCAGGGTCGTCTTGCCCGCGCCGTTGGGTCCGACGAGGGCCACCACGGCGCCCTCCCCCACCCGGAAGGACACGTCACCGAGCAGCGCCCTCCCGTCGGGCAGGTAGTACTCCAGGTGCGCGGCTTCCAGATGTCCCATGGTCCCGCATTCTCCCGGCGGCCCCCCGGCCGCGGCAAACCCTTATCGCCCTGGTCCGGTACGGCGGCACTCGTCCGGTGCGCGGGCCGGCGCGGCTCAGCCGGGACGGGCGCCCGGCGTCGCTCACGCCCGTCCGCTCACCCGGCGTCGACGGGCCGTCCCGCCGGGCCTCCCTCGCGTGCCGGGGTCACGACGGCACCCGCCCAGGTCAGCGCCGTCCAGCCGGCCTCGGGCGTGCCCTCGAGGATCACCACGCCGGTGTTGCGCAGCGGGTGGGCGGCGGCGAACCGGGCGTCGAGGTTGCGGGCGCGCACCGCGGTCCACAGGCGGATGGCCGCGCCGTGACTGACCATGGCGACGGTCCGCCGGCCGCCGGCCGCGGCCTCGGCGACGACGGCGTCGTACCGGGCCAGCGCCTCGGTGCCGCTCTCCCCGCCCGGCCCCGGCATCCGCAGGTCGCGCCGGCCGGCGGCCCAGGCCAGGACCGTCCGCAGGTAGCGCTGTCCGCGTTCGGAGTCGCCGGGTTCCCCTTCCAGGTCCCCGGCGGACAGCTCGCGGATGCCGTCGCGGACGACGACGTCGAGTCCGCGGGCCGCGGCGAGCGGGGCCGCGGTGAGCTGGGTGCGCACCAGGGTGGAGGCGTAGAGGGCGTCGATGTGCTCGCCGGCGAGTGCCTCGGGCAGCGCGGCGGCCTGCCGGGTGCCGAGTTCGGTCAGGCCTGGTCCCGGGGCGGTCGTGTCCAGCAGGGAGTCGACGTTGGAGGGGGTCTCGCCGTGGCGGACGAGCAGCAGGCGCATAGGAGGTCCCGGGTGGCTCGGGTGCGGTGTGCCGTGCGCGCACGGCCGGGTACGACCCGCGCACAAGAAACGGCCGCTTCAGGGTAACGGTGCCTGTATGAGCCCTGACGTCGACCTCACCGTCCCGGCCAGCGCGCCGGGCAGCGCCGCCCGCGCCGCCGTGACCCGCCTGCTCGCCGCCGACTCGTGGCTGTTCCGGGCGGCCGCGGGACGCCGCTGGCCCGGTGCCGAGCCGGTGCTGCCCCGGCTGAGCCGCAGCGCCAACCACGGGGTGCTGTGGTTCGCGACGGCGGCGGCGGTCGCGGCGAGCCGCACCCCGCGCGCCCGGCGGGCCGCGGTGCGGGGCCTGGCCTCGCTGAGCCTGGCCTCGCTGACCGTCAACACGCTCGGCAAGCGCTCGGTGCGCCGGCCGCGGCCTTCCCTGGATCCGGTGCCGCTGGTGCGCCGGCTGGGGCGGCAGCCGATCACCACGTCCTTCCCGTCCGGCCACGCCGCCTCGGCCGCCGCCTTCGCGACCGGTGTCGCCCTGGAGTCCCCGGCGTGGGGCGCGGCGGTGGCCCCGCTGGCCTTCTCGGTGGCGGCCTCCCGTGTCTACACGGGCGTCCACTTCCCGAGCGACGTGCTGGCGGGGGCGGCCCTGGGCGCGGGGGCCGCGTTCGCCGTACGGGCGCTGGTGCCGGCCCGCGCCCAGATCGTGCCGCCGGCCCGGCCGCGGGCCGACGTCCCGGCGCTCCCGGAGGGCGAGGGCCTGGTCCTCGTGGCGAACAACGCCTCCGGTACCGCGGAGCGGGCCCGGGCCCTGCGGGACGTGCTGCCGAAGGCGGAGGTCGTCGAGTGCGAGCCGGAGGGCATACCGGACGCGCTGGAGGAGGCCGCGGGCCGGGCCCGGGTGCTCGGGGTGTGCGGCGGCGACGGCACCGTGAACACCGCCGCCGGGACCGCGCTGCGCCACGGCCTGCCGCTCGCCGTGCTGCCGGGCGGCACGCTCAACCACTTCGCGTACGACCTCGGGGTGGAGGACGCCCGCGATCTGGGCCGGGCCGTGGCGCGGGGCGAGGGTGTCCGGGTGGACGTGGGCCGCTTCAGTTCCGCGCGGGGGGAGGGCGTCTTCCTCAACACCTTCAGCCTCGGGGTGTACCCGGAGCTGGTGCGTGAGCGCGAGCGCTGGACGGACCGGATCGGCGGTTGGCCCGCGGGGGTGCTGGCGGCGGTGCGGGTGCTGCGGGCGGACCGCCATCCGGTGGAGGCGGAGGTCCAGGGCCGCCGCCGCCCGCTGTGGCTGCTGTTCGCCGGCAACGGCACCTACCACCGCATGGGCCTGGCGCCGGGCCGCCGGTTCGACCTGGCCGACGGGATGCTCGACGTGCGGGTGGTGCACGGGGGCCGCAGGCCCGCCCTGCGGCTGCTGTCGGCCGCGTTCGCCGGTCCGCTGACCCGGTCCCCCGCGCACGCGGCCGTCCAACTGCCCCGGCTGCGCCTGAACGGCCTGGCGCCGGGGACGCTCCTCGCCTACGACGGCGAGGTCACCGAGGTGGAGGGCGAGGTACGCGTGGAGAAGCTGCCCGGCGCGCTCACGGTGTACCGCCCGCTGCCGCCCGCCTGAGCAGGCGGCCCGGCCGCCCCTGACGGGCCGCCTGTCCACATGGCAATACGCAGGTCTCATCATTCGGCATGCGCGCGTACCGTGATCCGTACCGACCCGGGGCCGCGCGGCCCGTCCGGGCGGCCGGTGACGAGAAGGGGTACCGCCATGCCGAAACCGCAGGAGACGGCCGTCTACACGCACGGGCACCACGAGTCCGTGCTGCGTTCGCACACCTGGCGCACCGCCGCCAACTCGGCGGCCTACCTGCTCGGCTCGCTCAAGCCCCACATGAAGATCCTGGACATCGGCTGCGGTCCCGGCACCATCACCGCCGACCTGGCGGAACTGGTCCCCGACGGGCACGTGACGGGCGTCGACCGGGCGCCGGGCGTCCTGGAACAGGCCCGCGCCACGGCGGCCGCGCGGGGACTGGACAACGTCGACTTCGCGGTGGCGGACGTGCACGCCCTGGACTACCCGGACGACACGTTCTGCGTGGTCCACGCCCACCAGGTGCTCCAGCACGTCGGCGACCCGGTGGCGGCGCTGCGCGAGATGCGGCGGGTGACGAAGCCCGGCGGGTTCGTCGCGGTCCGGGACGCGGACTACGCCGCGATGACCTGGTACCCGCGGGTGCCGGGGCTGGACGACTGGCTGGAGCTGTACCGGCGGGTGGCCCGCGCCAACGGCGGGGAACCGGACGCCGGCCGCCGGCTGCGCTCCTGGGCCCTGCGGGCGGGGTTCACGGAGCCCCAGGTCACGGCCGGCTCCAGCACCTGGACGTACGCCACCCGCGACGAGCGGGAGTGGTGGAGCGGGCTGTGGGCCGACCGCACGGTGGCGTCCGCCTACGCGGAGCGGGCCACCGGGGGCGGCCACGCCACCGAGGAGCGGCTGCGGGCGGTGTCCGGGGCGTGGCGCGAGTGGGGCGGGCGGGAGGACGGCTGGTTCGCGGTCCTGCACGGGGAGATCCTGTGCCGCAAGGAGGACCCCGCACACGCCTGAGAAGCGTCCCGGCGAGCCGGCGGGGATGCCTGATTCCCGCTTTCCGGGAGACCCGGGGAGCAGGAGGTCATGATGGTTCCCATTCTGCTCGTTCTGCTTCTCGCGATCGTCCTCTTCGGGATCGGCTTCGCCGTGAAGGTGCTGTGGTGGGTGGCACTGGCGGTGCTGGTCGTCTGGCTGCTCGGGTTCCTGGTCCGCGGGACGTCCGCGTCCGGTGGCCGGGGCCGCTGGTACAGGTGGTAGCGGTACACGCGGTACAGGTGACAGAGGAGGAAAAGGGATTCCGGTGAATCCGTGAAAGGGATCCGGTGAAAGGGGATCCGGCGGATGAGAAAAGGAATTCCCTCACTCCCGGGGAAGCAGCGGTCCCAGCGGCCCGAGGTCCAGGTTCAGGTCCTCGGGCCGCAGGCCGTAGCGGTCCCGCAACTCCGCCATACGGTCCTCCAGCAGCATCAGCGTCAGGCCGATGCGCTCCTCCTGCTCCTCGGTCAGGTCCCCCACGTCGAAGCGGCGCAGCGCCTGCCGCTCCATGAGCTGGCGCAGCAGTTCGACCACGGTGAGGACGAGTTTCACCAGGTCCCGCTCCACCGTGTCGGGTTCGAGTTCGAGATGCTTGCGCGCGGTCACGACGGCTCCTCCAGGGCCTCGAAGGGTGAGGGAACTTGCGCGTTCACCGAGCTGATCAGCGCGTTCAGGTCGATGCGGACGAGGTCCACGTCGGCGATGCGCAGGGTGACGTCGCCCGTGATCACGACGCCGCCGGCCAGCAGCCGGTCGAGCAGGTCGACCAGGGCGACCTCACGGCGTTCCACGACCGTCATGCCCGCTCCCCCCGCGGCGACGGGGGCACGGTGCCGGCGCGCGGCCCGGCCGCACCCTCCTGTGCGCCGCCTCCTCCGCTCTCCCCGGGGTTGCGCTCCGCGCCTTCCCCGGGCTTCTCCGCCGCTCCTTCGCCAAGGCTGCCGGGGTTTTCCTCCGCGCTCTCCCCGGCGAAGGAGTACGCCGCCCAGGGACCCGTGAGTTCCACCCGCAGCCCGGGCGCGTCGTCCTTCGTGCGGTCCACCAGTTCCACGAACTCCTCGGAATGGGTCCGCGGCACCAGATAGGCCGCGTTGAGCACATTGCGCCCGGCGGCCCCGGAGAGCGCGGGGTTCTGCGGGGCGTGCAGCCGCGATTCCTCGGCGAACGCCGACAGTTTCGCGTGCAGCCGCGTGGCGAACGTCTCGGCGCGCTCCCACAGGTCCTCGTGGGCCCGGGTCTCCTGCCGGCGCCGGCGCAGGTAGTCACGGCCGGACGCGGGTCTGTCCGCCGGTGCGGAGACCGCCGCCTCCTCGCGCCGCTCGGGCTCCAGGTACACCTTGACGCCCCACTCCACCCGCCCCTGGAGACGCTCCAGGGCGCGGCGGAAGTGTTCCTCCCGGGACTCGATCATCGCGCGTACCCCGCTGTCGTCCCGGAAGACGGTGGCCAGCCGGAGCGGCAGCGGGGTCGTGACGACGGTGAGCGCGTCGATGACGCCCTGGTGGGCGCGGGCGGTGGCGGCGAGCCAGTCCAGGTCCTCCAGGCGGGCGCGCAGCGCCTCCTCGGAGAAGTCCCGCTCCGGTACCTCGCTGACGACGGCGACCAGGCCGTGGTGCGCCAGCGGTTTGGCCGGCGCGCCCGCGACGCCGGTCAACTGCGCCTGCAGGGGCGCCCCGAGGGGGCGGCAGACGGCGTAGACGTACCGCAGTCCGGTCATGGTGCCTCCTTGGGGACGGTACGGCCCGCACGCTCGGTGCGGTCGGTACGGTCTGTGGTGCCCGCGCTCGCGCCGGTGCCGCTGCCCTGCTCCAGTCCCAGCTCCTCCAGCCGGGCCAGCCGCTCACGCAACTCGGCGTTCTCCCGCGCGAGTTCGTCGCGGCGGGCCCGGGAGGAGAGGGCGGGATCGCTCTCCCACCAGTCGATGCCCATCTCCTTGGCCTTGTCGACCGAGGCGACGACGAGCCGGAGTTTGATCGTGAGGAGTTCGATGTCGAGCAGGTTGATCCGGATGTCACCGGCGATGACCACACCCTTGTCGAGCACCCGTTCCAGGATGTCGGCCAGGTTGGCTCCGCTGCTCGGGCCGTACGGTTCCGGCAGCCTGCTCGGCATCGTCATCGACGGCTCCCGCCCTCGGCGTACTCGTACTCGGCCTCGTCCTCGTCGTCCTCGGGCTCGGCCCGGTCCTTGTGACCGCCTTCGGGCTCCTCGTCGTCCTCGTACTCCTCGTCGTCCTCGTACTCGCCCTCCTCGTCGTACGGCTCCTCCTCTTCCTCCGCCTCCTCGTCCTCGTCGTACTCGTCCTGCGGCTCCCCGCCGTCCTCCTCCTCTTCCTCGTCCTCGTCGTACTCGTCCTCCGGCTCCCCGCCGTTCTCCTCCTCTTCCTCGTCCTCGTGCTCCTCGCCCTCCGGCTCCCCGCCGTTCTCCTCTTCCTCCTCCGCCACCGCGTCGTCGTGGCTGCGGACGACCTCGCCGTCGCGGATCTCACCGCGCCAGCCGTCCTCCGCCTCCCCCTTGAGGGTGATGAAGCGGGCGAAGTTCTTCAGGTCGAGCCGGGCCCGGCGGCCCTGGGAGCGCCAGATGTTGCCCGTCTTCTCGAACAGACCGCTGGGGTAGTACTCGATGACGAGCAGGACGCGGGTGAGGTCGTCGTCGAGGCGGTGGAAGGACACGACGCCCTTCGTGGTGCCCTTGGCGCCCTCGGAGGTCCACTGGATGCGGTAGTCGGGGATCTGCTCGGTGGTGTGCGCCTTCCAGCTGCGGCTGGACCAGAAGATCTTCGCCTGCCAGTCGGAGTGGGTGTCGTCGGCACGGCTCGCGCTCTTGACCCCCTTGGCGAAGGTGCTGAAGTCCTGGAACCGGGTCCACTGGTCGTACGCGGTGCGCCGGGAGACGCCGACGTCGACGGACTCGACGATGACGGTGGGCTTGTTCCCGCTGCCGCTCTTGCGCGAGCCCTTGCCGCCGCCGAGGCCCTTGACCGCGCCCATCACCTTGTCCTTGGCGTGCGAGGCGCCGAGTTCCAGGGCGGAGCGCACCGGTCCCTTCCCCTCGGCGATCTTCCGGCCGCCTTCGAGGGCGAGTTTCGCGAAGCCGGGGCTGTTGCCCTCGGCGATGTCGTTGAGCTTCCCGGTGGTCTCGCCGAGCTTGCGGCCGAAACCGGCGAGCAGCCGCTCGGCCTGGGCGGTGAGGTACTCCTGCGCCTCCCCCTTGAGCCGGTCGGCGGCCTCGCTGTGGGCGAGATCGGTCAGCGGACTCTTCCTGGCCGCGCCGCCCGCGGCCTTGCCGGCCGCGGAGGTCGCGGATCCGAGGGCTTCGGTCATCGGTCACCGCCACCCTTCGCCGCCCTGCGGGCCGGCGTCGTCTTCCTCGCGGCCGTCTTCTTGCCGGCCGCCGTCCTCGACCCCTCCGCCGTCTTCCTGGCGGGGGCCTTCTTCGCCGCCTTCCTGCCCGGTGCGCCGGACGCGCCGGACTGTGCCTTCTTGCCGGCCGCCCCGGCGGTCTTCCCCGCACCCGCCTCGGCGGTCCTCTTCGCGGGCGCCTTCTTGGCGGGTGCCTTGCGCGCCTGCGCCTTCTTCTCCGGGGCCTTCCGCGCGGGCCGCTCACCGTCGCGCTCCCGGCCGGACGCGTCCTCGGAGCCGGGTTCCTCGCCGGCCTCACGGCCCTCCCGGTCCTCGTACCCGTCCCCGAACTCCTCCTCGTCCTCGGAGTCGTCGTCGTTCCCGCCGGCGTGCTCGTCCTCGCGCTCGTCGCCGGACCCGTCCTCGGAGTCCTCGCCGGCCCGTCGTCCGCCGCCGTCACGGGACGTGCGTCCGCCGCCCTCGGACCCGACGCCGGCCGCTTCGTCGCGGACCTGCGCCGTACGGCTGTGCAGCCGGTCCGCGAGTGCGGTCATCTGCCGTTCGACCATCGCCCCGGAGGCCGCCTTGCCCACACCCCGCAGGTCCTGGCGCAACTGGTCGCCGATCTCCTTGAACTGGGGGTTGTCCTTCAGCTGCTGGTTGACCAGGTCGGCTATCGCGCGCGGCCCGAGATTCAGCTTCTTGCCCGCGACCATGCTCCCGACGGCCAGGGCGAGTTTCGCCTTCTTCGTACGTCCCAGCAGGTAGCCGGCCCCTACCGCGAGGCCGAGTCCCATCCGATTCATCGTGCCGTCCCCTCACCCGTCCCCGCGCCACCGCGCAGGCCGATCTCCAGCCGGTCCAGCAGGGCGTCCTCCTCGCGGTCGAACTCCTCCTCGGTGATCTCCTCCGCCTCCAGACGCTCCTCCAGCCGTGCCAGTTCGGCCCGTACCGCGGCCGGGTCGTAGTAGATGCGCTCCGCCTCGCGCAGCACCTGTCTGACCGCCCAGGCGCTGCCGCGCGCCGGGGCGAACGGCAGCAGCAGCACCTCCGAGATCAGTCCCATGACCTCACTCCGCTCCCGCGTCGGCTCCCGCCGCGCTGCCCGCCGGCTCCGCCGGGCCGGGCTCGACGAAGCTGTAGGGCGGCAACGGGCCGTTGACGCGCAGTTCGAGATGGGGCATGTCCTTGCGGGCCTGCTCCACGGCCTCCAGGAAGCCGGCCGCCTCGTCGCGGTCGACCAGGAAGGAGGCGTTGACGAGCCAGCCGGTGGACTCCGGGCCGGCGCTCACCGCCGCCGCGTGCGGTTCGATCGCCCGCACCACCAGGTCGCCGTCCTCGGCCTCCCGTGCCTTGACGGCCGCCGCGACCAGCTCGCCGAGCCTGATCTTGTCCTCGTACGTTCCGCCACCGGCCTGCCGGTTGGCCTCGGCCTGCGCCCTGATCTCCGGGCTCTCGGACATCACCCGGTGCAGGACCGCCTCTTCCACGTGGCTGCCCTTGACGTTGTACTCGACCTTGCCGTCCAGGGCCCGCAGGCGTTCCTTGTAGTGCTCGGCGCGCTCGGTGAGCACCGAGGTGACGGACTCGTCGTCCGGGGCCACGCTGCCGAAGCGCATGGGCAGCACACAGCCCTCCGCGCCGGCCGCGCCGAGCACGTTCTGGTGGGCGAGCAGGTCCCTGCGCTTGGGCCGCAGCCCCTCGGGCGCGTCGCTGACCACGGCGGCCAGCTCGCCCGCCGTCAGGACGCGGACCGGCCGAGGCGGGTCGCCGACGCCGGCGAGGTCCTCGGGCGGCGCGGGGTGCGCGGCCGCTGTGATGCCGTAGACGTAGGTGCTCACTCCTGTTCCTCCTTCCGGCGCGCCGAGGAGGCCCTGCGCGGCCGCGGCCGGGACTCGGACTCGCTCTCGGAGCGGGCCTGCTTGAAGGCGTCGGAGACGGTCTGGGCGGCACCGGACAGCGCGCCCTTGGACTTGCCGCGCGCGCCGGACTCGGTGACCTCACCGACGATCTCGGGCAGGCCGGGGCTCTTGCGCGGCCCGGCCTCCAGGTCGAGCCGGTTGCAGGCCTCGGCGAAGCGCAGATACGTGTCGACGCTGGCGACGACGACGCGCACGTCGATCTTGAGGATCTCGATGCCGACCAGGGACACCCTCACGAACGCGTCGATCACCAGCCCCCTGTCGAGGACGAGCTCCAGTACGTCGTAGAGGCCGCTGCTGCCGCCTCCACCGCCGGACGTCTGTGCCGGGACAACGGTCATGCCGACCGTGCCTCCTTGTCTGTGAGTGGATGTGTGTGCGGGTCTGTATGTGCTTCCGTGCTCGGTTCGGTGCGGGGGGTGTGTGCCGCCGGTGCGACCCGGGGCGGGCGGCCTACCGGCCGCCGGACCTGTGTGCGTCGGCCCGGCCCCGTTCGTAGCGGCTCAGCCGCCGGTACCCGTCGAGCTGTCCCTCGGGGTCGAGTTCGACCAGGTAGCTCGCCATCAGACTCATCGTGTCGGGCACCCGGGCGAGTTCGAGCACCTCGACCTCCAGGGACCAGCCGTCCTCGGTCCGCTCGAAACTCGTGACGGACTCCGGGGTCAGACCGGTCAGCTCCGCGAACTGGGCGCGCGCCTCGCGCAGCACCTCCATGGGACGGGGCCGCCGCGCGGTCGTACGTTGGTCGTGGTCGATGTCGTCCTCGCGCTCGTGGTCTTCCTCGTCGCGCTCGTAGTCGCTGTCGTCGTCGGGCTCGTAGTCGCTTTCCTCGTCGCGCTCGTCATCGCTTTCGTCGTCACCGCGGGTCTCGCCGCGGTCGTCACCGTTCTCGCTGCGTGACGGTCGTGGTCGGTGCGGTGGGTGTGCTTTACGGGTCTTGTGAGCCTTCTGAGGCTCAGGGTCGTCGTGTCTGCTCTGGGGCTTGCGTGTTTCCTGCGGCTCTTCTGAGTCGTCTGTGTTCGCCATGGCCACCTCTCCTCTCCGTGTGGCCGCAGGTTCGTTGGCCAAACCTCAACCGAGCAGTGCGTCCAGCCGCCGCCGGGCCGGGCCCAGGGAGCGGCCCCGTCCCGGCAC
This sequence comes from Streptomyces sp. NPDC006743, assembly GCF_040703815.1. Lineage (NCBI taxonomy): Bacteria > Bacillati > Actinomycetota > Actinomycetes > Kitasatosporales > Streptomycetaceae > Streptomyces > Streptomyces sp. NPDC006743. The sequence goes on along the minus strand of NZ_JBEYJA010000028.1, from coordinate 17,192 downwards.
ATCGGCCCACGGCCGGGTCCGTGCCTGGTCGGCGGCGTCGTCGATGGTCCAGCGCCGCGGGCCGAGGGCGGGATCGTCGAGCTGGTCCCAGGAAAGGGGGACGGCCACGGGCGCGCCCGGCCTGGCGCGGACCGCGTAGGGCGCGACGGCGGTCTGCGCGTACCCGTTGCGCTGCACGTCCAGGTAGAGGCGGTCGCCCCGGTCCTTCTTGCGGGCGGCGGTGGTGAAGCGGTCGGGGTGGCGGGCGGCCAGCAGCTCGGCCACGTCCCCGGCGAACTCGCGCACCCGGTCGAAGCCGAGCCTGCCGTCGAGCGGCACGATCACGTGCAGTCCGCGCGATCCCGTGGTCATGAGTGCGCAGGGCAGCCCCAGCTCGTCGAGGAGGCCGCCCGTCAGCCGGGCCGCCGTGCGCACGGCTTCGAAGTCGTCGCCGGCCGGGTCGAGGTCGAAGACCATCCGGTCCGGCCGCTCCACACCGGGGGCGCGCGACAGCCAGCGGTGCGGGGTCAGGCAGGCCTGGTCCGCGAGGTACACCAGGGTGGCGGCGTCGTCGCAGACGGTGTGCGTGACCGTGCCGCCCTCCTTGGCGACCTCGACGCGGGTGATCCACCCCGGATAGTGCTCCGGCGTGTTCTTCTGCATGAACACGGGGCCGTCCAGCCCGTCCGGGTGGCGCTCCAGCATCAGGGGGCGGCCGCGCAGATGGGGCAGCATGAAGCGGGCGACGCTGCGGTAGTACTCCGCGAGGTCGCCCTTGGTGTACTCCCTGTCGCCGTGCGCCCCGTCGGTGTGCTCCGGCTCGGGGCCGGCGGGGAAGAGGACCTTCTCCGGCCGGTGCACCTCGACGGTGCGCCGGCCGGCCCGTACGGTGCGTGCGTCACCGCTCACCGCACCACCGCCTCTTCCACCAGCAGCCGGGCGGAGGCGGCGATGGACTCCGCGTCGATGCCGGCGGCGTGCAGCTGCTCGGCGGGCGTGGCGGAACCGGGCATGGACCGGACGGCGAGCCGGACCAGCCGGGGCACCGGCCGTCCGTCGAGGAAGGCGTCCAGGACCGCGTCGCCGATGCCGCCCTCCTCCCGGTGGTCCTCGACCGTGAGCAGGCAGCCGGTGTCCTCGGCGGCCTTGCGCAGCGTGGCCCGGTCGACGGGCTTGACGGAGTACAGGTCGACGACCCGCACGGCGATGCCCTCCTCGGCGAGGGCGTCGGCGGCGGTCAGCGCCTCGTGCAGGGTGACACCCGCGGCGACGATCGTCAGCCGGTCCTCGGCCGAGGAGCGCAGCACCTTGCTGCCGCCGACCGGGAAGTCCTCGTCGGGCCCGTAGAGCACCGGGCTCTCGCCGCGCGAGGTGCGCAGGTAGCGGATGCCGTCCAGGCCGGCCATGGTGGCGACGAGCTTGGCGGTCTGGTTGGCGTCGCACGGGTACAGCACGGTCGAGCCGTGCACCGTCCGCATCATGGCCAGGTCCTCCAGGCCCATCTGGCTGGGCCCGTCCTGGCCGATGGACACGCCCGAGTGCGAGCCGTTGAGGTTGATCCCGGAGCCGCTGACGGAGGCCATGCGGACGAAGTCGTGGGCGCGGGTCAGGAACGCGGCGAAGGTGGAGGCGTACGGCACCCAGCCGCGCCGGGCCATCCCGACCGCCGTCGCGACCATCTGCTGTTCGGCGATGTAGCACTCGAAGTAGCGCTCGGGGTGTTCCTTGGCGAAGAACTCCGAGCGGGTGGAGTCGCCGACCTCGCCGTCCAGGGCCACCACGTCGCCCCGTGCGGTGCCGAGCGCGGCGAGGGCCCTGCCGTAGGCGTCGCGGGTGGCGACCTCCTCGCCCCGCTCCCAGCGGGGCAGTTCCAGGCTGCCGTCCCCGACGGCGTGCAGCGAGCGCACGGACGGCGGCTCGTGCACGCGGACGCGCAGATCGCGCACCCCGCCGAGTTCCTCGATCGCCTCGTCGGCGTCCTTGACCGGCTTGCCGTGCAGCCCCTCGCGGTCCTCGGTGGCCTTGACGCCCTTGCCCTTGAGGGTGCGGGCGATGATGGCGGTCGGCTGTCCCGTGGTGGAGACCGCCTCGCCGTAGGCCCGGTCGATCGCTTCCACGTCATGGCCGTCGATCTCGACCGTGTGCCAGTCGAAGGCGCGGAAGCGGCGGGCGTAGGCGTCCAGGTCGTGGCCGTGCCGGGTGGGGCCGCGCTGGCCGAGCCGGTTGACGTCCACGATCACGGTCAGGTTGTCCAGGTGCTCGTACCCGGCGTGCTCGGCGGCCTCCCAGATCGAGCCCTCGGCCATCTCGCTGTCGCCGCACAGCACCCACACCCGGTAGTCGGCGTGGTCGAGGCGCTTGCCCGCCAGTGCGATACCGACGCCGATGGGCAGGCCCTGGCCCAGTGAGCCGGTGGCCGTCTCCACCCAGGGCAGCCGCTGCGGCGTGGGGTGCCCTTCGAGGCGGCTGCCCAGCTTGCGGAAGGTGAGCAGTTCGCCGTCGTCCACGGCGCCGGCGGCCTTGTAGGCGGAGTACAGCAGCGGGGAGGCGTGGCCCTTGGAGAGGACGAAGCGGTCGTTCCCGGGGTGCTCGGGCCGGTCGAAGTCGTAGCGCAGGTGGTGGGCCAGGAGTACGGCCATCAGGTCGGCGGCGGACATGGACGACGTGGGATGCCCGGATCCCGCCGCCGCGGCCGCCCGCACACTGTCGACACGCAACTGCTGGGCCAGGTCGACGAGTTCGGCGTGGTTCATGAGTCTCCTTCCGCTGGGATGTCGGCACGCTTGACGGGCCCGGGGGCCGGATGGTGTCCGTGCTGCCCGGCGGCCTCGTGACCCGGCCGGTTCTCAGCGGGTCCGGGGCGTTGCCGGCTCTTCGCCACGGGCTCCGGGCCCGGCTGTTTCCTGGCGGGCTCCGGGCCGGGCTGGTTCTTCGCGGGCTCCGGACCGGGCTGGTTCTTCGCGGGCTCCGGGCCCGGCTGATTCCTGGCGGGCTCCGGGCCCGGCTGGTTCTTCGCGGGTTCGGGGGCCGGCTGGTTCTGGGCGGGTCCGGGGGCGGGGCCGTCCCGCGTGGCCCGTGGGCCCGGGGAGCGCGGCGCCGGTTCCGCGCCCGCCAGCTGCGTCTTCTCCGTGTTGTCGATGATGTCCGTGATCCTTTCGCTCGTCGGTTCGCCGGACGGTTCCGCGTCCGCTCCCGTGCGCGTACCCGCGTCCGCCGCCGCTCCCTCCTGCGGGCCGCCGCCCACCCGCGCCAGCTCGGGCGACGCTGTGTCCAGGGGCACGGACCAGGACCGTACGAGCCCCAACTGGACGGCCTGGCGCGGCAGCACGCCGCCCAGCAGCCAGTCGGCCGCCACCCGGACCCGGTTGCCCGGCATGGCGGCCAGGTGGTAGCCGCGCGTCACCGCGGCGGCCGGCGGGCCGGACAGGGCGAGGCCCAGCGGGTTCGCGGCGGCCCGCGCTCCGCCGAGGTCCACGACGAATCCCAGGTCCCGGTGGCGGTAGGGGCGCCGCGCGCAGACCCCGAGCGAGGCGGCGACGTTGATCGCGGCGATCCGGCCGTGCCGCCAGGCGTGCTGTGCGGTCATCGGGGTGAAGCCGCCGGGGTGGTACACGTCCGGCACGGCCGCCGCGTCACCGCAGGCGAACACCTCGGGCCGTCCCGGCACCTGGAGGTAGGGGTCCACCACGATCCGCCCGCGTTCCAGCGGCTGCCCGGTGCCCTCCACCAGCGGGTCGGGCCGTACGCCCACGCACCACACCAGGGTCCGGGTGGGCACGAACTCACCGTCGGTGAGCAGCACGCCCTCGTGCGTGGCCTCCCGCACGGAGGTGCCCATGCGGACGTCCACGCCGCGCTGCCGCAGCACCCGGTCCGCGGTGCGCGAGAGCCGTTCGTCCAGCTCCGGCAGGACGCGGGGGGCGACGTCCAGGAGCATCCAGCGCGGCCGCACCCCCTGGCGCAGCGGGTGCCGGCGCACCTGTGCGTCGGTGTACATCTTTCCGTGCGCGGCGACCTCGGTGCCCGTGTAGCCCGCCCCCACCACGACGAAGGTGCAGCGGGCGGCGCGGTCCCCGCGGTCGTCGGACGCCGCCGCCAGTTCGATCTGCCGGGTCACGTGGTCGCGCAGGTAGAGCGCCTCGGGCAGCCCGCGGAAGCCGTGCGCGTGCTCGGCGACGCCGGGGACGGGCAGGAGCTTGTTGACGCTGCCGACCGCCAGCACGAGCCGGTCGTAGCCGAGCGTGCCGCGGTCCCCCTCGGGGCCGGTGAAGTGCACGGTGCGCGCGTCGAGGTCGACGCGGCCGGCCTCGCCGAGGACCAGGCGGACGCCGGGCAGGCCGGCGGAGAGGGAGACGGCGACCCGGCGCGGTTCCAGGACGCCCGCGGCCACCTGGGGCAGCAGCGGCAGGTACAGGAAGTAGTCGGTCGGGTTCAGTACGGTGACGTCGGCCCTGTTCCGTGACATCCGGGACAGGGTCCGGGCGGCGTGATAGCCGGCGAAACCGGCGCCGACGATCACGATGCGGGGTCGACTCACGGTTCGCCTCCGGCGCTGTCGCGTACCTGGTGCGGAACCCTCCGCGTCCCCCCGGCCGGGGCACCCAAACGTCAGCCGGGGGCGGGAGACGGGCCTGAGCCGGGGGCGGGGGGCGCACGCCGGCCCGGAGCGGGACGGGGCAGGCCGCCGCCGGTTTCCGGCCCCGCCGCCGGGTACTCGGGACCGCGATCCCGCCCGCCCCCGTCGTGGAGGTCCCGCCCATGCCCGAGTACGGCTACTTCCTGTCCTGCGAGCAGTACGGCCCCGCCGATCTGGTGGAGCAGGCCAGAATGGCCGAGCAGGCCGGTTTCCAGGCCCTGTGGATCTCCGACCACTACCACCCATGGAACGACGCGCAGGGCCAGAGCGCGTTCGTGTGGTCGGTGATCGGCGCACTGTCCGAGGCGGTGTCGCTGCCGGTCGAGACGGCCGTCACCTGTCCGACGGTGCGGATGCATCCGGCGGTGGTGGCGCAGGCCGCCGCGACCAGCGCGGTCATGACCGAGGGGCGCTTCCGGCTCGGCGTCGGCAGCGGTGAGGCCCTGAACGAGCACATCCTGGGCGACCGGTGGCCCCCGGCGCACGTGCGTCTGGAGATGCTGGAGGAGGCGATCCAGGTGATGCGCCGGCTGTTCACCGGCGAGGAGGTCGACCACCACGGCACCTACTACACCGTGGAGAACGCGCGCCTCTACACCGTCCCCGACGAACCGGTGCCCATCGACGTCTCCGGGTTCGGTCCCAAGGCGACCTCGCTCGCCGCCCGCGTGGGCGACGGGTACATCACGATGATGCCGGACGAGGAGATGGTCACGCAGTACCGCAAGGGCGGGGGCGGGGCCAAGCTCGTCAGCGGCGGCACGAAGGTGTGCTTCGGGCACGACCGCGAGGAGTGCGTCCGCACCGTGCGCGAGCTGTGGTACAACGAGCAGCTGCCCGGCGAGATGGGCCAGGTGCTGCCCACGCCACGCCACTTCGAGCAGCTGGAGCCGCTGGTCACCGAGGACATGGTCCGCGAGAACGTGGTGTGCGGGGACGACGCGGACCAGCACGTGGCCGCGCTGAAGGAGTTCGCCGACGCGGGCTTCGACCGGGTCTACGTCAACCAGATCGGGGCCGACCAGCGCGGCTTCTTCGACTTCTACCGCACGAAGGTGCTGCCGCAGCTGCCGTAGCGGCGGGCCGGGCCGCCGGCGCGGCGGCCCGGCCGCACGAGGGCGCCCGCACGGTCAGGTGCGGGCGCCCTCCGTGTGCGCGTCGGGTGTGCGCGGCCGGTTCAGAAATCGCGCTCCGAGCCCTGCGGGCGGGACGCGCCCGGCGCGCGGGGCGGGCTCTGCGGCATCGGCGGCACGGGCGGTGCCGGGGGCACCGGCGGCTGCGCGGACATCCGGGACGCGGCGGTCCCCGGCATCGGCGCGGCGGTCCCCGGCATCGCGGAGCCGGCGGCCCGGCCGGGGACCGTGGGGCCGGACGCGGCGGGCCGGGCCGCGCGGCGCAGCGCGTAGGCGGCCGCGCCCAGGACCGCCGCGGTGATCAGTGCGGCGGCCCAGCCGGGCAGCCCCACGGCGAGGGCCAGACCGGCGGCGAGCGCCACGGCCGCGCCCGCGTACAGGGCGACGGCGCCCGACGCGGCGTACAGCAGGGCCGTGCGGCGCTGCCTGCGGGTCTGCTCACGCAGTTCGTCGCGCACCGTCTCGCGCGCCACCTGCGCCAGTTCCTCCACCAGGTGTTTGTCCAGATGTTCCAGGTGGTCCAAGTGGCCCAGGTGGTCCGGTCGTTTCGGATTCTCCAGTTGCTCCGAGCGTTCCATGTTCCGGCGGGTACCCGAACAGGCGTACGCGACACGGCGGTACGGCCCGGTCGCGGCGATCCCCCGTGACGATCTCCCCCGGCCCGGCGCCCAACTAGGCTTTGCCGTATGGAGATTCTGGGAACCAGCCTGCGCGTCTGCGTCGACGACCTGGAAACCGCGGTCCCCTTCTACGAACGTCTGGCGGGCGCCAGTGCCCTCCGGTTCGAGCGCGGCGGGGTGGAGGTGGCCGCCGTCGGCTGCTTCCTGCTGATGAGCGGGCCCGAGGCCGAGCTGGAGGTGCTGCGCAAGGTGGCGGCGACCATCGCCGTCACGGACGTCGACGAGGCCCAGCGGGTGCTGACCGGGCTGGGTGCCCGCGTCGTGGCGGGCCCGGTCGCGACGCCCGGGGGCCGCAACCTGATCGCCGTCCATCCGGACGGGTCGGTGTACGAGTACGTGGACCGCCGCGGCTGATCCTCACGCGGGCCGCATCCGGAAGTCGTAGCGCCGCGGCGGCGGCCCGCCCGCCACCCGCTCCCACAGCCGGCCGATCCGCTCGTCGCCCTCCCGCAGGTCGGCGACCTCGAAGCCGTCCTCGAAGACCGCCCGGGCCCGGTCGCGGTCCCCCTCCGCGAGCAGCAGCTCCGCCTCCAGCAGCCGGAACCGGCCCTGCTGCCGGACCGCCGGGAACAGCCGGTCCCACACGGCGCGCGCGGCGGCCGTCCGGCCGGTCCGCAGCAGCGCCTCGATCGCCTCCCGGCCGAGCGCGGCGGTGGCGGCGGTCCACTGCTCGCCCTGGTCGCGCCGCTCGTGGCACAGGTCGTCGAAGGCCTCGGCGTAGCGGTCGGCGGCCCGTTCGTGGTGGCCCGTCTCCTGGTCGGCGACGGCCAGGCAGCGCAGCAACGGCCAAGGGGAGGGGGCCAGTTCGAGCGCGCGCTCCCAGCTGCGCACCGCCTGCGCGCGGTCACCGGCGTGCCACTGGGCGACCCCGAGGTGGTACTCGGCGAGCGGTGTGGCGGGAGCCGTCTCCAGCAGGTCGCGCCAGTGCGGGGCGACCAGGCTCTCGCCGGGCGGGCCGGCCCGGCGCGGCTCGGGGAAGGAGCCGGTGCGCAGCAGTTCCCGCCAGGGTTGCTGCGCGGCCGTGATCGTGGACCCGGGAAACGGCGTGCCGGGCAGTGTCCAGCCGGCGCGCAGCACCTCGAGGGCGCCCCAGCCGGATCCGGTGGCGAGGACCTCGTCCGGTTCGGCGTCGGCGTACGGCCGCCAGGCGGCGTGGGCGGCCTCGACGTCCGCGCGCGGCAGGACGGCCTCCAGCCGCTCCTCGGTGCGCCGTACGGCGCTGTCCCAGTCCCCCGTCGGCGGCGGTGCGTCGAGCGGGCCGTAGGACTCCAGCCAGGTCACCTCGCTCTCCGCCTCCAGCCGGACGTGCTCCAGTTGGGTGCGGGCGAGTCCGGCCTGGATCTCGCAGTAGCCGCCTGTGCCGGGCTCGGTGAGCCACTGCTGCCAGCGGCGCCCGCCGGGGCCGGTGCCCCAGACGAACAGTTTGCGGCCGCGCAGCACGTCGGTGGAGGTCTGCACGAGGCCGGTGCCGTCCTCGTCCAGGGCGGCGATCCAGCGGCGCCGCCCGGCCGGCACCTCGTAGAAGTAGTCGGCCGCGTACGGGCTGTTGAGGGGGTAGGTGCGGTCGGCGCCGTCGTGCACGGGGACCGGGACCCGGCGCAGCCGGCGTTCGTAGCTGAAGTGCCAGGCCTCCTCGGCGGGCGCGAGGATCCTGCGTTCCTCGGGGACGGCGGTGTTGGACCACCAGTAGGCGGGGACCGGCCGCTCGTGCGGGTTGCGGACGCGGACGCCGACGTGCAGGAAGTCGGAGCCGTCGGGGAGCCACAGGTCGACCTGGAAGGGCAGGTCGCGCAGTCGTTCCCACTCCCACAGGCGCAGCATGGCCCCGCCGTCGGGGGCGGGGACGCGGGCGGCGTGCAGGGGCGCGCAGGAGAGGGTGGTGTGGCCGGTGGCCCCGATGTTCCATTCGATGCCGCCGGAGAACCAGGCACCGTTGAGGGCGAAGTCGGCGGGCTGGAACACCGGGTTGCGGTAGAGGAGTTCACGGCCGGAGGGCTTGTGGACGAGGGAGGCGATCCGGCCGCCGAGGCCCGGCAGGACGGTGGCGCGCAGCCGGTCGTTCTCCAGGACGAGGGCGTCGATCCCGGTGGGCCGGCGTGTTCTGCCGTAGCCGTCGCGGATCCGCGCGGGCAGCACACTGCGCAGGGGCGCGTAGCCGAGCTGCCGGGCCATGTCGTACGGCAGACCGGTCCTGTCCCGGTCGTCGATGCGGTGGGCCTCGTCGAGGGGCCGCAGCGCGGGCAGCGGGTTGTCGGGGCCCACGGGTGCGGCGGGGAGCGTCAGTACCTCGCGTCGGATCGTCGTCACGATCACCATGGAACCCGGCCGCCGGGGAGCTGACCAGGGGCGCCGGCGGTCAGGATTGCGCAAAGGCGCCCGCCGGGCCGCCGCGTCCGGTGGACGGAAATGCGGTGGGCGGGCCCGCCGGAGCGTCGTAGAGTCGGTCTTTCGACCATGTTCGCGGCGACGCGCCGGTGCGCTGGTGTGCCGGGGCGGTGGCGAAGGAGCACGAGAAGCGATGAGCGAGCAGCACACCTACCGGGTCATCGTCCGGGGTACCTGGGCCGGGCTGACCGAGGAGGCGCGGGCGCGGCTGCTCGCCGAGGCCGCCGACCACGGGATGATGAGCATGCGGTTCACCGAGGAGGGGACGCTGTCCTACGAGGCGGCGCCGCTGAAGCACTTCTCGATGCGTTTCGTCGTGGTGTCGGACGCCCGGGACGGCGAGGAGATGGCGGCGGCCGTCGCGGAGGACCGGGCCGAGAGCACCCTGCGCGGCCTCGGCTACGGTTTCGGCGAGCTGAGGTCGACCGTCACCGACCTCGACACGATGAAGGTCAACCGGAAGTCCGCGTCCCGGCGGTGAGCGCCCAGCGTTCGTGGTCGCGCCACGCCCCGTCGATGTACAGCATGTCCGGGGAGTAGCCCTCCAGGCGGAAGCCGCAGGAGCGGGCGAGCGCGAGGGAGGCGGTGTTGCCCGGCTGGGCGTTGATCTCCAGCCGGTGCAGTCCCATCGGTCCGAAGGCGTGCTCGATGACGAGGGTCAGGGCCTCTTTCATCAGTCCGCGTCCGGCGGCGTGCGCGAAGGCGCCGTAGCCGAGCGCGCCGGAGAGGAAGGCGCCCCGGACGATGTTGTTGATGTTGATGTAACCGGCGAGGTCGCCGCCGGGCTTCTCGCAGACGAGGAAGCCGGCCCTGTCCTGCGCGTCGATCAGCCGCCCCGCGTAGGCGGTGTAGGCCTCGGCCGTGGCGGGCGGGAAGAGCCACGGGCGGTGCAGCTCGGCGCTCTCGCGGACCCGGGCGGTGAACTCGGGGCCGTCCTCCTGGGTGAAGGGACGGATGCCCGTGCGGGGCCCCTCGGCGAGGTAGCGGGACGCGGTGTGCGGCATGCCGTCACCTTACGCGAGGCGCCCTGGCGTCCGGCCCCTGTCAGTCCTGCACGACGGGCAGTTGCAGTACCCCGGTGTCCTCGGGGGAGCTGACCACGGTGACCGGCTTGACGCCGCGGTTGCCGAAGTAGGCGTCGTCACTGGCCGCGATCACGAACCGCAGCCGGTGCCCCTGCTCGAAGCGGTGCACGATGCCCGGCAGGGTGACGGTGAAGGGACGGGTCACGTCGGGCACGCGGACGGGGGCGACCAGCCGGTGCACGAGGGTGCGGGTGCCGTCGGGCGCCTCGTCGTAGAGCTTGACGAACAGGACGAGGTGGTCGGCGGCGTCGGCCGAGCGCTGGGTGCGCTCGGCCTTCGGGGAGTGCACCCGCAAGGTGGCGCGGGGTGCGCCGACGACGTCGGTGGCCCGTGTCAGCGGCTCGCTGGTCCAGGCGAGGTGGGTGCCGGCGAGGTCGTAGGGGGCGGGGTCGGGAAGGTTGATGATGCCCGCCAGCGAGCTCTCCGAGTGGCTGGTGGGGACGAGCCAGTTGGTGTAGGTGCGGCTGCCGCTGGTGACCTCGTCGCGCCGGTCGACGAGTCTGCCGTCGCCGGAGAGGTACAGGGTCCGGCTGGGCGCGGGGAGGCGGTCCGCGCTCGCGTAGGTGTGAGCGGGGTCGGTGATCCAGTCGCGGTAGTAGGCGAAGTCGGGTCCGGTTGCGGTGTTCTGGTCGCGGTGCAGGTAGCGGTCGAACCAGGCGAGGACGCGCCTGCCGACGTAGCTGGTCTCCAGGTTGCCCTGGGCGAGGTTCAGCTCGCCGGCGGCCGGGTCGGACATGCCTCCGCTGTGGCCCCAGGACTGCCAGATCATCTTGGTCTCGGTGCCCTGTGCCTTGAGGGTCCGGTAGGTGGCGGTGGCCTCGTTGAGGTTGAAGAGGCTGTCGGCCTGGCCCTGGACGAGCAGGGTGGGCGCTTTCACCCGGTCGAGGTAGGAGACCGGGGAGACGCTGTGCGCGTAGGAGAGCAGGCTCCGGGTGGCGTCCTCGGGGTAGCGGCCCGAGTCGAGGGTGCGGACGGTGTCGCAGGCCCGCGTCACGAAGTGCAGGCAGGTGAGGGAGTTGATCCGGGAGGGGTCGAGGGCGGGCTGGGTCAGCGGCTGGCTCTCGCCCATGAGGTAGAAGCCGTTGGTCCACTGCCATTTGAAGGCGCCGGGCAGGTCCGGGGCGCCGGCGGCGTTGCCGGGGTCGAGGGAGTAGGCGAGGTCGTTCCAGGTGATCATCGGGACGAGGGCGTCGACCCGGTGGTCCACGGCGGCGGTGGCCAGTTGCACGGCGCCGCCGTAGGAGCCGCCGATCATGCCGACGCGCGGGTCGCCCCTGCCGTCGAGGGTGACGTAGTCGGCGCGGGTGCCGTCGTCGGCGGCGCGTCGGCCGCCGAGGAAGTCGATCAGCTGGGAGGCGGCCCGGCCGTCGATGTCCGGGTCGTCGAGGGAGACCAGGCAGCCCGACTTTCCGAAGCCGAGGCCGGAGTAGACGAGCGAGACGTATCCGCGCCGGGCGAAGGCCTTGCCGATGGCGTCGGTGGAGCCGTCGTCCTTGCTCCCGCCGAAGCCGTTGGTGGCGAGCACGGCGGGCGCGGGGTGCGCCGGGTCGGCGCCGGCCGGCCGGTACAGGTCGGCGTCCACGGTGCAGGTGCGTTCCCCGGCCCGGACGGTGAACTTCAGCGGCGTCACACCGTACTGGCCGTCGGCCGCCGCGGGGGCGGTGAGCGCCAGGGGCGCGCTCAGCGCGGCTGCGAGTGAGACGACGAGGGCGGCGCGGGTTCGGGGCGCACGACGGGACACGAGACCTCCACACTGAGGGCGAGCGACTGCCGACAACCCGTCTTGGGCCTGCGGGCAGAAGGGGGCCCCGGCGGCCGGCGCCCCCTTCTGCCCGCAGCTCTTACCAACCGGTAAGTAACCGGTCGGCAAGCCATGGTGTGACACGTGTCGGGCCGCGTCAATCGGTGCGGCGGAGGTTTCTTGACGGAGATTCGGTGAGCGGCAGGAGGAGCCCGCGGCTCAGCGCAGGGCTGGCCTGTCCAGCGTCAGCGTCCCCGCCCGGGCGTCGAGTTCGGCGGCGACTCCGAAGGGGATCGTCGACGCGCCCGCGCAGTGCCCGAACCCGAAGTCCTCGGCGACGGGCACACCGAGCGGGCCGAGCCGGTCCGCCAGCAGCGCCCGCACCCGGCCGGGCGCGCCGCACTCCTCCCACGAGCCCAGCAGCACCCCGGCGACGCCCTCCAGCCAGCCCGCGCGCAGCAGTTGGGTCAGGTAACGGTCCAGGCGGTACGTCTCCTCGCCCACGTCCTCCAGGCACAGCAGGCCGCCGGCCGCCGAGGGCCGCGCGTGCGGGGTGCCGAGGTCGGCGGCGAGCAGGGCGAGGCAGCCGCCGAGCGTCACCCCCCTGGCCCGCCCGGGGACCAGGGCCGTGCCGCCGGAGGAGATCACGCGGACCGTCTCCGGCGCGAACAGGGTCGCCTTGAGGTGTTCCTGCGCCCGGGCGTTCTTGATGAAGTCGGCACCGGCCGCCATCGGACCGTGCAGGGTGACCAGGCCCAGCCGCACGGCGAAGGCCTCGTGCAGCGCGGTGATGTCGCTGAAGCCGACGAACACCTTGGGCCCCGCCGCGCGCATCGCCTCCCAGTCGAGCAGGTCGGCCATCCGCTGCACGCCGTAGCCGCCCCGGGCGCACAGCACCGCGTCCACCGACGGGTCGCACCACGCCTGCTGCAGGTCGGCGGCCCGGTCGGCGTCGGTGCCCGCCAGATAGGTGAACTCACGGTGGCGGTCCAGCACATGGGGCGCCACCACGGGGTCCAGGTCCCAGCCGCGCAGTACGTCGAGGCCGGCCTGCAGGCGTTCCTCCGGGACGGGACCGCTGGGGGCGACGACGGCGACGCGGGCGCCCGGGGCGAGCCGGGCGGGGCGCAGGAGTTCCTTCACGTGCCCAGCTCCAGCACCGGCAGGCCGGCCGGGTCGAGTCCGAACACCTGGGCGTACAGGGAGAGTTCGGCCTCCAGGGCGCGGACCATGGTGTCGGCGCGGCGGAATCCGTGCCCTTCGCCCTCGAAGGTGAGGTAGGCGTGCGGCACGTCGCGTCCCTTCAGCCGGGCCAGGAACCGCTCGCACTGCACCGGCGGGCAGATCACGTCGTCCAGCCCCTGGAGCAGCAGGAACGGCGCCGTGATCCGGTCGGCGTGCTCGGCGGGCGAGCGCTCGGCGTACCGTTCGGGCACCTCGGCGAGCGGGCCGACCAGGCTCTCCAGGTACTGCGACTCGAAGTCGTGAGTCTCCCCCGAGCCCCACCCCGTCAGGTCGAGGATCGGGTAGAGGATCGTGCCGCAGGCGTAGACGTCGGTGCCGGCCAGGGAGGCCGCGGTGGTCCAGCCGCCCGCGCTGCCGCCGCGGATCGCCAGCCGGTCGCGGTCGGCGGTGCCCTCGTCGGCGAGGGCGAGCGCGACGGCCGCGCAGTCCTCGACGTCGACGACGCCCCACTGCTCGCGCAGCCGCTCGCGGTACTCGCGGCCGTACCCCGTGGAGCCGCCGTAGTTCACCTCGGCGACGCCGATGCCGCGCGAGGTGAAGTAGGCGATCTCCAGGTCGAGGACGAGCGGTGACCTGCTGGTGGGGCCGCCGTGCGCCCACACGACGTACGGGGGCAGCTCGCCGGCGGGCGCGGCGCGCTCCGGGTGGTGCGGCGGGTAGATGTGCGCGTGCACGTCACGGCCGCCCGGCCCGGTGAAGGTGCGCACCCGCGGTCGTGGGTAGTAGGCGGGGTCGACCGGGTCGCGGTGGGCGGCGCCGATCACCCGGGCCCGGCCGGTGCGGGTGTCCAGTTCGACGACCTCGTGGGAGCCGCGCGGTCCGGCGCCGACGGCGACGACGCGTTCGCCGTGCACCGCGAGCGTGGCGTCGAACTCCCCCCAGGGGCCCGCCGCGTCGACGACCTCGCCGGTCTCCGGGTCGAGTATGCCGAGGGCGGTGGCGCCGCGACCGTGCACGACGGCCACGAGACCGGTCTCCAGCGGGGCGAACCAGCGCTGCCCGAGCTTCCACAGCGGCCCGCCGAACTCCTCCTCGCGCGGGCACAGCGGGTGCCCGTCGCGGTAGAGGTTCCACCAGCCGCCGCGGTCGCTCGCGTACAGCAGGGAGCCGTCGGCCGCCCACTCCGCCTGGGCCACGGACTCCTCGGGGCCGCCGGCGAGGGTGCGGGGCGCGGTGAGGCGGCCGTCCGCGTCCACCTCGGCCACCACGAGTTCCGTACCGTCCCAGGGCATCCTGGGGTGGTCCCAGGCCAGCCACGCGGCCCGCCGCCCGTCGGGCGACAGCCGCGGTCCGGTCACGAACCGGTGGCGCTGCGCGGTCAGTTCACGCACCGCGCCCCGGTCCCCGGCCGCCGAGCCGTCCAGCGGTACGGCGACGGGCACGCGCCGGACGTCGGTGGGGCCCTCACCGGTGAACTCCTCCATCACGCACCAGACTTCACGGCGCTCCGCCCGCACCTGCGGTTCCGCCCAGCGCAGTCCCCCGCCCACCGACGACAGGGGGGTGAGCGGCACCGGCTCGCCCGCGCCGGGCTGCCAGCGGTAGAGCCGCTGGTCGGCGAAGTGCACGAAGACGACGAGCACCACCCCGTCCGCGACCGTCCCGGTCCAGGGGCGGCCGCCGTACTCGATGACCCTGCTGCGCACGTTCCACGGCGGCGGCAGCACGGACTCCTCGCCACCGTCGGCGCGCCGCCGCACGAGTGCCCGGCGGCCGCCCTCGGCGGGCCGCGGCTCGGTCCACCACACCTCGTCGCCGACGAAGTCCACGAACTCCGGCTTGCCGTCGTGCGCGGCGGCAAGGGCCGCGTCGATCGGCGAGGGCCAGGAACCGTACGGCAGGCTCTGCACTGTTTCCTTCTCCCAACTGGCTCAGGACGTCCGCAGGAAGCGGTCGAGCACGCGGACACCGAAGTGCAGCGCCTCGACGGGGACGCGTTCGTCGACTCCGTGGAACAGGGCGTCGTAGTCGAAGCCCTCGGGCAGCTTCAGCGGCGAGAAGCCGTAGCCGGTGATGCCGAGCCGCGAGAACTGCTTGGCGTCGGTGCCGCCCGCCATGCAGTAGGGCACGACGTGCCCCTCGGGTGCGAACTCCTCGACGGCGGCCCGCATCGCGGCGAACGTCGGCGAGTCGACCGGCGCCTGGATCGCCACCTCGCGGTGGTGGAACTCCCAGTCCACGTCCGGGCCGGTCAGCAGGTCCAGGGTGGCGCGGAACTCCTCCTCGCCACCGGGCAGGTACCGTCCGTCGACATGGGCGACGGCCTCGCCCGGGACGACGTTCACCTTGTAACCGGCTTCCAGCATGGTCGGGTTGGCGCTGTTGCGCAGCGTCGCCTCCACCAGCCGGGCGGCGGGGCCGAGCTTGTCGAGCAGCGCGTCCACGGTGTGCGGGTCGGCCTCCAGGCCGTACAGGGCGGCGAGTTCGTCGAGCGCGGCGCGGACCGTCGGGGTGAGCCGCAGGGGCCACTGGTGGGCGCCGATCCGGGCGATCGCGGCGGCGAGCCGGGTCACCGCGTTGTCCTTGTTGACGCGGGAGCCGTGCCCCGCCCGGCCGCGCGCGGTCAGCTTCAGCCAGGCGGTGCCGCGTTCCCCGGCGGCGATCGGGTAGATCTGCCGCCCGGCGCCGTCGTGGAAGGTGTACGCCCCGGACTCGCTGATGCCCTCGGTGCAGCCCTCGAACAGCTCGGGGTGCTCGTCGGCCAGGAAGCCCGAGCCGTCCTCGGCGCTGGCCTCCTCGTCGGCGGTGAACGCCACCACGAGGTCCCGGCGCGGCCGCTGGCCCTGCCGGGCCCAGGAGCGGATCACCGACAGGATCATCGCGTCCATGTTCTTCATGTCGACCGCGCCCCGGCCCCACACCACGCCGTCGCGGACCTCCCCGGAGAAGGGGTGCACGCTCCAGTCCGCGGCCTGCGCCGGCACCACGTCCAGGTGACCGTGGACGAGCAGTGCGGGCGCCGAGGGGTCGGTGCCCTCGACCCGGGCGACGACGTTGGTCCGGCCCGGCGTGCGCTCCAGCAGCACCGGCTCCAGCCCCGCACCGGCCAGCTGCTCGGCGGCGTACTCGGCGGCCGGACGCTCCCGGCAGTCGCCGCCGCCCCGGTTGGTGGTGTCGATCCGGATCAGCTCGGAGGTGAACCGGACGACCTCGTCCAGTGCCTGCGCGTCAGCCATACTGCTCCTCGATGGCGGCCGAGGCGATCGTGGTGACCGCCTTGAAGGTGCGGATTGCCTCGTACATCGTGGCGCTGGTGTAGACGGCCTTGCGCTCACCGGCGCGCGCCACGCCGGGGACCACGGTGGCGGCCATGGCCAGGTGCTCGGCGTCGAACTCCACCGCGACGGTGAACGGGCCGCCCTGCACGGGCTCGCCCCGCACCGCCAGGGCCGTGGCCTTCGCCGCGGCCGCGCGGATGTCGGCGGCGGTACGGGCCGGCGTCCGGCAGACGGCCGCGTACCGCGACACGTGGTCCTTGACCGCGACCTTCAGCGCCTCGGGCGCGTAGCCCAGCGCGTCCTCGCAGGCCACGTCGTCGCCCGTGACGAGGACCACGGGCACCCCGTACTCGGCGACGACGTGCGCGTTGAGCAGTCCCTCGCTGGCCCGTACGTCGTTCACCCACACGCCGGTGAGGGAGTTGGCGAGGTAGGTGTGTGCGAGGACGCCCTCCATCCCGGCGCCGGCGTGGTAGCCGACGAAGGCGATGCCGTCGACGTCGCCGTGCTGCACGCCCTCCACCATGGACAGCGACTTGTGGCGCCCGGTGAGCATCTGCGCCCGCTCGTCCAGCTCCTCCAGCAGCAGGTTGCGCATGGTCCAGTGCGCCTCGTTGACGAGGACCTCGTCGGCGCCGCCGTCGAAGAACCCGAGCACGGCGGCGTTGACGTCCGAGGTGAACATCGACCGGCACCGCTCCCACTGCGGCGTCCCCGGCAGCACGTCGGCGGGCCAGGTCACACCGGTGGCGCCTTCCATGTCGGCGCTGATGAGGATCTTCATGGGGCGCCACGTTACGCGTCGGCGAGGCGCCCCGGAACTGCCTCACGCCGAGTTGTCCGCAGCGATGGCGCCACCGGACCAAGGTCACTAGGTTTAAACTCGAACTCCCGAACGGGAGTTCACCCATAAGAAGGAGCTTGCTTCCGTGGCGTCTCACCGTCGACCCAAAAAGCCCAGCCGCACGCGTGTGACCGTGCTGACCACCGCGGCGGCCGCCGCCGTCGCGATCAGCGCGCAGGCGGCCAACGCGGCTCCGAGTGAGAAGCCGAGCAAGGACGAGGTCAAGTCCAAGGTCGACGCGCTCTA
>NZ_JBEYJA010000027.1:0-102854 GCF_040703815.1 Streptomyces sp. NPDC006743 | reverse complement strand
CGCCTCCAGTACCGGCCAGGCACCCTCGACGGTTTCATAGTGGGCACCGGCCTGGCTCTCGACGAACCGGCGTCACCCTGACAAGCCGAAGTCAGGTAGTGTCCATGGAGGCGATCAGGAGCAGGTGACGGCCCTTGGACCACAGGCCACGCCGGCGCGTGAACGACCGCTCCCCTTCGCATCGCCGGGATTGATGAAAGTCCTCAAGGAAGTGCATAGAGCCGAGAAAGTGGCTGCGGGTAGTGGGAGTTCTCTGGGACTTTCGGCTGCATCAACAGATACGGGCCTGCTGACCGCCCACTGACCCTGTCGGCCCGGCTCGCCGACGTGCAGTCGGCTGCTGCCGTGCTCACGGAAAAGAAGTCGACGCGGATCGTCGATCCGCTCGGTGAGAAGGCTGGGGTCGGTTCGGCCGATCTCTGTGCGCCCTTGGAGGACTGTGAACTGCGGCGGTGCGGTGAACACGGCGGTGAGGTTCATGAAGTGCCGATGTCCGAAGCGCCGCTCGGCCTGCATCCGCCCCCTGAACGGCCGCAACCCCGGCCAGGTCATTGGGCCAGTGCCGGGGCCTGTAGGGCGCTCGAAGGTTCACGCGCGGTGAAAGACGTCGAGTGCGCCGTAAGCAGTCGGCTTGCTGTCGGCCAGCTCAGGGTGGTTGCCCACGCGATGCCGGAGGATGCCGACGGTGTCGGGCCACACGGTGAAGTGCGCTCCGTCACCGATGAGGATGCGGTCCCAGTCCTCGGAAGCCGAAACGCCGGCTCGGTCGATGACGAACCCGCGGCAGTCGGCCGCATCCTGATCGAGCGTGCGCACCAGTGCCGCGACCGCCTCCTCACGGTCGGACACGGGAATGCCGGTGAGGCGCAGCGTGATGCTCTGCGTCGTCTCGTCCGTGCGTCGCACGATGCCGGTCAGGGACTGGTCGTAGCCCTTCCAGCAGGTGAACTCGATCTTCGAGTATCGATCGTCGGCCAAGGCGGCGGCCAGGGCTGCGCCATCACCCGTCAGCGGCTCACGGTTTCCGACCGGCGTCTCACGGAACCCGAAGGAAGCATGGGTCAGCGGGTGCACGGCGGAGAGCCCGGCATCCTCCAGATGCGTGAGGAGTTGATGGGCACGCGCCCTGTCCAGTTTCGGCACGTACCAAGTGAAGAAGCCCGCAGCCTTGGACGGGGCCGCAGCGGGGGCGTGGTCCGGGAACTCCTCCCGGAAAATGCGCCTGGCCCGTTCGTCGGGCACGACAGGGACCGTGTAGTTGTTGGCCCGGATGTGGTCCAGGAACTCCTGCGGCAGAGCGGCGTGGTGACGGCGCACGTAGTGCGTGAGATCGACGGGCCAGAGCCAGGTGCCATCCGTCATCAGGGATCCGGAGCCGACGATCCACTCTTCGCCGGTGAGGACGTCGCGCTCGGCGCCCATCGTGGTGTAGATCTCCAGGGCCGATCCCAGGTAGGCGAGGATACGGTCCTCGTCCCAGGGCCCACTGTCCTGTACGGCGTCTCGCAGCGACGGCGCATCGTCTGCCGCGATGCCCTGGCCGCCGATCTCCCGGTAGAAGCCCGCTCGCTTGATCATTTCCACTCCTGTGAGCCTGCCGCTAGTGGGCCATGGGCAGGTAGGTGCGCCAGTAGCCATTGTTGCCGATGGTGGGGGTCTGGTTGAGTCCGAGTTGGGGGGAGGTTCCCACCTTGCTCGTGGGCGCCGCCACGGGCACGCCGAGCTCGTTGGCTACGGACTGCGCGAGGGGCAGTTCGGGCGGTCTCGCGTCTGCGCCGGAGTGGCAGGAGATGAGGCGCACCGGTTCACCGTGGTAGTTGGGATTGCTGCGGATGGCGTCCGCGATGTGATTGGGGTGCACTTCGAAGTCCATAAGGGTCTTTCCCGCAGCGTTGACGCGGCCGGGCACGAACACCCCCTCGTCCGTGCCATGGACGACCACGTCGTGTACGCCGGGGACACGGGCGACCCGTTGCAGGTTGTTCAGGGTGCGTTCGTCGTAGCCCACCGTGGTGGTGTTCTTGCCGAAGTAGACCGGGTCGCCCGAGACCAGTTCGTAGTCGCCGGCCCGTGCCGGTGCGACGGGGATCTTCGAGTCGGGAGACTGGATCAGCTTCCACGTACGGGACTTGCCCATCTCGTCGAGGGCCGCGCTGTTCAGCCGGAAGCCGTTGAACAGGCTCTCCATGCCGCCGTTCTCGGCGACGATTCGAGCTGTGCCCCCACCTGCCCCGAAGGCGCCACCGAACGCCATGCCGTAGAGGGCGGAATCACTCACCTCGTCGAGGCTGAGGCCCTTGCTCTCGCCGGTGGCCATGGCGACGGGCTGGGTCACGGCGAGGTCGACCGTGATCGATTCGAGTCCCCCGATGGCGGCCGTGGCGAGGGTGGTGCCGGCGATGGTGGCGATCTCGGTGGACACGGTCACGCCGAGCGTGGCGGACAGCTCCAGGATCGAGGCGGTGGCGGCTGCCGCGGCGCCCTCGGAGATGCCGAGCGTGAAGACCGCCAGGGCGGTGCCGGCGACGATGGTGGCGCCGGCGATCTCCAACTCGTGTTCCAGACGCTTGACGGCCTCGTGGACGACATCGGCGTACTGGTCAAGGGCCTTGGCCATGTCTCGGGCGCCATCGATCATGTCCCGGAGCCAGCCGTGGCCGTCGTAGTAGTAGCGTCGCCAGAACGGGTCGTCGAAGGCGGATATCGCCTCGCCCTTGTTGTGCTCGATGATGGCGCGCGCCGATTTGTTCGCCGCGACCGTCACGTCTTCCAGGTCGTCGGCGAAGTCCCGCCAGGCTTTGGCCGCGTCGCGCAGACCCCCTTCGTCGGCATCCGGCCACCACATGCCGGTCAAATCCTGGACGATCTCTTTGGCCTTGTCCGCCGCGCTCACTGCGCGTTCCCCTTGCCGTCGTGCGGGGCGAGCTGGATCTTGCTGAACATCGAGCGGACCAGTAGTTCGTTGTCGATGTGACCGTCGGCCATGTCGGTCATGGCCGCTTCGATGCTGGCCAGGCCGAGCGCGAGAATCCCGGCGGCGGTCTCCATCCTCCTGACGTGCGGGCCGTAGTGCTCGTGGAACTTTTTCCCCTGCTCGTCGTCACCCCACGGCGAACCGGCCGCTGCCAGAGCCGTCTTGAGCTTGGTCAGCGCCTTGGCGAGGTCGGAGCTGTGCGTGTGGAAATGCGGGGCGGTCGCCTTCAGATCAGCGATCTTGATGTCGAGTATCCTGCCGTCGCTGTGGTCGCCCATGGCGTCTTCTGCTCCCCCTGAGTCGGCTGACCGGCACGAAGACGGTAGATCACCGAGCCGATTTGCTCTCGCGATCCTGGTCAAGTAGTGGCAAAGCCCCAGTCGAGGCGCGCAAAGAGGGAGGGGTCTGCTGCCCGCCAAGTGATCACCGAGGACTGGCACGCCCCGGCGAGAACCGGAGAATCATTCCGCCTGCCTTGCCCCGCCCCAGCATCCCGAGGCTCGGGCGCGGCTTCCCGGTACTCGGCGCGTACCGGCGCTCATGCACCTGTGCGGGCGCGCCAACTGGTGGCTGCCCCGCTCACCGGACCGGGCGCTTTCGAGAGGGTGAGCATGCCGAGCAGGGCGACCACGACGGTCAGACCGGCGAGCCCACCGCCGCCGACAAGGCGGCCGAGGCCAGGCTGGCCACCGCGATCGGGCAGGTCTGGCGTCGGCAGGGCCAGCGCGCCCAGGACCACGAGGGCGAGCAGTCCGAACGCCTTCGGCCGCGCCTGGAGCCCGGGACGGCAACGCTGCACATCGCGCACGGCCATGTGGGTCAGCAGGGCGTCGAGGGCGACGGCCACCGCCAGGCTCAGGGCGCGGACCGCGCCGGAGGGCACAGCGGGTCCGTGGGGCCGGTGGGCCGGGCGGATCCGCCTGCGCCTGGGTGCCGCGGACGACGGCAACCTGCCGGTGACCTCGACGAACCGTCAGGCGTACGGCATGATCGCGGAGGGCTTCGGCCCCGGCTCAACGGTCGGTGGCGAGTCGCTTCACCTGGTCGGTCTGGGTGTCGCTGACGTCCTGCTCGAAGGCGACGGTGGCGTAGGCCGTCTTGCCGTCCGCGCTGATCTGGCGCTCGCCCGCCGGTGAGAAGGGACTGCTCACCGAGGCGACACCCGGCGCGGCCCCGATCCGGTGCACGGCGTCGGCCGTCGGCCGCTCGGCGGTGGGGTCGGTGACCCTGCCGTCCTTCACCTGCCACACGATCCGGCCGCTCCTGCCCGCCGCGCTGCTCGCCGCCTCCCGCAACAGGGCCGTGGCCCTGGCGGAGTCGGTGTTCTGCGCGACCGGGCTGTCGCCGAAGTCGCTGCCGCCCACGCCGACCGCGGCCCCGAGAGCGGTCAGCAGGCCCACCCAGGCCAGGACGACGGCGAGCCGGTGCCGGTGGCACCAGCGGGCGAGAGGGGACATCCACGAGCCTTTCGAGGGGTACTCCACACACAGAGCCGGACCAGCGGTTGCGGCCCACCCTCACGCTCGCACTCGGCCGGTCTCTCGCCATTGGCCGTCCGCAGGCACTTGGGCCTGCTGCGATCGCAGCAGACCGGCGCCGAGAGGGCTCCTGCCGCGCCGGCGTCCGCCACCGCCCCGTGACCGGGACCGGATCCCGGCACCGGCCGGGCCCCTGGCCCATGGCGAGCGGACGGTCACAACCTCCCCCGCTAACTAGCCAGTTCGGGCGAAACCTGATCAGCCGTCGCCTCTTTCCCGTACGCTTCCCGACGCACGGAGCATCAGGTGGGGGGATGGCTGGCAGTGGCCGGTGACAGATCTGACGCCCGGTGGGAACAGCCCCAGGAGCCCGAGCACGGGTCCGGTCTCGACGGCCGGACGGGCGACGGGGGCCGGATCTACCAGGCTGCGCGCGACATCAACCGCAGCAGGATCACTCATGTCCTCGTGAGCGGATGGGCCGTCCTCGCCGCCGTGGTCGCCGTCGCCGCCGGGGCGGGGGGCGCGTACGTGCTCACGACCGGGCACGGGAAGAAGGAGCCCGGCGGCCAGGCGCCCCCCGCGGCCGTGAGCTCCCCGGCCCATGGTCCGACGGTGGACCACGCCTCCGCCCCGCCCGGTGCCACGGCCGGTGCGGGCACCCCGAGCGGCACGGACCCGGCGACGGCTTCCCCGGACCACCCCGCGCGGAAGACGCCCGCCGGATCCACCGTGCGCTGGCAGGGCACCCTGGCGATCGGCGCGGGGGACGGCAAGGAACTGGACGGGGACCACCCCGTGTCCGGCTCGACCTCTGCCCTCGGCGGGTTCGACATCTCCACCGGGGAACTGGGGGACGGCCTGCGGGCCTTCGCGGGGAACGGAGCCATCGCGCGGTGGCAGGACCCCACCAGGGAGCCCGGCGAGTCCGACTGCGCCGACACGGTCGACGCCGGCGGCGAAACCTACGGGGTCAAGCTGCGGGAGGGCATCGTGCTGTGTCTGCGCACCGACGAAGGGCACGTGGTCCGGCTGAAGGTGACCAGGGCGCCGCAGGACTACATGTCCGCGGTGGAGTTCGAGACCGTCGTGTGGAACACCACCGACGGCCAGGGTGGCTGAGGGGACGGGGAGGGGACATGGACCCGCTGGTGATGAGCGCGGCGAGCGCTCTGGTCGGTTCGATGGCGACCGACGCGTGGCAGCAGGCGCGTTCGGCGGTGCTGGTGCTGTGGCAGCGGACCCGTCCCGACCGGGTCCCGTCCGTGGCGGGCCGGCTGGCCGAGGTGCGCGAGGACGTGCGAGCGGCCAGGGAGATCGATGACAGGCAGGCCGAGGAGGCCCTGGCTCTGGAGTGGGCGCCGCAGCTCCAGCAGTTGCTGACCGCGGATCCCGCCTTGCGTCAGGAGCTCCAGCGGGTGCTGGACGAGGTGCTGAGGCCCCTCCTGCCGCCGGACGCAGCCGCTCGCCGCGACGGGGTGCGGATGCAGGCGCGAGGCGGCCACCACTCCCGTATCTACCAGGCGAACGGCGACATGACCTTCAACGGCGGCTCAGGAGACTGACAGCCGGACAGCGGCCGGACCGGCCGGTGCGGAGCCGGCCTGCGGAACCCAACCGGAAGTCGGCCGGTTCGGAAGTCGGCCGGTCCGGGGGTCGGCCCGCGGGAGCCGACGGGTCGTCACGCGCCGGGGACGGCCGGGGTGCCCGTACGCAGAGGACGGGCGGGGGTCCGTACATCCGAGCCGGTCGTCGCCCGGCTCCGGCGTCCGACGGCCTCACGCACCTCATGTCTCACGCCTTGGGGCCCGCCCGGTCAGGTCACGTACTCGCGGGCCAGTGCGATCATGGCGCGCGCCGCCGCGCCGGGGCGGTGGCCGCTCGGGGCGGCGAGGGAGAGGGGCCAGGTCAGGTCGGCGTCGCGCACCGTCAGGACGGCGACGTCCTCGGCCTCCCGGAGCGCGAACCTGGGCAGGAGCGCCACCCCCAGGCCGTGCCGTACGTAGTCCACGCCGGTGGCGACATCGGTGTTCTCCACGGTGACGCGGCGGGGTACGGCGGCCGCGGCGAAGGCGCGGTCGGCCACGGCCCGGTTGCCGTAGCCCACCGGGGAGTCGACGAAGTCGAGTCCGGTCAGCTCGGCGATCGACACGCTGCCGCGCCCGGCCAGCGGATGGCCCGCCGGTACGACGAGGTCGAGGACCGAGCTGGTGAGGCCGGTCAGCGAGATGCCCGCCGGGCAGGGACCCGGCAGTGAGACGAACGCCAGGTCGAGCTGCCGGTCGAGGAGGGCGGCCACCAGGCCCTGGGAGCCGGAGGGCTCGGCGCTGGTCCGGAGCAGCACGCCGGGATGGCGGCGGTGGAACTCTCCGAGCAGCGCGGGCAGGTCGAGCAGCCGGACCGAGGTCAGCGTGCCCAGGCGCAGGGTGCCGCGCAGTCCGCCGCTGACCTCGGCGACCGCGTCCGCGGCCTCCTGCGCGGCGAGCAGCGCGGCGCGGGCGCGCGGGAGCAGCGCGGCGCCGGCGTCGGTGAGCAGCACCCGCTTGGAATTGCGGTCGAGCAGCTGCGTGCCCAGCTCGCGTTCCAGGCTCTTGATGGTGCTGGAGACCGCGGACTGGACGATGTGCAGCCGGGCGGCGGCGCGGGTGAAGTTCGCTTCGTCGGCCACGGCGACGAAACAGGAGAGCTGGCGCAGTTCCATCCCCCGATCATCTCACTGAGAGATGGCTATGGTCTGGGACTTTCGTTGGACGAGATGCTTCCGGCGCCGCATTCTGAGGGGTGTTCTACCCACCGTCCCGACCGTCCGTCCGTCCCAGTCTGGAGCTGTTCCCCATGACGCAGTCGATCTCCGCGGCCCGCGAGCGCAGGGCCGCGTCCACCGGTCCGCGGGGTGCCGCCCCGCGCCGCGCCGGCGCCCGGCGCCACGGCGTCGGGTTCTCGCTCGTCGCGTTCGCGTTCCTGACGGCGATGGCGTTCTCCACCGTTCCCACGCCGCTGTACCCGCTGTACATGGCCAAGGACGGCTTCTCCACGTTCGTGGTCACCCTCGTCTTCGCCGCCTACGCGGTGGGCGTCGTGATCAGTCTGGTCCTGGCCGGTCACGTGTCGGACCGGGTCGGCCGCAAGAAGACACTCGTCCCGGCGATCGGCCTGGAGCTGATCGCCGCCGTGCTCTTCCTGACGAGCACGGCGCTGCCCGTCCTCCTGGTCGCCCGGGTCGTCACCGGCCTGGGGGTCGGCATGGTCACCGCCACCGCGACGGCCCACCTGCACGAGCTGCACGCCGCGCACCGGCCCGGTGCCTCCACCCAGCGTTTCGAGCTGGTGTCGACCGCGGCCAACATCGGCGGCCTCGGCGTCGGTCCGCTCGTCTCCGGCGTCCTGGCCCAGTGGGTCACCGGCCCGCTGCGCACCCCCTACCTCGTCTTCGCCGTGCTGCTGCTGGCTGCCATGGCCGCCGTCGCGCTGACGCCCGAGACGGTCGAGGAGCAGTTCGTCAGGCCCGCCTACCGGCCGCAGCGGGTCTCGCTCGACCACGGTGACCGTGCCGGGTTCACCGCGGCCGCGGCGGCCTCCTTCGCCTCCTTCGCCGTCTTCGGACTGTTCACCTCCGTGGCCCCGGGCTTCGTCGCCGGTTCCCTGCACCACCCGTCCCGGGCGCTCGCCGGGCTGATCGTCTTCGCCGTCTTCGGTGCGGCGGCCGCCGCGCAGAGCCTCACCATCCGGCTCGGCACCGCCGCCAGGCGCGGGCTCGGGCTGGCGGCCCAGGCGGTCGGGGTCGCGGCGCTCGTCACCGGGATGCGCACCGCCGGCCTGACCACCTTCCTGGCCGGCGGCATCGTCGCCGGGGTCGGCGCGGGCGTGCTGTTCAAGGCCTCCGTCGGCACGGTCGCCGCGCTGGCGGCGCCCGCCGAGCGCAGCGAGGCGCTCGCCGGGCTGTTCCTCATCGCCTACCTGGGCCTGACCGCGCCCGTCGTCGGCATCGGGCTGGCCGCCCGCTCCTTCCCCGTGACGACCGTGATGACCTGGTTCGCCGGCCTGCTCTGGGTGCTGCTCGGCGCGGTCGCCGTCCTGGCCCGGCGCCGCCCGGCCGACGCCTGACCCGTCCCACCGGTGGGCGCGGCCGGATCCCCGCCCCGCCCGCGCGCCGGCCCACCCGGCCCGCGCCACCAATCCGGCCCGCCCCACTCGTCCGGCCCCCACCCGACCATCCGGCCCGCGCCCACCCGTCCGGCCCGCTCCGCCCGTCCGCCCACTCCCGCTCGCCCCGGCCGCGTGGCCGCGAGCGGAGCGGTCGTACGCCGTCGCAGGGAGCGCGCGCCGGCCGTGCTCGTCGACCCTTTCCGGGCGCGGCGGGGCCCCGGAACCGGGCCGGGCCGCCGGACGGCTCCGGCAGCGGCCCCGGCGGGTGCCTCACCCCGTCCGGCGGGTGTACGCCCAGGTCACGTGCGCGGGGGCCGCGCGAAGGGGTCGCGCGGCCGGGCCGCGGCGGGCCCGCCGCCCGCCGTGGCCCGGGACAGCGCCAGTGCCGCCAGGGCCTCGGGCGCTCCGGGCTGGTCGCGGGCGCCGGGAAAGGCGTTGATGTCGACGATCACCGCGGTGCCCTCGCCGCCGTCGAGGATGTCGACGCCGTAGACGTCCAGGGCGAAGACCGTGCCGACGCGGCGGGCCAGGGCGGCCCAGCCCGGCGGGAGGGCGTCGAGGGCCAGGGACAGCGTCGGGCCCCGCCCCTCGGGGGAGAGTTCGGAACGGCGCAGGGCGGCGAAGAGCCGGTCCCCCACGACCCACAGTTTGTGGTCCCAGCCGCTGTTCGGGGTGAAGTCCTGGACGACGACCGGTTCCCGGGGGTGGGCGGCGGCGAGCCGCGCCAGTTCCGCGGCGCCGTCCACGCGGGCCACCACGTCGTGCCGCCGGCTGTGGCGGCTCTTGACGACCACGGGTCCGGCCGGCGGCGGCGCGGCGGCCAGTGCGGCGAGGCTGGTGAAGGTGCGGGTGGCGGCGAAGGGCAGGCCGGCCCGCCGGGCGTGTGCGGCCATCGCCGTGCGGTCCTGGCACAGCTCCGTCGCGGCGGCCGTGTTCACCACGGGTGCGCCCCGTCGTTCCAGGGCGCGGGCGAGGGCCAGGGCGCGCGGTGTACGGGCCTTGAGGAGGTAGACGTCGGCGAGCGGCCCGGCGGGGTCCGCCGCCGTGGCCGGGTCCAGTGTCTCCACCTGGTGCCCGGGGCTGAGCAGTGCGGTGGCCGCGGCCAGCAGCGGATGGCCGGGGTCGGGTGTGATCAGGCCTATCCTCATGGGTTCTTGCCCGCGGTCACCGGGACCTGTCCGGGGTGGGGCGGCAGGGGCAGGACGAGCGGGGTCCCGTCCTGCGGAGCGGGCCGGACCGCCTCGGGCAGCGGGTCCGCGGCGGCGGGCGGCGGGGTGGCGGGGCGGGCCGCGAGTTCGAGCACGGCGCGTGCCACCCGGGCGACGCCGTCCGGGACCTGACGGAAGCTCGGGAAGTCGTTCACGTCGACGACCACGGGACCGTCGGGTCCGAGCACCACGTCCACCCCGTACAGATCGAGGCCGTAGACCACGCCGACCCGGGCGGCGATCGCGGCCACCTCGGCCGGCAGCGCGACGCGGCGTTCCCGGACGGCGTGGTCGGGGTGGAGCGGGGAGCGGCGCTCGGTGGCGTACAGGTCGCCGCCGACGCTGTAGACCTTGACGTCGAGGCCCGGGTTGGGCACGTACGGCTGGGCGATGAGCATGCCCTCCCCGGCCAGTTCGGGCAGGAGTCCGGCGAGCCGGTCCGGGGCGGGGACCAGGTGCACCGCCCGGCCGGAGCTGCCGTCGGCGGGCTTGACGACGAGCGGGTACTCCGACTCGGGGATCCGGGCGAGCAGTTCGGGGCGGGCCGCCGCGTAGGTCGGCGGCAGCGGCAGCCCGCGGCTGCGGCCGACGGCCGCCGCGAGCGCCTTGTCCCGCACGCCGCGGATGGCCCGGGCGTCGTTGACGGTGGTCATCCCGGCGAGGGCGGCGGCTTCCAGGAGGGTGAGTCCGGGGCCGCCGGAGACCGTCTTGAGCACCCAGGCGTCATGGGCGCCCGCCTGGATCGCCTGCGTCATGTCCAGCAGGGAGCCGCCCGGCCGTACGACGTCCACCTGGTGTCCCCAGGACGCCAGTCGGCGGATCACCTCGACCGGCATGCCGTCGTGGCGGTACTGCTCCTCCACCAGAAAGCAGAGCTTCATCGATCTTCCCCGTAACCGCCGGGCGCCCGCGCTCGTCCGGCACCCTGTGTGACGTCCTGTGGCGTCACAGGATGTCATGGACCGTCCGCCGCAGGGAGGGTGGCTGCCCGCTCGCGGTGGCGGGCGGCGCGGACGCGGGCAGCCGGCCGGTCTCCCGCGGTGCGCCCGGCCGGGGCTCAGGAGGCCCGGGACAGGGTGACGTCCTGCTCGGCGACCGCGTGGAAGCGGGGCATCAGCGGCAGGCCGCCCTGGGTGGTGAGTTCCATGACCGTGGCCTCGACGTGCGCGGCGCCCGGCTCCAGCGGGTTCGCCGGTGTGCCCGTGTTGGCCCAGGTGTGCACGGCTCCGTCGCACACCGCCCGGGTGCCGCCGATGCCGTAGCGGGTGACGGAGCCGGTGCGGCTGATGGCGGAGCTGACGAAGACGGGGCCGCTCGCGCCGGTGCAGCGGTAGGTGCCGGAGATCGTGACGGTGCCGTCGGCCGCCGTCCGGACCGCCGGGTCGACGGTGAGGCTCTCCTCGGCGGCCGTCTGAGCGGCGGAGACGGGCGCGCTCAGCAGCAGCGCGGCGGCGGCCGTGCCGAGCACGCCGAGAAGGGATCGTCCACGGATGCGGGATCGTCCACGGGTGCGGGACGGGGTGAGGGACATCGGGGCCTCCCGGTACGGGTGAGTGGAATGGGGGCCTCCACTGCTACCCGGCGACCGTGGCCCGCGCCGTGACCCTCACCCCTTCGGTGGCGAGTTGGCGGGCGGTCGGCGGTGTCGGCCCACGGCCCGTCAGGCGAGGACCGCCAGACCGTCCAGCTCCACCATCGCCTCCTCGTCCCACAGGCGTACGACCTGCACGACGGCCATTGCCGGATAGTCCCGGCCCGCCAGCCGGTGCCACAGGCGGCCGAGTTCACCCGCGTGGGCGCGGTAGGCGGCGACGTCGGTGGCGTACACGGTGACGCGGGCGAGGTCGGCGGGGGTGCCGCCGCTGGCGCGCAGGGCGGTGAGCAGGTTGGTGAGGGCGCGGGCGAACTGTTCGGGGAGGGTTTTTCCGGCCACCTTTCCGTCCTGGTCGAGCGCGGTCTGGCCGGCCAGGAACACGACGCGGGAGCCGGTGGCGACGACGGCGTGCGAGAAGCCGGTGGGCGGGGACAGCTCGGGCGGGTTGACGCGCTGGACGGTCACGGGGCCTCCCCGGTCCGGTGCTGGGCGTACAGCTCCTTGGCGATGATGGCGCGCTGGACTTCGCTGGCGCCCTCGTAGATCCGGGGGGCGCGCACCTCGCGGTAGAGGTGTTCGAGGAGGTGGCCCCGGCACAGGGCACGGGCGCCGTGCAGCTGGACGGCGGTGTCGACGACGTACTGCGCGGTCTCGGTGGCGAGGAGTTTGGCCATGGCGGAGCGGCGGGGGACCTCCGGACAGCCGTCGTCGTACGCGCTCGCCGCGGCGTGCACCATCAGGCGGGCCGCCTCGGTGCGCAGGGCCATCTCGGCCACCTGGTGGGCGACGGCCTGGAGGTCGCTCAGCCTGCCGCCGAAGGCGTCGCGGCCGGCAGTGTGGGCGACGGTCGCGTCCAGCGCCGCCTGGGCCATGCCGACCGCGAACGCGCCGACGCTGGGGCGGAACAGGTTCAGGGTGCTCATCGCCACCCGGAAGCCGCGGTCCACCTCGCCGAGCACGTCGTCCTCGGTGACGGGGACGCCGTCGAAGTCCAGGGTGCCGATGGGGTGCGGGGAGAGCATCTCCAGGGCGCTGCCGGTGAGGCCGGGGCGGTCGGCGGGGACCAGGAACGCGGTCACGCCGCGGGCGCCGGCGCCGGGCGTGGTGCGCGCGAAGACGGTGTAGAGGTCCGCCTCGGGGGCGTTGGAGATCCAGCACTTCGTGCCGGTGAGCCGCCAGCGCCGGGGGCGGCCGGGCGCCGCCGCGCCGCCCCCGTCCGGCGCGTCGGCGGTGCCGCCCGGCCCGGCGGGCGCCGTGCGGGAAGCCTGCGGTCCGGCTGCGCTCGCCGCCCCGTCCGGTCCCTCGCGGGCGGGCCGGGGGCGCGCGCCGGCCGGGCTGCCGTCCTCCGGTTCCGCGCGGAGCGCCAGGGCCGCCGCGTCCGAGCCCGCGCCCGGCTCGCTCAGCGCGAACGCCGCGACCGCGCTGCCCTCCGCCACGGCCGGCAGCCAGCGGGCGCACTGGGCCGGGGTGCCGTGGGCGTGCACCGGGTGGGCGCCCAGGCCCTGGAGGGCGAGGGCGGTCTCGGCCTCCGTGCAGGCGTACGCCAGGGACTCCCGCATCAGGCACAGGTCCAGGGCGCCGGAGGTGAACAGGCGCTCCAGCAGCCCGAGTCGGCCCAGTTCGGTCAGGAGCGGGCGGTTCACGCGGCCCGGTTCCCCCTGCTGGGCGAGCGGGCGCAGCCGGTCCGCGGCCAGCGAGCGCAGCTCGGCACACCAGGCGGTCTGGGCCGGTTCGAGCGAGAATGCGGACATTCGCCGGTCCTCCCTCCCCCGGGACGACCGGGGTCCACGACCACCGTATCGCGCCCCGTTGACTGTCGTCATCAACACGATACGCTCCCTGTGCGAGCCCACCACGACAAGGGGGCGAACCGCCATGAACCCGACGGATCCCGGCGCGGACGCCACCCGCGCGGACGGTGCCGGCCCGGACGCCGGCCCCACGGACGGAGCCGGCGCGGGCGCCGGCCGCACGAACGGGGCCGGTGCGGGCCCCGGGAGCACCGGGCCGGGCGCCGGGGACACCGTCCGGCCGCCGGTCCGCTCCGCCCACGTGGACACCTTCGCGCGCGACCACCTCCCGCCCGTCGACCAGTGGCCGCGGCTGCGGTTCGACCTGCCGGAGCTGCGCTACCCCGACCGGCTGAACTGCGCCGCCGAACTCCTCGGCCGCCCCGGGCCCACCGACGCGCGCCCCGTGTTCCGCACCCCCGCCGGCGAGACCTGGACCTACGCCGACCTGCGCGCCCGCGTCGACCGCATCGCTCAGGTGCTCACCGCCGACCTCGGTGTGGTGCCCGGCAACCGGGTCCTGCTGCGCGGCCCGACCACACCGTGGCTGGCCGCCTGCTGGCTGGCGGTCCTCAAGGCGGGCGCCGTGGCCGTCACCGTGCTGGCCCAGCAGCGGGCCCACGAGCTGGCCACGATCTGCGAGATCGCCCGCATCCGGCACGCGCTGTGCGACGTGCGGGCCGTCGGGGACCTGGCCAAGGCGGACGTGCCGGGGCTCTCGATCACCCCGTACGGCGGCGACGGCCCCGACGACCTGCTGCGCCGGCCGGTGCCGGAGGTCCCCTTCCGGGCGGTGGACACCGCCGCCGACGACGTGGCGCTCATCGCGTTCACCTCCGGCACCACCGGGCGCCCCAAGGGCTGCGTGCACTTCCACCGGGACGTCCTGGCCATTGCGGACACCTTCTCCCGGCACGTGCTCAGGCCGCGCGCCGAGGACGTCTTCGCGGGCAGTCCGCCGCTCGGCTTCACCTTCGGTCTCGGCGGCCTGGTGGTCTTCCCGATGCGGGCCGGCGCCAGCGCCCTGCTGCTGGAGGAGGCCCACCCCGCGCAGTTGCTGGCGGCGGTCGCCGAACACCGCGTCTCCGTGCTGTTCACCGCGCCCACCGCCTACCGCGCCATGCTCGACCGGCTGGGCGGCCACGACGTCTCCTCGCTCCGGCGCTGCGTGTCGGCCGGGGAGAACCTGCCCGCGGCCACCTGGCACGGCTGGCGCGAGCGCACCGGCCTCGGCATCATCAACGGCATCGGGGCCACCGAACTGCTGCACATCTTCGTCTCGGCCGCGGACGGGGACATCCGGCCGGGCACGACCGGGGTGCCCGTACCGGGATGGCACGCGCGCGTGCAGGACGAGTACGGCCGGCCCGTGCCCGACGGCGAGCCGGGGCTGCTCGCCGTCCAGGGGCCGGTCGGCTGCCGCTACCTGGCCGACGCCCGCCAGCGCGCGTACGTGCGCGACGGCTGGAACATCACCGGCG
The DNA here is from genome assembly GCF_040703815.1 of Streptomyces sp. NPDC006743. Lineage (NCBI taxonomy): Bacteria > Bacillati > Actinomycetota > Actinomycetes > Kitasatosporales > Streptomycetaceae > Streptomyces > Streptomyces sp. NPDC006743. Next base: position 88,183 of record NZ_JBEYJA010000027.1, on the reverse strand, counting down.
ACACCTACGTCCGCGACTCCGACGGCTACTTCCGCTACGTCGCCCGCGCCGACGACATGATCATCTCGGCCGGGTACAACATCGCCGGTCCGGAGGTGGAGGACGCCCTGCTGCGCCACCCGGACGTGGTGGAGGCGGCGGTGGTGGGGCGGCCCGACGACGCACGCGGCCAGGTCGTGGTGGCCTACGCGGTGCTGCGGCGGGGCGCGGTGCGGGACCCGGAGGCGCTGCGCGCGTTCGTGAAGTCCGAGCTGGCACCGTACAAGTGCCCGCGCGAGGTCGTCTTCCTCGACGCCCTGCCGCGCACGGCCACCGGCAAGCTCCAGCGCTTCCGGCTGCGCACGGCGGCCGGCCCGGACCCGGACGGCGGGCTCGACGGGCGCGATGGGCTCAGTGGGCGTGACGGGCTCGGCGGGGTCGGCGGGCTCAGTGGGCTCGGCGCCGAGGGTGACCAGCGGTGACGGTGACCGGCAGTCGTACCGACGACCTAAAATGATCAACGTGTCCGTCCAGCCCGCGCCCCCCGCACCGACCAGCCCCCGCTCCCTCATCGTCACGCTCTACGGGGCGTACGGCCGCTTCGCGCCCGGCCCGGTGCCCGTCGCCGAGCTGATCCGGCTGCTGGCGGCGGTCGGGGTGGACGCGCCCTCGGTGCGCTCCTCGGTGTCCCGGCTCAAGCGGCGCGGGCTGCTGCTCCCGGCCCGCACCGCGCGGGGCGCCGCGGGCTACGGACTGTCCGCCGAGGCACGCCAGTTGCTGGAGGACGGCGACCGCCGCATCTACGCGGGCACGCCGCCCGGCGACGAGGGCTGGGTGCTGGCGGTGTTCTCCGTGCCGGAGTCGGAGCGGCAGAAGCGGCACGTGCTGCGGTCGCGGCTGGCCGGGCTCGGCTTCGGCACGGCGGCCCCCGGGGTGTGGATCGCGCCGGCCCGGCTGTACGAGGAGACCCGGCACACGCTGCGGCGGCTGCGGCTGGACGCGTACGTGGACTTCTTCCGCGGTGAGCACCTGGGTTTCACGCCGACCGCCGAGGCGGTCGGCCGCTGGTGGGACCTCGCGGCGGTCGCCGAGCAGCACGAGGCGTTCCTCGCCCGGCACGCGGGGGTGCTGGAGGCCTGGGAGCGGCGCGGTGACACCCCGCCCGAGGAGGCGTACCGCGACTACCTGCTCGCCCTGGACTCCTGGCGTCATCTGCCCTACGCCGATCCCGGCCTGCCCGCGCACCTGCTGCCGGCCCACTGGCCCGGACTCCGCTCGGCCGCCGTCTTCCGGGGCCTGCACGAGCGGCTGCGGGACGCGGGAGCCGAGTTCGCGGGTCTGGCCTGATTCCGGGCGGCCGGTCCGGCCGCGTGTCAGCCACCGGGGCGCAGGCGCGGTGCGGGCGCGTCCGTGCGGCCGGTCTGCGGGCGCCTGCTGCCCGCGCGGTAGGGGGCCGGCCACACCGCGCCGGGACCCTGGTACCCCTGTTCGGCGGCGGCGTGCAGGGTCCAGTGCGGGTCGTACAGGTGCGGGCGGGCCAGCGCGCACAGGTCCGTACGCCCGGCCAGGATCAGGGAGTTGACGTCGTCCCAGGAGGAGATCGCGCCGACCGCGAGGACCGGGACGCCGGCCTCGTGGCGGATCCGGTCGGCGAACGGCGTCTGGTACGACCGCCCGAACTCCGGCCGCTCCTCGGCGACCACCTGGCCGGTGGAGACGTCGACGGCGTCGGCGCCGTGCGCGGCGAAGGCGCGGGCGATCTCCACGGCGTCCTCGGCCCCCGTACCGCCCTCGGCCCAGTCGGTGGCGGAGATGCGTACGGTCATGGGGCGTTCCTCGGGCCACACGGCGCGCACGGCGTCGAAGACCTCCAGCGGGAAGCGCAGCCGTTTCTCCGGTGAGCCGCCGTAGGCGTCGGTGCGGTGGTTGGTCAGCGGGGAGAGGAAGCCGGAGAGCAGGTAGCCGTGGGCGCAGTGCAGTTCGAGCAGGTCGAACCCGGCGCGGGCGGCCCGCCAGGCGGCGGAGGTGAACTGTTCGCGGACGTCGGTGAGCTGGGCGCGGGTGAGCTGGCGGGGGACCTGGCTCCCGGGCTTGTACGGCAGCGGGGAGGCGGCCACCAGCGGCCAGTTGCCCTCGGGCAGCGGTTCGTCCATGCCCTCCCACATGAGCCGGGTCGAGCCCTTGCGCCCGCTGTGGCCTAGTTGCACGCCGATGGCGGTGCCCGGTGCCTGCCGGTGCACGAACTCGGTGATCCGCCGCCAGGACTCCGTCTGCCGCCCGGTCCACAGACCGGTGCAGCCCGGGGTGATCCGGCCCTCGGGGCTCACGCACACCATCTCGGTCATCACCAGGCCGGCGCCGCCCAGGGCCCGCGCGCCGAGGTGCACGAGGTGGAAGTCGCCGGGGACGCCGTCGACGGCGGAGTACATGTCCATGGGCGAGACGACGACCCGGTTGCGCAGGGTCAGGCCGCGCAGCCGGAACGGGGTGAACATGGGGGGTGTGCCGGGCGGGCAGCCGAACTCGCGCTCGACGGCGTCGGTGAAGCGGGCGTCGCGCAGGCGCAGGTTGCCGTGGGTGACGCGGCGGCTGCGGGTGAGCAGGTTGAAGGCGAACTGGCGGGGCGGCTGGCCGAGGTACAGGCCGAGGTTCTCGAACCACTCCAGGCTGGCCCGGGCGGCGCGCTGGGTGGAGGCGACGACGGGCTTGCGCTCCGCCTCGTACGTCGTCAGCGCCTCGGCGATCGTGGGCTGTTCGTCCAGGCAGGCGGCGAGGGCGACGGCGTCCTCGACGGCGAGTTTGGTGCCGGAGCCGATGGAGAAGTGGGCGGTGTGCGCGGCGTCGCCGAGGAGCACCAGGTTGCCGTGCGACCAGTGCTCGCCGGTCACCGTGCGGAAGGTGGTCCAGGCGGACTTGTTGGAGCGCAGCGGGCGCCCGCCGAGGGCGTCGGCGAAGATCTTGGCGCAGCGCTCGACGGACTCCCGTTCGTCCAGTTCACCGAACCCGGCGGCCCGCCAGACCTCTTCGCGCATCTCGACGATGACCGTGGAGGAGCCCTCGTCCTGTGCCCCGGAGGCGCTCGTCGGGGGGTGGTGGCCGGGCGCGGGGCGGGACGGGCGGAAGTAGGGATAGGCGTGCAGTTGCATCACGCCGTGCTCGGTCTCGGCGATCTCGAAGCGGAAGGCGTCGAAGGCGAAGTCGGCGGCGAGCCAGATGTAGCGGCAGCGGTGCTCGGTGATCCGGGGCCGGAAGACGTCGGCGTACGCCGCGCGGGTGGCGCTGTGCACACCGTCGGCGGCGATCACCAGGTCGTGCGTCTCCCGCAGCCGGTCCGGGGGCGGGGCGTCGGTGCGAAAGCGCAGGTCGACGCCGAGGGAGCGGCAGCGGGCGTGCAGGATCTGGAGGAGCCTGCGCCGGCCGAGGGCGGCGAAGCCGTGTCCGCCGGAGGTCTGCCGGGTGCCGCGGTGCACGATGTGGATGTCGTCCCAGCGCACGAAGTCCCGTGTGAGGGCCTGGTGGACGACCGGGTCGGCGTGCTCGATCCCGCCGAGGGTCTCGTCGGAGAGGACGACGCCGAAGCCGAAGGTGTCGTCGGGGGCGTTGCGTTCCCAGACGGTGACCTCGCGGGCGGGGCCGAGCCGTTTCAGCAGGGCCGCCGCGTACAGGCCGCCGGGCCCGCCGCCGATGACCGCGACCCGCTGGGCGCCGGTCACCGCCGCCTCACCTCCCCTGCCACTTCGGGGGCCGCTTCTCGGTGAACGCGGCGTGGAACTCGGCGTAGTCCTCGCCGTTCATCAGCAGGGCCTGGGTGGCGGCGTCCATCTCGACGGCGGCGGACAGGGGCATGTCGAGTTCGGCGGTGAGCAGGGCCTTGGTCTGGGCGTGGGCGAGGGCGGGGCCGTCGGCGAGATGGCGGGCGAGGGCCTGGGCGGCCTCGTCGGCGTGGCCCTCGTCGGTGAGCCGGCTGATCAGGCCGATCCGCTCGGCCTCGGGCGCCCGGACGGGCTCGCCCAGCATCAGCAGCCGGGTGGCGTGGCCGAGGCCGACCACGCGGGGCAGCAGGTAGGCGGCGCCCATGTCGCCGCCGGAGAGGCCGACGCGGGTGAAGAGGAAGGCGAAGCGGGCGCTCGGGTCGGCGACGCGGAAGTCGGCGGCCAGCGCCAGGACGGCCCCGGCGCCCGCCGCGACGCCGTGCACCGCCGCGATCACCGGGAACGGGCACTCGCGCACGGCCCTGACGACCTGCCCGGTCATCCGGTTGAAGTCGAGCAGTTCGGCGGTGTCCATGGACAGGGTGGCGCCGATGATCTCGTCGACGTCGCCGCCCGAGCAGAAGCCGCGGCCCTCGCCGGCCAGTACCAGGGCGCGCACCGCGCGTTCCCGGGACAGCTCGGCGAGCAGGTCGCGCAGGTCGGCGTAGGCGCCGAAGGTGAGGGCGTTGAGCTTGTCGGGGCGGGCGAGGGTGACGGTGGCCACCCCGCCGTCCAGCTCGACGCGCAGGTGCCGCCACGCGGAGGTGCGGGTGACGGAGCCGGTGAAGGGACTCATGACGTACGGCCTCCTCGGCGGACTGCCCGTGTCGTCCGGCACGCCGGCGATGCCGTGCCCGGCGCTCCCCCACGAAGCTATCACCTGTCTTTGACTGTCGTCACGAGGGCGCGATAGAGCGGGACCTCGCGGCAGGCGCCGGCCGTGACAATGCGACCGGCGTCCGTCGCTTCGTCACAGGTCGTCCATGGCCCGGTAACGACGGGAGGGGGCGGGGGAGGACGGACGTTCGCAGGGGTAGTCCGTCCGTGCCGGGGCCGGGCCCCGGACGGAGGGCCCCGAGAGCCGCCGCCGACGGCCCCCGTACCATTCCCCTCGTCGAAAGCAGGACAGCCCGATGGTGACCACCGGTTCGCCCTGCGTCATGAACGGACACACGTTGTACGAACCCGCCGCCTCCGCCTGGCGCATCGCGCTGCCGCACACGGCCGCCGCCGTACCGGTGGCCCGCGCCCTGGTCCGCACGGCGCTGGCCGAGCAGGAGCACACGGCCGACAGCGACACCGCGGAACTGCTCACGGCCGAGCTGGTGGCCAACGCCGTGGAGCACACCGCGGGCAGCGGCCCGATAGAGCTGCTGGTGGAGCTGGAGCCGGGCGGCTGTCACGTGGAGGTGCGCGACGCGGACCCGGAGCCGCCGGGCGGGCTGACCCGCCCCGGCCTGATCCCGCCCGACCCGTGGCGGGAGGACGGGCGCGGCCTGCTGCTGATCCGGGCGCTCAGCTCGTCCTGCGGGCACCGGCCGACGGCGTCGGGCAAGGCGGTGTGGTTCCGGCTGTCCGCGCCGCCCGCGGGGCCGGGCGGCGCCTGAGCGGCAGGGCGCGCCCGGTGCGCCGCGGTTCACAGCGGCGCACAGAAGCGGGCCCCGGCGGCCGGAACCCGCTTCTGTTCCGCAGCCCTCAGCCTCGCGCCAGCGTGGCGACCAGGACCGCCTTGATGGTGTGCAGCCGGTTCTCGGCCTCGTCGAAGACGACCGAGTGGGCGGACTCGAAGACCTCGTCGGTCACTTCCAGGGATTGCAGGCCGTACTGCTCGTGGATGTCCCGGGCGACCTTGGTGCCGAGGTCGTGGAAGGCGGGGAGGCAGTGCAGGAACTTCACGTCCGGGTTGCCGGTGGCGCGCAGGACGTCCATGGTCACCGCGTACGGCGCGAGCGACTGGATCCGCTCCTGCCAGACCTCCTTGGGCTCCCCCATGGACACCCACACGTCGGTGGCGACGAAGTCGGCACCGCGCACACCGTCCTCCAGGGACTCGGTGAGGGTGACGCGCGCCCCGCTCGCGGCGGCCAGCTCGTGGGCACGGTCGACGATCTCCTGGGCGGGCCAGTAGGTCTTGGGGGCGACCAGGCGCACGTCCATGCCGAGCAGGGCGCCGGTGACCAGGTAGGAGTTGCCCATGTTGAAGCGGGCGTCGCCGAGGTAGGCGAAGGCCGTCTCGCCCAGCGGCTTGTCGCCGTGCTCGGTCATCGTGAGCACGTCGGCCAGCATCTGGGTGGGGTGCCAGTCGTCGGTGAGACCGTTGTAGACGGGGACGCCGGCGTGCGCGGCCAGCTCCTCGACGTCGCTCTGGCGGTCGCCCCGGAACTCGATCGCGTCGAACATCCGGCCGAGGACGCGGGCGGTGTCCTTCAGGGACTCCTTGTGCCCGATCTGCGAGCCCGACGGGTCGAGGTACGTGGTCGAGGCGCCCTGGTCGGCGGCGGCGACCTCGAACGCGCAGCGGGTGCGCGTCGAGGTCTTCTCGAAGATCAGCGCGATGTTCCTGCCGCTCAGGTACCGCGTCTCCGTCCCGGCCTTCTTGGCGGCCTTGAGTTCGGCGGCCAGCTCGACCAGAGCGCGGAACTCCTCCTGGGTGAAGTCCAGCTCCTTGAGGAAGTGGCGGCCGGCGAGGGCGGTCGGGACTGTCGCCATGGGGGCGCTCCAACGGGTGAGGGACAGGGACTCCTGGAATTCTATACGACTCTCAGAATTTCTATGCGGTCGGAGAGGTGACGGCGTCCCGTTCCACCGGGCAGCTCATGCAGCGCGGCCCGCCCCTGCCCCGCCCCAGCTCGCTGCCGGGGATCTCGATCACCTCGATGCCCTGCTTGCGCAGATGCGTGTTGGTGGTGGCGTTGCGCTCGTAGGCGACGACGACCCCCGGCTCCACGGCCAGCACGTTGCAGCCGTCGTCCCACTGCTCGCGCTCGGCCGCGTGGACGTCCTGCGTGGCGGTGAGGACCCGGATCTCGCTCAGTCCGAGGGCGGCGGCGACGGCCCGGTGCATGTGCTCGGGCGGATGGTCGGTGACCTTGAGTTCCTTGTCGCCCGAGCCCGGTTCGATGGTGTACGAGCGGAGCATGCCGAGCCCCGCGTACTGGGTGAACGTGTCCCCGTCGACCATCGTCATCACGGTGTCCAGGTGCATGAACGCGCGCCGCTTGGGCATGTCGAGCGCCACGATCGTCCGCGCCGACCCGGCGGCGAACAGCTTGTGCGCGAGCATCTCGACGGCCTGCGGGGTGGTCCGCTCGCTCATCCCGATGAGCACGGCGCCGTTGCCAATGACCAGGACGTCCCCGCCCTCGATGGTGGACGGGTAGTCGGCCTGCCCCTCGGACCACACCTGGAACGGCTCGCCGCGGAAGAGCGGGTGGTAGCGGTAGATCGCCTCGAAGTGCACGGTCTCGCGCTGCCGGGCGGGCAGGCGCATCGCGTTGACGCAGACGCCGTCGTAGATCCAGGCGGAGGTGTCGCGGGTGAAGAGGTGGTTGGGCAGCGGACCGAGCAGGAAGTCGTCCAGGTCCATGACGTGGAACCGCACGGAGGCCGGCTCGGCGTGCGCCTGCAGGAACTCCCGCTTGGTCATGCCGCCGACCAGCGCCTCGGCCAGTTCCGGCGCGTCCAGCGTCTCGAACGCGGCCCGGAGATGGTCGGTGGCGAGCGGGCCGTACTCCTTCTCGTCGAAGACGCGGTCCAGGACGAGCGACCGGGCCGACGGGATCTCCATCGTCTCGGTCAGCAGGTCGCCGAAGAGGTGCACGGCGACCCCGCGGTCGCGCAGCACGTCGGCGAACCCGTCGTGCTCGGCGCGCGCCCGGCGCACCCAGAGCACATCGTCGAAGAGCAGCGCGTCCTTGTTGCTGGGGGTGAGCCTCTTGAGCTCGAGATCGGGCCGGTGCAGGATGACGCGGCGCAGCCGCCCGGCCTCGGAGTCGACATGGAATCCCATGGCTCCATCCTGACCACCCGGCCCCGCCTTCACCCCCCCCCTGGCCGGTTTCCGTGCGCTTCTGTCGCCGCGCGCGGTCCGGCCGCGGCGGAGGAGGACTCCGCCGCGGCCGGCCGGCGGCCGTCACAGCCGGGGGTCCACCGGCTCCGACTCCAGGGCGAGGACGCCGAACACCGCCTCGTGCACCCGCCACAGCGGTTCACCGCCGGCGAGGCGGTCCAGGGCCTCCAGACCGAGGGCGTACTCGCGGGTCGCCAGTGACCGCTTGTGGTTCAGGAACCGCTGCCGCAGCCGGGCGAGGTTGTCCGGGCGGGTGTACTCGGGACCGTAGACGATCCGCAGGTACTCCCGGCCGCGGCACTTGATGCCGGGCTGGACCAGCCGCCCCGCCCCGGTGCGCACCCGCGCCTCCAGCGGCTTGACCACCATGCCCTCGCCGCCGCGGCCGGTCATCTCCAGCCACCAGTCGACGCCGGCCCGGACCGACTCCGGGTCGCCGGTGTCGACGTACAGGCGGCGGGTGACCTGGAGCAGGCCGGTGCCGTCGTGGTCCACCAGCCGGTCGATCAGCGCGAGCTGTTCGTCGTGCGGCAGCGCGGCGAGACTGCGGCCGCGGACGGCGAGGATCTGGAACGGCGCCAGGCGGACGCCGTCCAGGCCCTCCGTGGGCCAGCAGTAGCGGCGGTAGGCGGCCGTGAACGCGGCGGCGTCCGACGCCCGCTCCCGCTGGCGGGCCAGCAGGCCGCCGACGTCCACGCCCCGCGCGGCGGCGCCCTCCAGGGCCCCCAGCACACCGGGGAACACCGCGGCGGCGGCCGCACCGACCGCCGCGTACTGCGAGCGCAGCAGCCCGGCCGCCTTCAGCGACCACGGCATCAGCTCGGCGTCGAGCAGCAGCCAGTCCGTGTCCAGTTCCGTCCACAGCCCGGCCCCGGTCACCGCCGTGCGCAGCCGCCCGAGGACCTCCTCGGTGACCGCGGGGTCGTCGAAGAAGGGCCGGCCGGTGCGGGTGTAGAGCGCGCCCGTGGGGCCGTCCACGCCGAACCGCTCGCGCGCCGCGCCCGCGTCCCGGCACACCAGGGCCACGGCCCGCGAGCCCATGTGCTTCTCCTCGCACACCACCCGCGCGACCCCGTCCCCGCGGTACTGGGCGAACGCCTCCTGCGGGTGCTCCAGGTAGCCCTCGGCCCGCGAGGTGGCGGTCGGTGCCATCGTCGGCGGCAGGTAGGGCAGCAGCCGCGGGTCGACGGCGAAGCGGCTCATGACCTCCAGGGCCGCCGCCGCGTTCTCCTCGCGGACGGCGACACGGCCCGCGTGCCGGGTCTCCACGGCCCGCCGCCCCCGCACGTCGCCGAGGTCCAGCGGACGCCCGTCGTGCCCGCCGGGCGCCTCGGCGCGCAGCGGCTTCACCGGCTCGTACCAGACCCGCTCGGCCGGTACGTCGGCCAGCTCGCGCTCCGGCCAGCGCAGCGCGGTCAGCTTGCCGCCGAACACCGCGCCGGTGTCCAGGCAGAGGGTGTTGTTGAGCCAGGTGGCCTCCGGGACGGGGGTGTGACCGTAGACCACGGCCGCCCGGCCCCGGTAGTCCTCCGCCCACGGGTAGCGCACCGGCAGGCCGAACTCGTCGGTCTCGCCGGTGGTGTCGCCGTACAGCGCGTGCGAGCGGACGCGGCCGGAGGTGCGGCCGTGGTACTTCTCGGGCAGCCCGGCGTGGCAGACCACCAGCCGGCCGCCGTCGAGGACGTAGTGGCTGACGAGTCCGTCGATGAACTCCCGCACCTCGGCCCGGAACTCCTCGCTCTCGCCCTCCATCTGCGCGATGGTCTCGGCCAGTCCGTGCGTGGGCCGGACCGTGCGGCCCTTGAGGTGGCGGCCGTACTTGTTCTCGTGGTTGCCGGGCACGCACAGGGCGTTGCCCGACTTCACCATCGCCATCACCCGGCGCAGCACGCCGGGGCTGTCCGGGCCGCGGTCGACGAGGTCGCCGACGAAGACGGCCGTGCGGCCCTCGGGGTGCACACCGTCGATGTAGCCCAACTTGCCGAGCAGGGCCTCCAGTTCGGCGGAGCAGCCGTGGACGTCGCCGATGATGTCGAAGGGGCCGGTGAGGTGGGTGAGGTCGTTGAAGCGCTTCTCGGTGACGACGGTGGCCCGCTCGGCCTCCTCGGCGCCGCGCAGCACGTGCACCTTGCGGAATCCCTCGCGCTCCAGGTGGCGCAGGGAGCGGCGCAGTTCGCGGACGTGCCGCCGGATGACCCGGCGGGGCAGCCCGGCCCGGTCGGTGCGGGTCGCGTTGCGCTCGGCGCACACTTCCTCTGGCACGTCGAGGACGATGGCGATGGGCAGCACGTCGTACTGCCTGGCCAGGTCGATCAGCTGCCGGCGGGCGTCGGGCTGGACGCTGGTGGCGTCGACGACGGTGCGCCGGCCGGCCGCGAGCCGCTTGCCCGCGATGTAGTGCAGCACGTCGAAGGCGTCCCGGCTGGCGCCCTGGTCGTTCTCGTCGTCGCTGACCAGACCGCGGCAGAAGTCGGAGGAGATGACCTCGGTGGGCTTGAAGTGGCGCCGGGCGAAGGTGGACTTGCCCGAGCCGGTGGCGCCGACGAGGACGACGAGCGAGAGGTCGGTGACGGGCAGGACGCGTCCCTGCGGGGTGGTGGTGGTCGTCCCGGATGTGCCGGTCATGCTGCCTTCGCCTCCTTCTCGCGGGTGGCCGGTTCGTGGGTGGCCGGCTCGTGTGCCGGGGTCCGGTGGGCCGGCTCGTGCGGGGGTGTGCGGGTGAACACGGCCATCTGGGTGGGCGGGCCCACCTCGGGGTCCTCGGGGCCGACGGGCCGGAGGACGACGGTGTAGCCGTGCCGGGCGGCCACCGCGTCCGCCCAGGCGCAAAACTGCTCGCGGGTCCACTCGAAGCGGTGGTCGCCGTGCCTGGCGTGCCCGGCGGGCAGGGTCTCCCAGCGGACGTTGTACTCGACGTTCGGTGTGGTGACGACGACGGTCCGGGGGCGGGCCGCGCCGAACACCGCGTACTCCAGGGCGGGCAGCCGGGGCAGGTCGAGGTGTTCGATCACCTCGCTGAGCACGGCGGCGTCGTATCCCTCGAGCTGCTTGTCGGTGTAGACGAGGGAGCCCTGGCGCAGGGTGACGCGCGCGGCCTGCCGCTCCCCCATCCGGTCCAGCTTCAGCCGCCGTGCGGCGATGGTGAGCGCCCGCACCGACACGTCGATGCCGACGATCTCCGTGAACCGCGCGTCCTTCAGCAGCTCCTGCACCAACTGGCCCTGACCGCAGCCGAGGTCGAGGACGCGGGCGGCGCCGGCGGACGTCAGTTCCGCGAGGATCGCCTCGCGGCGCCGGACGGCGAGGGGGGTGGGCCTCTCGTCGGTCTCGGTGCCGGCCCCGGCCGCCACCGCGTTGTCGATCTCCTCGACGTCGCTGTCGTCCGTCTCGGCCAGCCGCAGCAGCTCCAAGCGCTCCGTCGCCTGCCGGGCCAGCGACCAGCGGCGGCTCAGGTAGCGGCTGGTGATCAGCTTCTGCTCCGGGTGCGCGGGCAGCCAGCCCTCGCCGGCCCGCAGCAGTTTGTCGACCTCGTCGGAGGAGACCCAGTAGTGCTTGGCGTCGTCGAGGACGGGCAGCAGGACGTAGAGGTGGCGCAGGGCCTGGGCCAGGGTGACGGTGTCCGACTCCAGGACCAGGCGTACGTAGCGGGAGTCGCCCCACTGCGGGAACCGGGTGTCCAGCGGTACGGCGTCGGCGGTGACCGCCCAGCCGAGCGGTTCGAACAGCCGCCGCACCAGGGCGGGGCCGCCACGGGCCGGCAGAGCCGGTATCTCGATGCGCAACGGGCGGGCCAGGCCCGGCAGTTCGGGCCTGGCGCGGCACACGCCGCGCATGGCGCTGGAGAACACCGCGCTCAGCGCCACGGCGAGCAGCGAGGACGCGGCGTAGGGCCGGTCGTTGACGTACTGCGCGAGCGCCGCGTCGGGTGCGCCGCCGCGTCCCTTGCCCTTGCCCCGCCGCACCAGCGCCACCGCGTCGACCTCCAGCAGCAGCGCCGCCGTGCAGCGGTCGGTGTCCGCCTCGGGGTAGAGGACGTGCGCCGTGCCGAGGGAGGTGGAGAACGCCTGCGCCCTGCCGGGGTGCTTGTGCAGCAGGTGACCCAGGTCGGTCGCGGGGTGTTCGGGGGTGCCGGTGGTGGTGATGGTCAGGAACATGCGCAGGCCTCTCCGGGCCGGACGGACGGGTGGGGTGGCGGGCGTGCGCGGGCCCCCGGGACGACGGTCCCGGGGGCCCGGCAGGACGACTCCTCCACCTTGGCACAGGGCCGGGGAGCGGCGCCTGCCTTTATCTTCCGCCGTCTTCGCCGGGCGTCCGGCGCGCTACGACAGCTGCGACTGCACCTGGGAGGAGATCAGCTCCAGGTGGTCCAGGTCGGACAGGTCGAGGATCTGGAGGTAGACGCGGCTGGAGCCGATCCCGGCGTAGCGGCCGAGCTTGTCGACCACCTCGGCCGGGGAGCCCGCCAGGCCGTTGGCCTTCAGCTCGTCGACCTCGCGGCCGATCGCGGCGGCGCGGCGGGCGACCTCCTGGTCGTCCCGGCCGACGCAGACGACCAGGGCGTTGGAGTACGTGATGTCACCGGCGTCCCGGCCGGCCTCCTGCGCGGCGGCGCGGACCCGGCCGAACTGCCGCTCGCTGTCCTCCAGGGAGGCGAAGGGGACGTTGAACTCGTCGGCGTACCGCGCGGCCAGCCGCGGGGTGCGGGTCGCGCCGAGGCCGCCGATGAGCACCGGGATCTTCGCCTGCGCGGGCTTGGGCAGCGCGGGCGACTCGCTCAGCCGGTAGTACTCGCCCTGGAAGTCGAAGGTCTTGCCGGTCTCGGTCGCCCACAGGCCGGTGACGATCGCCAGTTGCTCCTCCAGGCGCGCGAACTTCTCCTTGGGGAACGGGATGCCGTACGCCTTGTGCTCCTCCTCGAACCAGCCCGCGCCCAGGCCCAGCTCCACCCGGCCGCCGGACATCTGGTCGACCTGCGCGACCTGGATGGCGAGGACGCCGGGGAGCCGGAAGGTGCCCGCGGTCATCAGGGTGCCGAGCCGGATCCGCTCGGTCTCGCGGGCGAGGCCGGCGAGGGTGATCCAGGCGTCCGTGGGGCCGGGCAGGCCGTCCCCGCCGCCCATGCGGAGATAGTGGTCGGAACGGAAGAAGGCGTCGAAGCCGAGGTCCTCGGTGGCCTTGGCGACGGTGAGCAGGGTGTCGTAGGAGGCCCCCTGCTGGGGCTCGGTGAAGATACGCAGATCCATGCTCCCATCCTGCACGCCACCCCACCGCCCGCCCCGCCGACCCCACCGGCCCCGGCCCCGCCGGTCGCCGGACGGGTGAACACGGAGGGCGGGGGCGGGGGCGGGGGGCCGCCGGGCCGGGGCGGGTGAGCGGGAGCGGGTCGTGTCCTGCCGCCGGGTGGTGGGGGCCGCTGCCGCCCGCGGCAGCGTGCGGGTGCGCAGGGGGGGCCGCGGGCCCTGGGGGGGTCAGCCTGCTTCGCGTTCCGGCAGTACGGTCTCCTCGCGGACCGCCAGCTTGCGCAGCATCTCGCGGATGCGGTCCCTGGACTCGTCGGCCGCGTCGATGGCCTCCATGCACTGCCAGTACGTGCGCTCGTCGGCGGCCGAGCTGGCGATGCCGACCAGGGCGATGCCGACCTCGCCCAGCAGCCCGCCCAGGCACAGCAACGCCCGGTGCGCGTCGGCCAGTTCGGTGAGCTGGGCGGCGCGTAAGGATCCCGGGTCGAGGTCGGGGGCGTCCAGGACGCCGCAGCCGCGGCCCGCCAGTTCGGTCAGCCCCAGGGCCTCGCCGCGCAGTTCGGGCGGCCCGGAGACCGCGAGGCGGCTGCCGACCGCCTGCGCCAGGGCCTGCGCCTGCCACACCTCCGCCAGGATGGCGGGGGCCTCGCCGCTGCCCGCCAGTGCACGCCTGCTCGCCAGGATGAGCCGCACCGCGTCCATGCGCTGCCCCCGTCATCTCCCGACGTGCTCGTCGCACGTCTGCCCGAACCCCCTTGTTCACTACCCAGAGTGAAGGCGCCCAAGGCAAAAAGCCAGAGGAAGACGGAAATCTCTGGACAACAAATCGATTTCGACCGAGTGAACGACTGCGGAGAGTGATAGCGGAGTCGTCAGCTCCCCTCGGTCGCCGTCCCCGGGTCCGGCCCGTCCGGGCCCGCCGGGGCGTCCGGGCCCGCTCCCCGCGCCGGGAACCGCTCTTCGTTCCGGTCGATCTTCGCGGCCAGTGCCGCCAGCGGATCGACACCGAGCACCTCGCAGAGCTGCAGCAGGTACGCGAGGACGTCGGCGATCTCGTCCCGGACGCGGTACGCGGACCGGGGGTCGGACATGACGCGCGCCGACTCCTCCGGGGTCAGCCACTGGAAGATCTCGACCAGCTCGGAGGCCTCGACGCTGAGGGCGGCGACCAGATTCTTCGGGGTGTGGTACGGCTGCCAGTCGCGCGCCGCGGCGAACTCGGCGAGGCGGCGCTGCAACCCGGCCAGGTCGCGGGGCGGTTCGGACCGCGGGGCGCGGGGTCCGGCGGGATCGGGGTGCTCGGTCACGTCACCAGATCTATCACCCGCGGCCCGGACACGGCGCGGGCCGGTCCGCCACCGCTCCCCCGCCGGCCCGGCCAGCGCGGCTCCGTCCGGCTCCGCTCGGGCGCGGTCACGCCCGGACCGCGGAACCCGCCGGTCCGCACGAGCCGTTCCGCCCTGGCCGCCTTCCCGCGGTCGGCGGGCTCACGCGCCGGGGACCGCCGCCCCTTCCATCAGGCCGCTCACCTCGGTGCCGGGTGGCGTGAGGAGGAACACGTTGCGGTCGACGCGGTGCATCCCGCTGGCCAGACCGAAGACGACGCCGGTGCTGAAGTCCAGGACCCGCTTGGCCACCTCGGTCTCGGCCCCGGTGAGGTCGAGCAGGACCGGCACGCCCGCCATCAGCGTCTCGGCCACGTCGCGGGCGTCCGCGAACACGTTGACCCGCAGGACGACGAAGCGGCGGCGCAGCTCCGTGTCCGCCTCCGGTAGGGAGCGGTGGTTCACCGCGGACGGCCAGGAGTCCCGTCCGCGCAACGGAACGACCTGGGCGAGCCCCTCCCACTGTTCATCGGTGACGTCGTGGCTGTTCACCGGCTCCCCCCGACCTGACTCGCACTCATCGCCTGCACCAGCCAATTCTTACGCCATGTCACCTGTTCGGCCCAACTGCGACACGGTCGGCGACGGAGACGGACCGTTCCGGCACCACGGGCCGGCCGGCCGGGCGCCGGTTCGCCCGCCCCCCCGTCAGGAGCTGGTGAGGACGACGAGCTGCCGGGTCGCCCGGGTCATCGCGACGTAGCGGTCGACCGCCCCCTCGACGCCCGTGCCGAACTCCTGCGGATCGACGAGGACGACCAGGTCGAACTCCAGTCCCTTCGACAGCTCGGGTGTCAGCGACCGGACGCGGGCCGTCCCGGGGAAGCCGGGAGCGCCGATGACGCAGGCGGTCCCCTCGGCGTGCGCGGTCGCCCAGGCGTCGAGGACCGCGTCGAGGTCCGCGACGGAGCCGTGGACGACGGGGACGCCGTTGCTGCGGATGGAGGCGGGCACGTTGGCGTCCGGCAGCGCGGCCCGGATGACCGGTTCGGCCTCCGTCATGATCTCCTGGGGCGTGCGGTAGTTGATGCTCAGGGAGGCCAGGGTGATCCGGTCGAACCCGACCCGCTCCAGCCGCTCCCGCCACGTCTGCGTGAAACCGTGTCTGGCCTGTGCGCGGTCCCCGACGATGGTGAAGCTCCGGGAGGGGCAGCGCAGCAGCAGCATCTGCCACTCCGCGTCGGTCAGTTCCTGCGCCTCGTCCACGACGACGTGCGCGAACGGTCCGGCGAGCCGGTCCGGTTCGGCGCGGGGCAGGGCGTCCTCGTCGACGAGGGCGTCCCGCAGGTCCCGTCCGCGCAGCATCGTCACCGCGCCCTCGCCGTCGTCGTCGGCCGCGAGCACGTTGTCGATGACACGGGCCATGCGTTCGCGCTCGGCGGCCAGGGTGGCCTTCTGGCGGCGCTTGCGGCGGGCGGTCTGCGGGTCGCCCAGGCGCTGCCGTGCCGCGTCGAGGAGCGGCAGGTCGGACACCGTCCAGGCCCGCGGGTCCGCGCGCTGCAGCCGGCGTACGTCCTGCGGGCCGAGCCACGGCGCGCACATCCGCAGGTAGGCGGGGACCGACCAGAGGTCCGAGACGAGGTCGGCCGCTTCGAGCAGCGGCCATGCGCGGTGGAAGGCGGTGACCAGTTCCCGGTTCCGCGTCAGCGACCTGCGCAGCAGTTCGGGCGGGGCGTCGCCGTCGTGCTTGTCCGCCAGGAGGGTGAGCAGTTCCTCCCAGACCTGCTCGCGGGCCTCGTTGTGCGGGGTGCCGGGCTCCGCCGCATCGAACGCCGTGGCCCAGTCCTCGGCGTCCAGCCGGATGTCGGACCAGTGGGTGGTGACCGTCATGCCCTCCGTGGGCGGTTCCTCGTAGAACCTGACGGCCTTCTCGATCGCCTTCACCAGGTCCGCGGACGCCTTCAGGCGGGCCGCCTCCGGGTCGCTCTCGGTCCCGGCCGCGGCCCCCTCGGCGACGAGGTCCCGCAGCGTGCAGGTCTGCACGCCCTCCTCGCCGAGGCTGGGCAGCACGTCGGCGACGTAGCCCAGGTAGGGCTCGTGCGGGCCGACGAACAGCACGCCGCCGCGGCGGTGCCCGAGGCGGGGGTCGGCGTAGAGGAGGTAGGCGGAGCGGTGCAGGGCGACGACGGTCTTGCCGGTGCCCGGGCCGCCGTCGACGACGAGGGCGCCGCGCGAGCTCGCGCGGATGACGGCGTCCTGGTCGGCCTGGATCGTGCCGAGCACGTCCCTCATCCGCGGCGACCGGCTGCCGCCGAGCGAGGCGATGAAGGCGGACTGGTCGTCGAGCGCGGCGTGCCCGGCGAAGGCGTCCGCGGTGAACACCTCGTCCCAGTAGTCGCTGATCCGGCCGCCGGTCCAGCGGTACCTGCGGCGGCTCGCCAGCCCCATGGGGTCGGCGTGGGTGGCTCCGAAGAACGGCTCGGCCGCGGGTGAGCGCCAGTCGAGCAGCAGCCGGTGCCCCGTGCTGTCGGTGAGGCCGAGCCGGCCGACGTAGACGGGTTCGGTGCCGTCCGCGCCGACCATGCGCCCCAGGCACAGGTCCAGGCCGAAACGGCGCAGGGTGCGCAGCCGGGCGGTCAGGCGGTGGACCTCCGCGTCGCGGTCCATGGCCTGCCGGCCGAGGCCCCCGGGTGCCCTGCGGGCGGCGTCGAGGTGTTCGGACAGTTCGGCGATCGACTGCTCCAGACACCGCGCGACGGCCGCGAAGTGCCGCTCGTCGGCAGCGGTCAGCGCCGGGTCGGCCTTGGCGGACAGGCGCTCGGGAAGGTCGAAGACGCCGGTGGTCAGGGGGGTCACGTCCGTGATGCTCCGCATCTGTGTCTGGGGGCTGGGGGCTGGGGGCTGGGGGCTGAGGTCTCAGGACCGGCCGTGCGTCACGGCCGTACGGCGGCCCCGGCCCCGTACCGCCGGCCGCGCCGCGAGTCCGGCCGGCGAGCCGACAGCACCGCGTGACCCGTGGGCCGACACCGTCATACGCACTTCGCGACTCCCGTTCCCGCAGGTCCTGGCCATAGGCCGGTCATTCTGCGGGACGACGGGGGCCTTGCCGCAAGCCCCCCGGTGCGCTATACGTTGAGAGTGGAAAGGAGTGGGTCACCTCCTTTCCTTCTTCATTTCCGCCTTCTGTCCCCCGTGCTTCCCTGCCTTCCCTTCCGGCGCCGCACGGGCCGGCAAGGCCGGGCGGCGCCGGGTCAGCGCGGCGGGGCCGTCGACGCCCGCGGCACCAGCGACGGCGTCGCCACCGGCCGGGACGGGACGTCCTGGCCGGCGATCACGTCGAACAGCACCCTCGCCACCTGCGCACCGAAGCCGTGCACGTCATGGCTCATCGCGGACAGCGTCGGATGGGTCAGCCGGCACAACTGGGAGTCGTCCCAGGCCAGCAGGGAGAGTTCGTCGGGCACCGAGATGCCCATCTCGGCGGCCACGCCCAGCCCCGCGACCGCCATCAGGTCGTTGTCGTAGACGATCGCGGTGGGCCGCCGCGCGGACAGCAGCAGCGAGCGTGTCGCGCGGGCGCCCTCCTCGCCGGAGAAGCCGGTCTCCGCGTGCAGGGAGCCGTCCAGGCCGAGGCCTTCCATCGTCTCGCGGAAGGCGGCCCAGCGGATGGCGCTGTGGCCGAGCCCGGCCGGTCCGCCCACCCGGGCGATCCGCCGGTGGCCGAGGGCCGCCAGGTAGCGGACCGCCTCGGCGGTGGCGGTCGCGTCGTCGGTCCACAGGGAGGGCAGCCCGCCGGTGAGCGTGGGGTGCCCGACCGCCACCGCCGGCAGCCCGAGCGCCTTGAGGGGACCCAGGCGGGGGTCGTCGCGGTGGAAGTCGACCAGGACGGACCCGCCGACCTGACGCTCGCGCCACCAGGTCTCCTGGAGGGCGATCTCCTCCTCCAAGCTGCTGACCAGGCGCAGCAGCAGGGAGCAGTGGCGTTCGGCGAGGACGCTCTCGATGCCGGAGATGAACTCCATGTAGAAGGGTTCGAGGCCCAGCAGCCGGGCCGGCCGGCAGATGGCGAGTCCGATGGTGTCCACCGACTGCCTCGACAGGCTGCGCGCCGAGGAGTTCGGCGCCCAGCCCAGTTGCCGGGCGGCGGCGAAGATGCGTTCCCGGGTGGCATCCGAGACGCCCGGCTTGTGGTTGAACGCCAGGGACACCGCGCCCTTGGAGACGCCGGCCGCCGCCGCCACGTCCTTGATGGTCACCCGTTCCGTGGGTGCGCTCACGCCGGTTCCCCGCAGAAGAGCGCCGCCCGCACCGCGTTGGCCCCGGTCTCGCTCGCGCCGCGCAGGCGCAGCCGGACGCGCTCACCGGGCAGCAGCGTCCGCAGTCCGGTGTCGCAGGCGGCGTCGGGGCCCAGCCGGTCGGCCTGCAGCAGGAGGTCTCGTACCAGGGTGTGTGCTGTCACCACGACGTCGACACTACCGCTGTCGCCCAGGTCGTGGACCGTGACGTCGAAGCGGGGCGCCGGGCAGGAGAAGTCCTTGTCCGGGACGGGGAAGTGCAGGGCGCGCAGCCCGTCGGCGTCGGCCACCAGGAACTCCTCGGCCGACGCCGCGTCGGGCGCCAGGTCCGCGGGCAGGGCGGGCCGGCCCACGGAGCGCGCGGGGACCGTGACGTCGACCACGGCCTGTGCCACGGTGCCGCCGTCGGCCCGCAGCCGCCGCAGCGTGACCGTGGTGTGCCAGGGCTCGGCGGACTGGTTGACCAGCGCGAGGACCGGTGCCCCGCCTCCCCCGGCCTCGGACCCGGCTTCCCCGGCCCGGCTCGCGCTTTCCCCGGCCGGGGGCAGCAGGGTCAGCAGCCGGTCGGCGTAGACGCGGCGCAGTTCGTGGTAGAGCGGCTTGGGGCGGCCGTCGCCGTCGATCGCGGACCAGGAGCTGACCGGCCAGCAGTCGTTGAGCTGCCAGACGACGGTTCCGGCGCAGCGGGGCCAGTGGGCGCGCCAGTGCTCGATGCCGGCGGCCACGGCGCGGGCCTGCACGACCTGGGCGAGGTAGTGCCAGCGGTCGAAGTCGCCCTGGGGCAGCGGGAAGTGGCGGGCGATGCCGCGGTCCAGTTTGCCGTTCCCGTCCTCGGCCTTCTGGTGGTGCAGCATGCCCGGGGAGCCGGGGGCGAGCTGTTCGCCGGGCAGGGCGCGGCGCAGGGTGGCCAGGGCGGCCGGTGCCTGCCAGCCGAACTCGGCGACGAAACGGGGCACCGAGGCGCGGTAGTCGGCGTAGTCCCGGCGGTTCCACACCTCCCAGGAGTGGTGGGTGCCGTGGTCGGGGTCGTTGGGGTGGTGGTCCCAGGAGCCGGACCAGGGGCTGCCGGCGGTGTAGGGGCGGGTGGGGTCGAGTTCGGCGACGAGGCGGGGCAGCAGGTCGAGGTAGTAGCCGCCGCCCCAGGAGTCGCCCGCCAGCTCCGGCTCCCAGTCCCAGTCCCTGAAGCCCCACAGGTTCTCGTTGTTGCCGTTCCAGAGCACCAGGCTGGGGTGCGGCATCAGCCGGACAACGTTGTCGCGGGCCTCCGCCTCGACCTCACCGCGCAGCGGCTGCTCCTCGGGGTAGGCGGCGCAGGCGAAGAGGAAGTCCTGCCAGACCATGAGGCCCATCTCGTCACAGGCGTCGTAGAAGGCGTGGTCCTCGTAGATGCCGCCGCCCCAGATCCGCACGAGGTCGACGCCCGCCGCGGCGGCCTGCCGCAGCCGGGTCCGGTAGCGCTCGGGAGTGATGCGGGAGGGGAAGACGTCGTCGGGGATCCAGTTCACGCCGCGCGCGAAGATCCGTACGCCGTTGACGACGAAGGTGAAGCCGGTGCCGTGCTCGTCGCGGGAGCGGTCGAGCGTGACGGTGCGGAAGCCGATCCGCCGGCTCCAGGAGTCCAGGGTCCGGCCGCCCTGCGCCGCGCCCTCGTCCTCGTCCTCATCCACGAGGGTCAACTCAAGGTCGTACAGGGGCTGTTCGCCGTACCCGCGCGGCCACCACAGGTCCGGGTCCGGCACGTCGAGGGTCAGCACCGCCCGGTCGCCGTCGACGTCCGTGCGGGCCCGCACGCCCGCCGTCCCGGCCCGCAGGGAAAGCCTCCGGTCCGCGCCGCGCGCGGTGCGTTCGAGGTCGACGTGGATCTCCACCCGGCCCCTGCCGTCGGCGACCGTCACCAGCGGGCGCACCCCGGCCAGCCGGGCCGTCGACCAGCGCTCCAGCCGGACCGGCCGCCACATTCCGGCGGTGACCAGCGTCGGGCCCCAGTCCCAGCCGAAGGCGCAGGCCATCTTGCGGATGTACTGGAACGGCTCGGGATAGACGTTGGGCCGCTCGCCGGTCACGGCCCGCACGGCCTCGGCCTCGTCGTAGGCGGAGGCGAACTCCACGGCCAGCCGGCCGCTCACGCCGGTGACGTCGAAGCGGTGGCGGCGGTGCATGTTGCGCGTGCGGCCCATCTCCCGCCCGTCCACGCTGATCACGGCGGCGGTGTCCAGGCCGTCGAAGACGAGGTCGGTGCGCTCGTGGGCGCCGGGGGCGGTGTCGTCCGCGCCGAGGGCGCGGGTGTACGTCCACGCCCGGCGGCCGACCCAGGCGACCTCCCGCTCGTTCAGGCCGAGATACGGGTCGGGGATCACCCCGGCGGCCAGCAGGTCGGTGTGCACGCAGCCGGGGACCCGGGCGGGCAGCGGGGTCCCGTCGTGGTGGAGGCTCCAGCCCTCGGCGAGCTGGATGACGTCCTTCATGTGCGGCTCCTATCGGGAGGTGCGGGCAGGCGCCAGACGGTGCGGGCGGAGTCCGGGCAGCGGCCGGTTCCGGCCGCCGCACGACGGCACGACGCGACCAACCTAACCCCCGTTCATGAACCGGTCTAGTCCCCTTCCCTCGCTCCCCGGAGCGACAACGAGTCTGATGAACAGGCATGTCGCGCGGTGGCCGACCGGCAGGACGTAACGATTGGATATCGCGGTGAACTCGCGAGCTTTACCGGTTCACCAACGACTGTCATAGTTCCGTCAACCGCCGCAGCCCGAGCCGTAACCCTTGGAAGGAGTTGGGCACATGGGGAGGAAGACGACACTGAGCACCGCTCTGCTCACCACCGCGATGCTGACCGTCGCGGGGTGCAGCGGAGCGGGCGCGCCGTCGAACGAGACCGCCACCGCGCCGTCGGACCCGGGGGCCGTCTCGGGCACCATCACGGTCCTGACCCACCGCACCGACCTCGTGCAGAACGGCACGATGAAGAGGTACGCGGCCGAGTTCAGCAGGACCTACCCGAAGGTCAAGGTGAAGTTCGAGGGCATCACCGACTACGAGGGTGAGGTCAAGATCCGCATGAACACCGAGAACTACGGTGACGTCCTGATGATCCCCGCGGCGATCTCCAAGGGCGACTACCCGAAGTTCTTCGCGCCGCTGGGTCCCACGGCGTCCCTGCGGAGCAAGTACCGCTTCACCGACAAGACCGACGTGAACGGCAAGACCTACGGCATCGCCACCTTCGGCACCGCCGACGGCTTCGTCTACAACAAGGCCCTGTGGAAGAAGGCGGGCGTCACGACGTGGCCCACCACCCCGCAGCAGTTCCTCACCGACCTGCGGGCCGTCGGGACGAAGACCGGCGCGACCCCTTACTACACCAACTTCAAGGACGGCTGGCCGCTCAGCAGCCCCTGGACCAACAGCGTCGGCTCGGTCAGCTGCGACGCCAAGGCCTCCGACGCCCTGGCCGCCGCCGACAAGCCGTGGGCCGCGGGCAGCGACCTGAACGTGATCGACACGCTCCTCTACGACATCGTCCACGGCGGGCTCGCGGAGAAGGACCCGACCACCACCAACTGGGAGAACTCCAAGACACTCCTGGCCAAGGGGAAGATCGGCAGCATGCTGCTCGGTTCGTGGGCGATCACGCAGATGCGGGACGCCGCGAAGAAGGCCGGCACGAACCCCGAGGACATCGGCTTCATGCCGTTCCCGGTCCAGAAGGACGGCCACTTCTGCGCCACCCTGCTCTCCGACTACCAGCAGGCCGTCAACGTCCACTCGTCCCACAAGGCCGCCGCGCGCGCCTGGATCGACTGGTTCACCGAGAAGTCCGGCTACTCCGCCTCCGAGGGCGCCGTCTCACCCGTGAAGGCCGTCAAGCTGCCGAGCACGCTGCAAGGGTTTGTTGACAACGATGTCACGATGATCGAGCGCTCCGAGGCGAAGACCGCCGACGTCAACGCGATCGACAACGCCTCGGAGATCGGGCTGAGCAAGCCGGACTACCGGCAAAAGCTCGTCGACCTGGCGCGCGGCGCGCAGAAGGGCTCGCTGGAGGACTACTTCTCCGACCTGGACAAGCGCTGGGCCGAGGCCAGGCGGAGCGCCGGTTCCTGAACCGGCCGGCACACCGGGCCCCGCCCCGGCCCGGCCCCGCCGCCCACGGGCCGGGGCCCGGTGTGCCGACCCCCCGCTCGCTCACCGCGGACGACGAAAGGCCCCGCCGACATGACCGACCTCACCCGCACCGCACCACCGCCGCCCGACCCGCCCGGCCCGCTCGCCGGCCCCGGCCCGTTCCCCCTCCGGCGCGGACGCCGCTCCCCGGCGGGCACCGCCCGGGGCGCCGGCTCCGTGCGGACCTGGCGCGACCACCCGCTGCGCCGCGCCACACCGTGGCTTTTCCTGCTGGTCCCGCTGGCCCTGCTGATCACGTTCACGTACGTGCCGGTGGGCAACATGATCTACTACAGCTTCACCGACTGGGACGGCGTCAGCCCCGACCGGAACTTCGTCGGCGCGGACAACTACAAGGAGCTGTTCACCCGGCCGGAGTTCTTCCGGGTGTTCGCGGTGAGCCTGTACTACCTGGCCGCGTCCGTCGTGCAGATCGCCGCCGCGCTGTACTTCGCGACGATCCTCAGCTTCGACCTGCGGCTGCGCAGCCTGTTCAAGGGGATCCTGTTCTTCCCCTACCTCATCAACGGCGTCGCGATCGGCTTCGTCTTCCTGTACTTCTTCCAGGACGGCGGCACCCTCGACTCGGTCCTGTCCCTCTTCGGCGCCGGCGGCGACCATGCCTGGCTCGGCGACCCGCAGTCGGCCAACACCTCGCTGGCCGGGGTCTCGGTGTGGCGCTTCACCGGCCTGAACTTCGTGCTGTTCCTCGGCGCGATCCAGTCCGTACCCGGCGAGCTGTACGAGGCCGCCCAGCTCGACGGCGCGAACCGGCGGCAGCAGTTTTGGCACCTGATCATGCCGAGCATCCGTCCGGTGCTCAGCCTCAGTGTCATCCTGGCGGTCTCCGGCTCGCTGTCCGTCTTCGAGATCCCGTGGATCATGACCGGCGGCGCGACCGGCACGTCGACCTTCGTCATCCAGACGGTCAAGCTCGCCTTCCAGTTCAACAAGACCGGCCTGGCCTCGGCCTGCGCCGTGGTGCTGCTCCTGGTGGTCCTGCTGATCACGTGGATCCAGCGGCGCCTGGTGCCCGACGAGAAGGTGGACCTCGCATGACCGCCCCCGCCCCCGCCCCCGCCCTCGAGCCCGTCTCCCGGCGCAGGCGCTACGGCGTCGCGACGACGCTGACGTACCTGTCGCTGGTCGTCGCCTCGCTGGTGGTGCTCGCCCCGCTCGCCGCGCTCTTCCTGACGTCGCTGAAGACGTCCCAGGAGGTCTCCGACGGCGGTGCGCTGAGTCTGCCGCACGACTGGCTGAACTTCTCCAACTACGCGACCGCGTTCACCGACGGGCACATGCTCCAGGCGTTCGGGAACACGGCGTTCATCCTGCTGTTCTCGGTCACCGGCACGGTGCTGATCGGTTCCATGACGGCGTACGCCATCGACCGCTTCGAGTTCCGCTTCAAGAAGCTGGTGATGGCACTGTTCCTGGTAGCCACCCTGGTGCCGGGCGTGACGACGCAGGTGGCGACCTTCCAGGTCGTGAACAGCTTCGGGCTCTTCGACAGCCGGTGGGCGCCGGTCCTGCTGTACATGGGCACCGACATCGTCTCCATCTACATCTTCCTGCAGTTCATCCGGGGGATCCCGACCTCCCTGGACGAGGCGGCACGGCTGGACGGGGCGAACGCGTTCACCATCTACCGCAAGATCATCTTCCCGATGCTGAAGCCGGCGATCGCCACGGTGGTGATCATCAAGGGGATCACCACGTACAACGACTTCTACATCCCCTTCCTCTACATGCCCTCGGAGGACAAGGGCACGATCTCCACGGCCCTGTTCCGCTTCAAGGGCCCCTTCGGGGCGCACTGGGAGGACATCTCGGCCGGTGCCGTCCTGGTCATCCTGCCGACGCTGATCATCTTCCTGTTCCTCCAGCGCTACATCTACAACGGGTTCAGCCAGGGGGCGACGAAGTAGCGGAGGCCTGGGCCGGGGGGGGGAAGCGAGTGCCCCGCGGCCTGCGGGTCCGGCAGGCAGGCGTCCGGGGCGGGCAGCAGGCCGGCGGGGGATGCGAGCGCGGCCGGGGGGACGCGGGGCCGGCCGGGGAAGGGCGGGGGGCCGCGTGGATAATCCGTGGGTGACTCCCCCGCGAAACCGCGTCCGCCGGCCGTCCTGGGCCGGGCGCGACTACACACTGCTGACCGCTGCCGCCGTCGTGTCGGGGCTCGGCAGCTCCGGGGCGCTGGTCGCCGGGGCGTTCGCGGTGCTCGCGGCCGGTGGTTCGGCCACCGACGTGGGCCTGGTCGCGGCGGCACGGACCGTACCGCTGGTGCTGTTCGTGCTGATCGGCGGGGCCGTGGCGGACCGGCTGCCCCGGCACCGGGTGATGGTCGCGGCGAACGCGCTCAACTGCCTCTCGCAGGGCCTGTTCGCCGCCCTCGTCCTCACCGGCACCGCACGGGTGTGGCAGATGGCGCTGCTGGCCGCGCTCGGCGGGACCGGGCAGGCGTTCTTCTCCCCCGCCGCCGAGGGCATGGTGATGGCCAGCGTCTCGGGCAGCGAGTCCGGGCGCGCCTTCGCCGCCTTCCGCACCGGGGTGAACGGCGCGAACATCCTGGGCACCGGGCTCGGCGGTGTGCTGGTGGCGGCGGCCGGGCCGGGGTGGGTGCTGGCCGTCGACGCGGTGGCGTTCGCCGTCGCGGGGTCGCTGCGCGCCTTCCTGGACGTGCGCGGCGTCCCCGCGCGGCGGGGCGGTACGAACCTCCTGGCGGACCTGCGGGAGGGGTGGCGCGAGGTGGCCGGCCGGCCCTGGCTGTGGTCGATCGTGGTGCAGTTCGCCGTGGTGAACGCGGTGGTCGCGGCGGCCGAGACGGTGTACGGGCCGCTGGTCGCGCGCGAACGGCTCGGCGGACCGCAGCCGTGGGGGCTGGCGCTGGCCGCCTTCGGCGTGGGTACGGTCCTCGGCGGGCTGGTGATGACGCGGTGGGCGCCGCGGCGACTGCTGCTCGTGGGCGCACTCGGCGTGCTGCCGCTCGCGCTGCCCTCCGCGGCGCTGGCCGTGCCGGTGCCGACGCCCGCGCTGGTCGCGGTGATGTTCGCGACGGGCGTGAGTGTCGAGGTGTTCGCGGTGGCGTGGATGTCCGCACTGCACCAGGAGATACCGGAGGAGAAGTTCTCGCGGGTGTCGTCGTACGACTGGCTGGGGTCACTGGCGCTGGTGCCGGTGGCGACGGCGGTGGCCGGCCCGGTCCAGGACGCGGTGGGCCGGCCGGCCGCGCTGTGGGGGTGTTCGGCGCTGGTGCTGGTACTGACCCTGGCGGTGCTGTGCGTGCCGGACGTACGCCGCCTGACCCGCCGAACGGACCTGATCACCGCGGGGCCGGCCGGGCAGCCCCCGGCGGCCACCGCCGAGCAGGACGCGGAGGGCGCGGTGGGCCGGTGAGTCCAGATGGTCCGCCCGCGCCGGCCGGCCTGATCGACCTGATCGACCTGATCGGATCGGCCGGATCGGCCAGGTCGGTCGGCTGGCCGGCTGGCCGGTCCAACGGGTCCGCCGGTCCAACGGGTCCGCCGGACCAACGGGTCGGCCGGGCCATCGGGTCGCCGGCCAGGCCCGAACGCTCACACGCCGTGCGGGCTCCTGCGGTCCATGCGGTGCGGGTCCGCCGGCTCCCCGCCGTCCGTTCCGTCCGCGCGGTCCGTGCCCCGCGCGCCGCCCGCTCCCTCCGTACGGTCCCCGCCGTTCCTTCCGCCCGTACGGTCCCCGCCGTCCGTTTCCTCCGTGCGGTGCGCGCCGGCCGTCCCGTCCGGACGGGTCTCGTGCGCGGGGTGGGACCGCTCGGCCGTCCCGGTGGCGGTGTCGCCGGGCGGGATGACGCCCTTCGGCGGGGCCGCGGCGAACACCGAGGCGTCCTCGCGGTTCCAGCGGGTCTCGTTGAACAGCAGGTTGAGGAGGACGGCGACCACGCTGGCGGCGCTGATGCCGGACGACATGATCAGCGCGAACCAGTGCGGGAACTCGTCCCAGAAGTGCGGCGCGGCGACCGGGATCAGGCCGAAGCCGACGGCGGTGGCGACGATGACGAGGTTGAGGTTGTTGTCGAACCGCACGGTGGACAGGGTCCGCACGCCGCTGGCCGCGACGGACCCGAACAGCACCAGTCCGGCCCCGCCGAGCACCGGCAGCGGCACGGCGGCCACGACGCGCCCGAGGACCGGGAACAGACCGAGCACGACCATGATCCCGCCGCCCGCGGCGACGGCGTAACGGCTCTTGATCCTCGTCAGGGCGACGAGTCCGACGTTCTGGGCGAAGGCCGTGCAGGCGAAGCCGCCGAAGAGCGGGGAGACGCTGGTGGAGATCATGTCGGCGCGCAGGCCGTCGCCGATCCGGCGGGCGTCGACCTCGGTGCCGACGATCTCGCCGACGGCGATGATGTCGGCGGTGGTCTCGGTCAGGACGACGACCACGACGACGACCATGGAGATGACGGCGGCGGCGTCGAACCGGGGTGCTCCGAAGGCGAGGGGTTCGGGGAGGGCGAAGACCGCTCCCTTCGTCACGCCGGAGAAGTCGGTCCTGCCGAGTGCGGCGGCGAGGACGGTGCCCAGGACGATGCCGAGCAGGATCGACAGGCGCGAGACAGCGGGCTTCCCGGCCCGGGACAGCACGAGGATGATCAGCAGCGTGGCACCGGCCAGGCCGATGTCCGCCATGCTGCCGCCCTTGGCGGCCCCCTCCCCGCCGCCGGAGGCCCAGCCGAAGGCGACCGGGAGCAGGGTGAGCCCGATGACGGCGATCACCGTGCCGGTCACCACGGGCGGGAAGAACCGTACGACCCGGCCGAAGAACATGCTCGCCACGAGGCCTACCAGGCCCGCGGCGATGGTCGCGCCGAAGACGGCGGGCAGGCCGTGGCTGCGGGTCGCGATGGCCGTCATGGTGGACACGGCGGCGAACGTGGCGCCCTGCACGAGCGGGAGCCGGGCGCCGACCATCGGCACGCCGAGGGTCTGGAGCAGGGTGGCGAGGCCGCTGACGAAGATGGTGGCCGTCACCAGCAGGCCCAGTTCGGTGCCGCTGAGTCCGGCGGCCCCGCCCACGATGAGCGGCGGGGCGATGATGCCGCCGTACATGGTGAGGATGTGCTGGAAGCCGTAGGCGACGAGCTGGCGGGCGGGGAGCCGTTCGTCCTCGGGGCGGGGAGCTGTCTCCGCGTCCGGTGTCTCCGCGCCCGGGGATGCCGCGGCGGAGGAAGTTGATCTTGACCTGAACACGACCCCAACCTTCCGTATGATGGAATCAACATTTCGTTGAGGGGCGGGGGCGACGTTAACTACGTCACAGAAGAACGTCAACAGTTCCCACGATGCGCTCCCATCCGTCCGGAAGAGTTCGTGGATACCCACAAAGTGATCGCGGAGCGGGTCCGCGCGGAGGAGGGACCCAGGGGCCGCTTTCGGTCACCCTCCGTGGGAGGCGGTCAGGGCACGGCCGGGCCGCTGAGGTAGTTCCCGCGGGAGTCGTAGGGCCAGGCGTTGGCGACGCACCCGCGGAGCCCGTCGATCTGCTGCATCATCGCGGGAGCGGGCCGTCCGGGACCGGGGCACGTCTCGTGGCCGTGGCCGATGCGGTGGCCGACCTCGTGGTTGATGATCAGGGCGCGGTAGTCGTGCAGGGACCCGGAGAACTGGGGTGAACCCTGGTTCCAGCGTTTGAGGTTGACGACGACCTGGCTGCCGACGTCGCAGTTGACCTCGCCGTGGGTGTGCAGTCCGGCCGCGCCGCAGATGCGGTCCACGGTGGCGGGCGTGGCGATCTTCACCACGAAGTCGACGGCGCCCCGGGAGACGAGCTGGAAGGCGTCGTGCCCGTCGGCGGTCCAGCCCCGCCGGTCGGCGAGGACGCCCTCGATCTCGCGGGCCGCCTCGTCGGGCGTGACGCCCGTCCCCTCCTCGACCTGGACCTCGTAGCGCCGCACCGTCCCGTGCCCGGCCACCTTCCCGGAGGCCCGCGCGGTGTGGAAGACGCCGTTGCCGGCCGCGCCGCCGCCCTTCCGGGCGTCCGGCCGGCCGCCCCCGCTCTTTCCCGGGCCGTGCTTCGCGCCCTTCCCCGCCGCCGTCCCGGACACCTCCGGCTCCGGCGTCGTGCGGCCCCCGGCGCGCCGGACGGAGTCCGCCGCCTGCGTCGGGCTCTGTGCCGCGCTCCGGCCTGCCGCGGCGGACGGGCCGCCGCCCTTGCCGTCGCCGCCGCCCGCCCCCGCGAGCAGGGCCGCGGCGCCGAGCGAGCCGGCCGCCGCCAGGGCGCAGAGGGCGATGAGGGGGCGACGGCTGCGGGCACGGCGCCGGGAGGCGCGGCGGACGGTGCCGGCACGGCGGGAGGCGCGGCGGCTCGGCGGACGGTCCGCGCCGGTCGCGGCGTCCGGACGGGGTGTGGTTCCTGGCATGGCGCCCAGGCTGATGACCGTATGTGATGCCCTGTGGACCGAAAGGTCACAGGACTGTAACGGTGATCGTCCGCGGGTTTGAGCGCGGCGCCCATATGATCCTTCCGTAACAGTTCCCCGCGCGGAGCGGCCCTCGCGGCCGGCGCCGTTCGCGGCCCGCACATACTGAGCGACATGCCCCGGATCCTGCTCATCGAAGACGACGCCGCCGTGCGCCAGGGAGTCCAGCTCGCCCTGCGCCACCAGGGGCACGACGTCTGCGCCGCCGCCACCGGCGAGGAGGGCCTGGACCGGCTCGGCCCCTTCCGCCCCGACGTGGTCGTCCTGGACCTCATGCTGCCCGGCCTGCCCGGCCTCGACGTGTGCCGGCGGATCAGGGCGCGCGAGCAGGTCGGGATCATCATGATGACCGCCAAGGGCGACAGCGTCGACATGATCGTCGGCCTGGAGGCGGGGGCCGACGACTACGTCGTGAAACCCGTGCAGGCCAGGGTGCTCGACGCCCGGATCCGCGCCCTGCTGCGCAGACTGGACGCCCCCTCCCCGGCCGCCGCCCGCCCCCGGCCCGAGACGCACGGGGACCTCGGCATCGACCGGGCCGGCCTGCGGGTCACCCACCGGGGGCAGCAGGTGGACCTCGCCCCGTCCGAACTGCGGCTGCTGCTCGCGCTGTCCGCCTCGCCCGGTCAGGTCCTCAGCCGCCAGCAGCTCCTGGAAGCGGTCTGGGAACACAGCTACCACGGGGACATACGCCTGGTGGACGCCTGCGTGAAGCGCCTGCGCGGCAAGCTCGGCGAACTGGGCGGCGCCGCCCGCTACGTCCACACCGTGCGCGGTTTCGGCTACTGCTTCCGCTCGCCGTGAGACTGCGCCCTCCCGCCCTGCGCGGCGGCCTTCGCCTCCGGCTCGTCGCGGGCTTCACCGTCGTCGCCGTCGTCAGCTGCCTGAGCACCGGCGTGCTCACCTTCCGCGAGGCGCGCACCGGCGTGCTCCAGCAGAGCCAGGACGCGGTGGTCCGGCAGCTCCGGGACAGCGTCGACGCGCGGGCGCCCGGCTACCCCGAGACGCCCGACCGCTCCGACCTGAACCACATCGTCGCCGACCTCGCCTACACGCACCGCTCCCAGCAGTGGCGGTTCCTCGCCACCTACGGCGGGCTGAGCGCCGTCTACGGACCGCAGGACAGCTTCGACGTGCTCACCCCCGAGCTGCGGCGCTCCGTGAGGACCCGGCCGGCCGCGGTCTTCCAGCGGGTCCACCACGACGGCCGGGCCTACCTCGTCGTCGGGCTGCCCGTCACCTACGCCTCCTCGGCCGGCGTCAGCTCCACCCCCACCGGTCTGGTGCTCTACCTGGTGGTCCCGCAGGAGAGCGAACAGCTCTACGTCGAGGCCCTGATCACCGCCATCGAGCGGGCCACCCTGCCCGCGCTCGGCCTGGCCGTCCTGATCGCGCTGCTCGTCGCCCGCGGTGTGCTGCGCCCCGTGCGGGCCCTGGGACGGGCCACCCGGCGGATGGCCGCCGGACACCTCGACACCCGGCTGGCCGTCAGCGGCTCCGACGAACTGGCCGAACTGTCCCGGACGTTCAACGACACCGCCGCCGCGCTGGAGGAGTCGGTGGCGGAGCTGCGCCGCATGGAGGCGCGGGCCCGCCGCTTCGCCGCCGACGTCTCGCACGAACTGCGCACCCCGCTCGCCGCGATGACGGCGGTCACCGACGTCCTCGACGAGCAGTCGTCCCGCCTGGACCAGGTCACCGGCGAGGCGGTACGGCTCGTCAGCGAGGAGACCGCGCGGCTGGCCCGCCTGGTCGACGACCTGATGGAGATCTCCCGGTTCGACGCGGGCGCCGCCGAACTCGGCGCCGACGAGATCGACCTGGCCGAGTCGGTCCGCCGCACCCTCGCCTCCCGCGGCTGGCTGGACCGGGTGCGCACGGAGCTGCCGGACAGCGGCACGCCGCGGGCCGTGGTGGATCCGCGCCGCGTGGACGTGGTGGTGGCCAATCTGGTCGGCAACGCGCTGCGGCACGGCGCACCGCCGGTGACCCTGCGGCTGACCGCCGCCGGCGGATGGGCGGTCATCACCGTCACCGACCGGGGTCCCGGTGTCCCGGAGGCCGACCTGCCGCACATCTTCGAACGCTTCTACAAGGCCAGCCGGGCCCGGACCCGCAGCGAGAGCAGCGGTCTCGGGCTCGCCATCACCGCGGAGAACGTGCGCCTGCACGGCGGCCGCGTGCGGGCGGCCAACGCGCCGGGCGGCGGCGCGGTGTTCACCGTCGAACTGCCGCTGCGCCCCCGCCCCGGCACGGACACCGCCCCCGCGCGGGACGGCGAGGAGCACGCGGAAGAGGAGGAGTCATGAGACGCGCCCCGCGCACGGCGGCCACGGCGGCCCTCACCGGCGCCCTGCTCACCCTGGCGGGCTGCGGCGTACCCACGTCGGGCGTCATCGACGCCGGTGCGCCGGCGTTCGGTGTCCCCGCGCGGATCATGGTCTACTTCGTGGCGGCCGACGGTCTCCTGCGACCCGTCCCGCGGCGCACACCCGACGAGGCCGCCGACCCGGTCACCGCGGCCGTGCGGCTGCTGCTGGCCGGGCCGGACAGGAGCGAGGCCCGGACGCTGACCACGTCCCTGCCGGCGGTGCCGGGGCCGGTCGCCGTGAGCGTCGGCCGAGACGTCGTCTCCGTCCGCTTCCCCGCCGGGGTGGGCCGGCTGGACAACCTGGCGATGGAACAGCTCACCTGCACCGCGGCGGACACGCTGAGCCGGTCTCCGGACCTCGCGCTCCCCTCGTACCCCGCCACGCCTGCGGGACCCGTCGCCGGGGGCGTGAGCACACCGGCACCGCAGCCGCACATCAGCGTCCGCGCCGAGGGAGAAGGCTGGGCCACGGCCCGCTCGGACACCGTCTGCCCCGGCACCTGACGCGGCGACCGGGCGGCGCGTCACCGGGCCCGGGTGCTCGCGGGTTCGGCCGGTGGTGCGGGTGGCGGTGGGCCGGTTTCGGGTGCCGTCCGTCCGCCCTGACGGGCCGCCGTCGCCGTCGTCATCCGCTCACGGCCTGTCCCGGCGGGCACGACGGGTCGGCCGTCGCATCGCCGTCCGCCGGGTCCTGGGCCGCCGGCTGCCCCGTGGCGTCCGGGGAGGAACTGGCCGAGGACGACGGGCAGGACGAGGGGGACGCCGAGCCGCCGGGGGCCGTCGGCCCGCTGGGCTGCGGGGTCGGTGACGTGGGTGACGGGTCCGCGGTGGAGGACCCCGAGGGGTCCGGGGAGGGCGAACCGGGCTGTGACGGCTCCTGGCTCCCGGTGGGCGAGGGCGCCGGGGAGGACGGTCCGGTCGGCGGGGCCGGGTGGGGGCGGGAGGGGACGGGGGTGACCGGTCCCGAGGGGCCGCCGGGACCCGGGTCGACGACGATCCCCCCGCCCCCGCCGCCGCTCCCGCCCGGTGCGCCGCCCGAGTCGACGGGCTTCGTCGCCGGGGTGTCCCCGCCCGCGCCGGGCGACTTCGGGATGACGCCCTTCCCGTCGGGCACGCTGTGCACGCCCCGGCGGTAGAAGTCCAGCCAGTAGCGGACCAGGTCCAGGTAGGCGCGCGAGTCGTTGTAGCTGAGGACGGCCCGGTCCAGGTCCGCGGCCCGGCCCAGGTCCCGGTCCCCGGCGCACAGGTAGTGTCCGGCCGCCAGGGCCGCGTCGAAGACGTTGTCCGGGTCGGCGCGGCCGTCACCGTTGCCGTCCGCGCCCCATCCGGCCCAGGTCGACGGCAGGAACTGCATCGGTCCCACCGCCCGGTCGTACACCTTGTCGCCGTCGTACACCCCGCCGTCGGTGTCCCGGACCAGCGCGAAGCCCCGGCCGTCGAGCGCCGGGCCGGTGATGCGGCCCAGCGTCGTGCCCTGCCGGTCGACCGCCCCGCCGCGCGCCTGGCCCGACTCCACCTTGCCGATCGCGGCCAGCAGTTGCCAGGGCAGCCGGCAGCCGGGGTCGGTACGGGCGACGGACCGCTCGGCCGCCCGGTAGGCACGCAGTACGGTGCCCGGGATCCCGGACTCGGCCCTCACCTCGGTCTCCTGACGTGGCGTCAGCGGCGTGCCGGTGGTGATCAGGGGCGGCAGTTCGGTGTGGTACGAACCGTCACCGGGCGTCCCGGCGGCGGGCGTGTACGGCACGGCACCGGCCGCCGGAGTGCGCTCCTCGTCGGCCGCCGGACGGCCGGGACCGCTCCCGGCCGCCCCGGCCGCGCCCGGCGCGCCGGGGGCCTGGGAGGCGGTGAGAGCCGCCACCGCGGCCACGGCGATGGCGGTGGTCCGCAGGCCCTGGCGGGTACGGGCGCGCAGACGTCGGACGCGGCGTGCGGGCATGGCTGTCACTCCCTGTCGGTGGGCCGCGGTGTGCCCGGAAGGTCTTCGGTGGGGCGGGTGGTCCTCAGCGGCCGAACGTGTCGATGCCGGAGACGAGCCAGTGCCCGTCCCGCAGTACGACGTCGACGGCGAACATGGCGCCCGCGTACGTCCCCTGGTCCTGCGCCGCCTGCTTGCCCTGTGCTCCCTGGCCGCCCTCTGCGCCCCTGGTCCCGGCCTTGCTCCCGGCGGTGCTGACGCTGCTCTGGTCCGCGTAGACCAGGACCCGGGCCCGGTCGCCGTCGACGCGCTCCACCGCACTGTCGGTGACCGTGGTGGTGATGACCGCCTTCTGCTGGTCGGCGCGGGTGCGCACGGTGTCGAGCAGGGCCCGGTGCTGCGCCACGGCCTTGCCCGTGAGCAGGGTCTTCACGGCCTTGTCGTAGGCGGCGGGGTCGGCGTGGTCGTAGGAGAAGAGCGCGGCGACCGCCTTCTCCGTCTGCCCCTTGATCTCGCTCGTGCGGGCCGGATCGGTCAGGGCGGTGTTGCGGACCGCCGGGTCGTCCCGCAGGTTCTGGGCGCGTCCGTGCGCCCACCCGGCGAAGCCGCCGAGGACGAGGGTCAGCAGGCACAGCACGACCAGCGCGGGGGACCGGCGCGTGCGGGGACGGCGGCTCGTGGGGCCTGCGTCCGTGTCCGCTCCCGGGACCGGTTCCGGGCCCGCTTCGGTGAGCGGTTCCGTGTCCGTCTCCTTGACCGGATCCGGGTCCGGTGCCGCCTCGGGGGTCGCGCCCGCCGCCGGCTTCCCCGGCGCCGCGCGTTCGGTCTTCCGGGGCGGGGAGACGGCGGAGGGGGCTCGGGCGGGGAGCACGGCGACACCGGCACCGGGCCGTGCGCTCCCGGGCGCTTTGGGGTCGTCCGCCGCTGGGGCCGCCGTCCGCGCCCGGACCTCCGGGGTATCGGGCCGCGGTTCACGCGCCTGGCGGCGGCGCTGGCGGTTGATGTGGTGGCGGGTCGTGGGCATCGATGTCGTCCTCTCGTGCGCCCGGCCGCTGCCGCGGCTGCGGGCCGGGTCAGCCGGCTGATGTGCCGCCCACGGGGGCCTGGCCCAGGGCGCTCAGCTTCCATCCGCCGCCGGTGCGGGTGAGTTCGCCGAGCATGCGGCTGTCCTTGTCGGTGCTCCGGCCGCCGGGCGCCTTCACCGTCACCCGCAGCGCGACGAGCACCCGGGCGCGGCCGGCCCGGTCGTCGAGTTCGGAGACGGCACCGGAGAGCACCCGGGCCGTGGTGACGGTCTTCGCCGTCTTCACCTGCGCGGTGAACTCCTTGCGCCCGGCGACGAGTTGGTCGTGCAGGTCGCCGGTCGTCGAGGACTCCCACAGGTCGAGGCCGCGGTCGACGCTGCGGTGGTCGAGGGTGTTCAGGTTCTCCACGGCCTGTTCCCCGGCGGCGAGCGCCCGGTCCCGCTGGAGCGCGTACGCCGCCGAGTCGTCGTGCGCGGCGTCGTACCAGTCCCAGCCCGCCCACGCCGCGAACCCGCCCGCGAGGAGGGTGAGGGCGAGGGCCGCCGCGTACAGTGCGCGCAGTCCGGCCGGCAGGGTGCGGACCGTGCGTTTCATGGGGTGCTCCCGTCTCGCGTGTGCCGTCAGCGGGTCTGGAGGTCGACGATCCGCCACTGGTCCCCCTCCCGTCGGGCGGTGACCGCCAGCTGTGCCGCCGCGGCCGAAGGCTTGCCCTTGCCCCGGCGGGACACCTGGTCCAGGAAGACCAGCAACTCGGCCTCGTCGCCGTGGAGTCCGACGACCCCGACGCGTACGGCCTGGGTGCTCAGGGTCACCCGCTGCCTGGCGACGTCCGCCCGGATCCGGGCGACGAGTCCGGTGTACTGGCGGGCCGCCTTCCCGGTGAGGACGGACCGCGCGGAACGCTCGGTGGCGTCGAGGCCGTCCGGGGTGTACGAGAAGACGCGGGCGAGGTCGTTGCCGACGTCCCCGGCGACCTTGGTGGTGGCCTCGTCGTCGGTCAGGGCGGTGTTCCGGGCGGAGGGTGCGGAGCGCAGTTGGTGGGCGCCGTAGAAGAAGCCGCCGCCCGCGAGGACGAGGACGAGCGCGCTCGCCGCGAGGGCGGCCCGGCGGAGCGTCCGGCGCCGGGAGGGGCGTGCGGGTGCCCCGTCCGCGTCGGGCCTCTCGGCGCCGGAAGCGTTCTCCGGCTCGGCGCCGGAAGCGTTCCCTTCCTCGGTGCCGGGCGCGTCCCCTTCCTCGGTGCCGGGCGCGTATCCCTCGTCGGCACCGGAAGCGTCCTCCTCTTCGGTGCCGGAAGCGTTCCCCTCCTCGGCACCGGGCGCGTATCCCTCGGTACCGGGCGCGTTCTCCTCGGCGCCGAGCGCTTCCTTCCGCCCGGTGCCGGACGCCTCCTCCTCCGTGCCGAGCGCTTCCCTCTCCCCGGTACCGGACGTTTCCTTCTCCTCCAAGTCGTCCCCCGCGCGCCCCTGTCCCGCCCGCTCCTCCCGGGTCCGCTCCCCGCCCTCCCGCTCCCGGCGGTCCTTGCGCAGCAGCCGTGTCATCGGCCGTCGTCCTCCCCCGCCGTCCGTGCGAGCGGCACCGCGTCCAGCGCCTTGACCTTCCACTCGTCGTCACCGGTGCGCAGCAGGACCGCTTCCAGGCGTTTGCGGTCCGTGGTCGGTGTCCCCGACCCGGCCGGGGTGACGTCCACACGGACCGTCGCGATGAGTTTCGCGGTACCCGCCCGGGTGTCGAGCGCCGTGACCGCGGCGCCGGTGACGGTGCCGCGCGCCGAGGCGCCCGTCCTGGGTGCGGTGCGGCCCAGTTCGTCCTGGAGCGGGCCGGTCGAGGCGTCGCGCCAGGCCTGGATGCCCGCCTTCGCCTTCTGCGGCGAGGAGGCGTCGAGGGTGGTGAGGACGGCGAGGGCGCCGCGCCCGTCGGCGAGCGCCGCATCGCGCTGGCGGCCGTAGGCGAGCGAGTCGTCGCCGCGGGCCTGCGCGTATGTCCACGCGCCCGTGCCGCAGAAGGCGAGCGCCAGCGTCAGTCCGGCGCCGGCGAGGACGCGGGCCCGCCTCACCGGTCACCCCCGCCCGCCGGGGCGAGCAGGCCCGCCAGGTCTGCCGGGGGGCCGTCGCCGACGCCCGGCAGCGCGAGCGCGCCCGGCAGGGGGGCGGGGAGCGGGCCCCTGTCCGGCGTGCCGTCGCCCGTGGTCCGCGCGCCGCTGCCGGAGGGCAGGGAGGCGGGTGCGGCCGGGTCGGGGACCGCGCCGCCGCGCGGGGCGTTCGCCGAGCCCCGTACGCCGATCCCGCTGGAGGCCGGGGCGGTGCACGAGGCGCCGGTGTTGAGTGCGGGGGCGGTGCCGAGGTCGAGGCCGTTGCGGTAGCGGGTGGCGCCGTAACCGGCGATGCAGGGCAGGGGTTTGAAGAAGGTGACGGCCATGCCGAGGTTCAGTTTTCCTCCGTCGACGGCGGTGGCGCCGGCGGCGACGGCCGCCGGGTACTTCACGAGCAGTTCCTCGATGCCGTGCTGCCGGGTGACGGCGACCTCGGACGTGGTGAGCAGGTTGGCGAGGACCACGCCCAGGCTGGGGTCGAGGTCCCGCAGCACGCCGCTGATCTGGGTGGCGGCGTCGGGCGCGACGGTGAGCAGCCGGCGCAGGTCGGCGTCGGATCCCTTGAGGGTGCGGGCGAGTTCCCTGGCGCCGGTGGCGAAGTCCCGTACGGCGCGGCCTTCTTCGGCCTGGGTGCGCAGGACCGTCTCGCCGTCGTCGATGAGGCGGGTGGTGGCGGGCAGGTTGCGGTCGGCGGCCCGGACGAACTCGCTGCCGTTGTCCAGGAGGACCTGGAGGTCGTCGCCGTGGCCCTCGAAGGCCTTCCCGAACTCGTCGACGACGGTGCGCAGGTCGTCCAGCGGTACCGACTTGGTCAGGTCGTTGACGCTGGTGAGGACGTCGGTGACCGGCGCGGGCACCTGGGTGTCGGACTGTTCGATGCGGGCGCCGTCGGCGAGGTAGGGGCCGCTGCCGCCCTGGGGCCGCAGGTCGATGTACTGCTCGCCGACGGCGGACAGCCCGGCGACGACGGCCCGGGTGTCGGCGGGGATGCGCGGGGCGGACTTCTTGATGCGCAGTTCGGCGACGACGCCGTCCCCGGTGAGGTCGATCGGGCCGACCCGGCCCACCGAGACGCCGCGGTAGGTGACGTCGGAGTGGGTGAACAGCCCGCCGGTGCGCGGGAGTCGCACGTCGACGGTGTAGTAGTCGGCGACGCCGACGTAGCGGCCGAGGTCGGCGTAGCGGATGCCGACGAAGCCGAGGACGAGGACGGCGATGACGAGGAAGGCGAGGTTCTTCAGGCGCACGGCGAGGGTGATCACTGCTGGCGGCCTCCGTCCTGGGCCGGGGTGGGGACGGACGGCAGGGGCAGCGGGGCCGCCGGGGAGGTCTGGGTGGCCGCCGTGGACCCGGCGGTGGCCTTCCCGTTCCCCGCGGCCTTCCCGGCCCCTGCGGCGGCCGGTGTCCGGCCGCTCGCGCCCCGGGCGCCGGCCGCCGCGGGGGCGGAGGGCGAGGGCGAGGGGCCGGCCTGCGGCACCAGGGGCGGGATGACCTGCGTACCCGGCAGAGCGACCATGTTCAGGTACACGTTGAGGTAGTCGCCCTTGACGCCGCGCAGCACCTCGTCGGTGAACGGGTAGGTCAGCAGCACCTGGAGCGAGTCGGGCAGGTCGGCGCCCGCGTCCGCGAGGGCTTTCAGGGTGGGCGCGAGTGCCTTGAGGTCGGCGACCATGTCGTCCTTGCCGGCGTTGATGGTGGAGACGGCGACGCCGGACAGCGTGTCGAGGGAGCGCAGCATGGTCAGCAGGGCGCCGCGCTGCTCGTCCAGGGTCTTCAGGCCGGGCGACAGGCCCGTGAGGACGGTCTGTACGTCGGTCTTGCGGTGGGCGAGGGTGGCGGCGAGCCGGTTGACGCCGTCGAGGGCGTCGGTGATGTCGCCGCGGTGCCGGTCGAGGTCGGTGACGAGCGTGTCGACGCGCCGGAGCATGGAGCGGACCTCGGGTTCGCGGCCGCCGATGGCGGTGTTCAGTTCCCTGGTGATGGTCTTGAGCTGGTTGACTCCGCCGCCGTTGAGGAGCAGGGACAGCGCGCCGAACACCTCTTCGACCTCGGTGTTGCGGCCGGTGCGGGTGATCGGGATCTCGCTGCCGTCGGTGAGGTGCCCGCCGCCGGTGTCCTTGGCGGGGGCGACGAGCTGGACGTACTTCTCGCCGAGCAGGCTGGACTGTTCCAGGCGGGCACCGGCGTCGGCGGGCAGCCGCACATCGCCGTTGATCTTCATGGTGACGCGGGCCTTCCAGCCGTCGAGGCGAATGGCGGTGACCCGGCCGACGGCGACGTCGTCGACCTTGACCGCGGCCTGCGGGACGAGGCTGAGGACGTCGTCGAGTTCGGCGGTGACGGTGTAGGGGTGGGAGCCGAGGTCGGCGCCGCCGGGCAGCGGGAGGTCCTCGATGCCGTCGAAGCGGGGGGCGGTGACGGAGAACGCGCCGAAGGCCAGCGCGAACCCGAGGGCCAGGGCGATCAGTCCGGCCGCTCCGGCTCCGACGGCCGCGCCGCCGGTGCGGATGGAGCGCTTCACCTGTCCCCCTTCCCCGGGGCGCCGTCCGTGGCCGCGGCGCCGCCGGTGGCCGGCAGCGGCAGCAGCGGACCGCCCATGCTGATCTCGTTGAGGTCGGCGCGGCCGTCGAGGGTGCGGTGGTCGGTGTCGTAGGCGTTCACGACGTTGCCCGCGGCCAGCGGTGCGACGTCCAGGGCCTCGGCGAGCGAGGCCCGCTGCCGTACCAGGGTCTGGGTGACGGGCACCAGCTTGTCGACGTTCTTCTTCAGCTCGCCCCGGTTGTCCTGGATGAACTGCTTGACCTGGCCGAGCGCCTTGCCGAGTTCGGCGAGCGCCCCGGCGAGGTCGTCCTTGTTGTCGGCGAAGAAGCCGACGACGGTGTCGAGCCGTTCCTGGGCGGTGCGGACGTCGGCGTCCTTGTCCTTCAGCATGGTGGTGAAGGTCTGGAGCCTGCTGAGGGTGGCGAACAGGTCGTCGCTGGAGCCGTTGAGGGTCTTGGCGGCCTTGCCGAACTGCTCGATGCTGTCGCCGATGGCCCTGCCGTTGCCGTCGAGGTTGGCGGCGCCGGTGCGCAGCAGGTCGGACAGGGCGCCGGTGGAGTTGGCGCCGTCGGGCCCGAGGGCCTTGCCGAGGTCGGTGATCGAGGCGTAGAGCTGGTCGATCTCGACGGGGGTGCGGTTGCCGGAGGCGGGCAGCTCGGCGCCGTCCCGGAGAGCGGGTCCGAACCGGTAGGCGGGGGTGAGCTGCACGAAGCGGTCGGCGACGACGCTCGGCGCGACGATCACGGCGTGCGCCCCTTCGGGGACCTGGACGCCGTCGTCGAGTTCGAGTTCCACCCGCACCTGGGTGCCCTGGGGCCGTACGGACTTCACCTCGCCGGCCCGTACGCCGAGGATGCGCAGGTCGGAGCCGGCGTAGATGCCGACCGCGCGGTCGAAGTAGGCGGTCAGCCGGGTTCCGCCGGAGTCCAGGACGCGGGCGACGGCGAGTCCGGCGGCGACGACGACCAGGGCGACGGCCGCGGCGAGGAGTTTCCTGCGGGTGCTCATCACTCTCCGCTCCCCTGGGCCGGCGCGGCCTGCTTCGGCGGCATGCATCCGGTCCTGGGCTGGGACTGCGCGGGCAGGTAGTCGCGGGGGACGACCCCGCACAGGTAGCTGTCGAACCAGCGCCCGTTGCCGAGGGTGTTGCCGACGAGGCGGTAGTACGGGCCGACCAGGGCGAGGGTCTTGTCGAGCTGGGTGGTGTTCTTCGCGAGGACGTCGGTGACCCGGCCGAGTGCCTTGAGGGTGGGGCCGAGCTGCCGGTCGTTGTCCTGGACCAGGCCGCTGAGCTGGGTGGCGAGCGCCCTGCTGCCGGTGAGCAGGGCGCGGATGGCGTCGCGGCGGTCCTTGAGTTCGCCGAGCAGGGAGCCGCCGTCCTCGATGAGCGTCTCGAAGCTGGACTTCTTGTTCTTCAGTGTCTGGGTGAAGCGGGCGCTGCCCTGGAGGAGTTCGGAGAGTTCCGCGTCGCGCTTGGAGACGGACTTCGACAGGGCGGACAGGCCGGTGGCGGCGTTGCGCACGGCGGGCGGCGAGTCCTTGAAGGTCTGCGAGATGGTCTCGAAGCTCTTGGCGAGCTGCCGGGTGTCGATCCGGTCGACGGTGGAGCTGAGGTCCTGGAAGGCCTGGGTGACGTCGTACGGCGAGGTGGTGCGGGCCAGCGGGATCCGGCTGCCGGGGTCCTGGCGGGCGGTGCCGAGCGGGTCGAGCGCCAGGTACTTGTCGCCGAGGAGGGTCTTGATGGCGATGGCGGCGGTGGTGCGGTCGCCGATCCAGGCGCCCTTGGTCTCGAAGCTGACCTTCACCCTGCCGCGGTCCAGGGAGACTCCGGTGACCTTGCCGACCTTGACGCCGGCGATGCGGACCTCGTCGCCCTTGTCGAGTCCGGCGGCCTCGCTGAAGTCGGCGCTGTAGGTGGTGCCGCCGCCGGTCAGCGGGAGCCGGTCGGCGTTGTAGGCGAAGACGGTGAGCAGGGCGAGCAGGAGCAGGCCGACGAGGGCGACGGCGATCGGGTTGCGTTCCTTGACGGGCTTGAGGCGGGGGCGGCGGGTGCGGCGGGGCGGCACGGCCTGATCGTCGGGGCGGGGGCGCTGCAGCAGGGTCATGCGCCGCACCTCTGTTCCGTGACCGCGATGCCGGTCGGCGGTCTGGAGCCGTCGGAGGTGCTGACTCCGCTCACGCGCGCCTCGCACAGGTAGAGGTTGAACCAGGATCCGTAGGAGGACAGCCGGGCCAGGGCGGTCATCTTGGCGGGGCTCTTGGCCAGGAAGTCCTCGATCCGGCCGGTGGCGTCGCCGAGGTTGCCGGAGAGCCGGCCCAGTTCGCCGATGTCCTGCTTGAGGGGGGCGCGGCCGTCCTGGAGGAGGCCCGCGGTGACGGTGGTCAGGTCGCCCATGGCGGCCACCGCCCGGCCCAGCGGTCTGCGGTCGTCGTTGAAGCCGCTGACGAGCTTGCGGAGCGTGTCGACCAGGGTGTCGAAGCCGGCCTCGCGTTCGTTGAGGGTGGTCAGGACGGTGTCGAGGTTCTTCACGACCGCGCCGATGACCTGGTCCTTGGCGGCGACGGTGGTGCTGAGCGAGCCGATGTGCCGGATCAGGCTGTCGACGGTGCCGCCCTCGCCCTGGAGGACCTGCACGATCGATCCGGCCAGTTCGTTGACGTCCTTCGGGGAGAGCCCCTCGAAGAGCGGCTTGAAGCCGTTGAAGAGCAGCGTCAGGTCGAGGGCGGGCGCGGTGTGGTCGAGGGGGATGGTGTCGCCGGAGGCGAGGGTGCCGCCGAGGTCCCCGCTGCCCCGGTCCAGGGCGATGTAGCGCTGGCCGACCATGTTGAGGTACTTCACGGCGGCGGTCGTGGAGCGGGGCAGGGTGCGGTCGTCACGGACGCTGAAGGTGACCTGGGCGGTGCGGTGGTTCACGACGCGTACGTCGGTGACCTCGCCGACCTTCACCCCGGAGACGCGCACGCTGTCGCCGTCGACGAGGCCGGTGACGTCGGTGAACAGGGCCTTGTAGGAGCGGGTGCCGTCGCCGACGCCCCGGTTGGCGACGCTCAGTCCGAGGACGGTGGTGGCCAGCGCGGTGACGATCACGAACACGAGGGACTTCAGGACGGGCCCGGTCAGGGGGCGGCGGCGGGTGTGCGCGCTGCGCGGGGTGGTCACTTGAGCGTCACCTCCGTGCCGCGCAGGGCGGGTCCGGCCAGCAGGCTGCTCCAGTCCGGCAGGTCGCCGGGCCGCTTGCCCGCGGCCGGGGCCAGGAGTTCGTTGACGAGGGCGTTCTCCTGCGGGGAGTTGGCGGGTCCGAGGTCCTGGCCGGCGGTGGCCCGGGCCTGTGCGGCGGGCTGGGCGGGGACGCCGAGGTAGGGCACCGGGTAGCAGTGCGGGCCGCCGGAGGCGTCGTAGGGGGGGGTGTCCCGGCCGGGGACGTAGGCGCCGCGCGAGGGCACGGTGGTGACGTCGACGTGGAGTCCGGGCTGGTCGGTGCCCTTACCGAGGGCCTTGTCCATGCGGGGCACGAACTCGGCGAGGGTGCGCAGCGTGCACGGGAAGGACGAGGAGTACTCGGACAGCAGCCGCAGGGTGGGTTTCGAGGTGGCGCCGAGCCGGATGATGTTGTCCTTGTTCTGCCGCAGGAACGAGGTCAGGTCCTCGGCGGTGCGGGTGGTGGCGCCGAAGGTGGCGGCCAGCTCGCCGTCCTTCTCGGCCAGGGTGCCGGTGGTGGTGGTGAAGTCGGTGAGCGCGGTGACGATGTCGGGCGCGGCGTCGGCGTAGACCTGGCTGACCTTCACGAGTTCTTTCAGGTCGCGGTTGAGGGCGGGCAGCTCGGGGTTGAACTTGCGCAGGTGGGCGTCGAGTTCGGTGAGGGTGTCGCCGAGTTCAGCGCCGCGTCCCTCCAGGGCCCGGGAGACCGCGGAGAGGGTGGCGGAGAGTTTCTGCGGCTGCACGGCGGTGAGCATGGGCAGCACGTTGTCGAGCACCTGCTGGAGTTCGACGGCGTTCGCGGAGCGGTCCTGCGGGATGGTGTCCCCGGCGTGCAGCGGTGTGCCGGAGGGCTCCGCGGGCGGGACGAGGGCGACGAACCGGGCGCCGAACAGGGTGGTGGGCAGCATCTGGGCGCGCACGTCGGAGGGGATGTGGGCCAGCGCTCCGGGCCGCAGGGCGAGGGTGAGCCGGGCGCCGTGCTCGGTGGCGTCGATGGAGCGGACCTCGCCGACGACGACGCCGCGCAGTTTCACCTCGGCGCCCAGGTGCATCTCGTTGCCGACGCTGCCGGTCTGCACGACCACCGGGTCGGAGTCGGTGAACTGCTTGTCGTAGACGGCGACGGAGAGCCAGACCAGCAGGGCGGGCACCACCAGGAACACCACGCCGGCCAGTCGGCGGCGCACCACTTCGCCTCGGTGTCCGCTCATCTCACCCCGCCACCTTCACGGTCGTGGTGGCGCCCCACAGGGCGAGCGAGAGGAAGAAGTCGGTGAGGCCGATCAGCACGATGGCGTTGCGCACCGAGCGGCCCACGGCGACGCCGACCCCGGCCGGGCCGCCGGTGGCCCGGTAGCCGTAGTAGCAGTGGGCGACGATCACCATGACGCTGAAGATGAGCACCTTCAGTACGGAGAGCAGCACGTCCGTGGGCGACAGGAACAGGCCGAAGTAGTGGTCGTAGGTGCCGCGGGACTGGCCCTTGAACAGGACGGTCACGTACCGG
This sequence comes from Streptomyces sp. NPDC006743, assembly GCF_040703815.1. Lineage (NCBI taxonomy): Bacteria > Bacillati > Actinomycetota > Actinomycetes > Kitasatosporales > Streptomycetaceae > Streptomyces > Streptomyces sp. NPDC006743. The sequence continues at coordinate 44,252 of NZ_JBEYJA010000027.1, read as the reverse complement.
GAGGCCAGGTAGGAGGAGAGCAGCCCGATCGCGTAGAGCGGGATGATGGCGACGACGCCGGCGATGATGCGGGTGGTGACGAGGTAGGGCAGGGAGCGGATGCCCATGCCTTCGAGGGCGTCGACCTCCTCGTTGATGCGCATGGCGCCGAGCTGGGCGGTGAAGCCGGCGCCGACGGTCGCGGACAGGGCGAGTCCGGCGACCAGCGGGGCGATCTCGCGGGTGTTGAAGTAGGCGGAGACGAACCCGGTGAACGCGGCGGTGCCGATCTGGTCCAGGGCCGCGTACCCCTGGAGTCCGACGACGGTGCCGGTGAACAGGGTCATCGCGATCATCACGCCGATGGTGCCGCCGATGACACCGAGGCCGCCGGTGCCGAAGACGACCTCCGCGAGCAGCCGCTGCACCTCCTTGAGGTAGCGGCGCAGGGTGCGCGGGACCCAGAGCAGGGAGCGCAGGTAGAACAGGAGCTGGTCGCCGGAGCGGTCGAGCCAGACGAGCGGGGAGGCCACGGCCTCAGCCTCCCTTCGGCGGGACGATCTGGAGGTAGACGCCCGTCATCACCATGTTGACGAAGAAGAGCAGGAGGAAGGTGATGACGACGGACTGGTTGACCGCGTCGCCCACGCCCTTGGGGCCGCCGCGCGGGTTGAGTCCGCGGTAGGCGGCGACGATGCCCGCGATGAACCCGAAGACGAGCGCCTTGAGTTCGCTGACGTACAGGTCGGGGAGCTGGGCGAGGGAGGAGAAGCTGGACAGGTAGGCGCCGGGGGTGCCGTCCTGGAGGTAGACGTTGAAGAAGTAGCCGCCGAGGACGCCGACCACGGAGACCAGTCCGTTGAGCAGGACGGCCACGCCCATGGCGGCCAGGACGCGCGGGACGACCAGGCGCTGCACCGGGGAGACGCCCATGACCTCCATGGCGTCCAGTTCCTCGCGGATGGTGCGCGAGCCGAGGTCGGCGCAGATCGCGGAGCCGCCGGCGCCGGAGATGAGCAGGGCGACGATGAGCGGGCTGGCCTGCTGGACGACGGCGAGGACGCTGGCCCCGCCGGTGAAGGACTGGGCGCCGAGCTGCTGGGTGAGCGAGCCGACCTGGAGGGCGATCACGGCGCCGAAGGGGATGGAGACGAGCGCGGCGGGCAGGATGGTCACGCTGGCCAGGAACCAGAACTGCTCGATGAACTCGCGGAACTGGAAGGGCCGTCTGAAGATGGCCCGGCCGACCTCCGCGGCGAGTGCGAAGAGCCGGCCGGTCTGCCGCAGCGCTCCGGTGATCACTGGCCGCTCCCGTGCGTGGGCAGCGTCAGCGTGGGTGCGGCGGAGGGGGCGTGGGCGCGCTCGACGGCCGTGCGGGCGGCGGGCGGCAGCCGGTCGAGCATGCCCATGACCCGCTCGCGGCGCCGCTCCACGGCGCGGCGCGGCGGGAGACCGGGTGACGGCTCCAGCTGCGGCACGATCTCGCGGGGTCCGGACGGCAGGGGTACGGCCTCGGCGGCGAGGGTGGCGGCGTCCTTCTCCTCGGACATGCCGATGGGTCCCTCGCGCCGGGCGGCGAGGAACTGGGCGACGACCGGTTCGTCGCTGGTGAGCAGCACCTCGCGGGGCCCGAAGGTGACCAGTTCGCGGCGGAAGAGCATGCCGATGTTGTCGGGGACGGTGGCGGCGATGTCGAGGTTGTGGGTGACGATCAGCATCGTCGCGTCGATCTGCGCGTTCAGGTCGATCAGCAGCTGGGAGATGTAGGCGGTGCGGACCGGGTCGAGCCCGGAGTCCGGCTCGTCGCACAGGATGATCTGCGGGTCGAGCACGAGGGCGCGGGCCAGGCCGGCCCGTTTGCGCATGCCGCCGCTGATCTCGCCGGGCAGTTTGCCCTCCGCGCCCAGCAGGCCGACGACCTCGATCCGCTCCATGACGATGCGGCGGATCTCGGACTCCTTCTTGCGGGTGTGCTCGCGCAGCGGGAAGGCGATGTTGTCGAAGAGCGACATGGAGCCGAAGAGGGCGCCGTCCTGGAACATGAGCCCGAAGAGCTTCCGGGTCTCGTAGATGTCGCGTTCCGGTCCGTTCACCATGTCCACCCCGTTGATGAGGACACGGCCGCGCTCCGGTTTGAGGAGCCCGATGAGCGACTTGAGGAACACGGTCTTGCCGGTCCCGGACGGGCCGAGCATCACACTGACTTCACCGGCCGGAAGGGTGAGGGTCACATCCTGCCAGATGCTCTGCCTGCCGAAGGACTTGGTCAGGCCCTCGACCACCACTTCGATTCCCATATCACCTCCGACAAGCGTGGGTCAGGTGTGCACCGAGGAGCGCACGTTAAGTCGGTGCGCGGCTCACTGACAATAGGCAGGTACCGGGTTCCTGGTGCGCATTCCTTCTTTGTCACCGGGCAGACAAAAAGCGGTCCGGCACTTGTCTCCGGGAGACAGGACAGGGCCGCGCGCCTCCGGGGGGAGTGGATCCGCGGGCCCTGCCTGCGGACGACCGGCCCCGAAGGAGGGCAAAGGCCGGAAACCGCCCGTCGTGCCTCCGGCCGGCGGGGGGCCGCCGACCTGGAGATCAGCGCCGTACCCGGCACGTTACGGCCGGGTAACCTCGGCGGGCAAGAGCAGGTCCGCAGTTTTCGACGACATTCTCTTCGGCCATTCACAGCCTGTCAGACGGGCCACAAAAAAGAGCCTCCCCTTTGTCACCCGGCTGCGTGTCGGGCGCCCCGGAAAGCAGCGGTGGCGACGCATTCCGGACTTCTCGCACACCGCACCGGAAAAAATCCGGGGCGCGCACCCCTTAGCAGTGGATGACTAAGCGGGTGCGCCGACTGCTCACCGGGTCGACAGATACTTGCCCTTTTCAAAGAATCATGGTCGGCGGCATTGTTCGGCCAAGTTTCCCGCAAGTAACGTCGGTGCTCGCGATCGAGGATTCCGATCCCCTGGACCGCACGGCTCCCGCTCCATCCGTTCCGTGGCGGTCCGCCTCTGCCGGTCAATCCCCAAGGAGAGTCCCAGAGCCATGAAGAAGTCCATCAGAAGGATCGCCGTCGTGGCGGGCGCGGGCGCGGCAGCGTTCGGCATCGCCGTCGCCCCCGCCTCCGCGAACGCCTCCACGGTCTGGACCGTGAACCCGACGCCGGCCAACTACACGGCGACCAACAGCGGCAACATCATGCTGACCGCCAACATCCCGATGACGTGTACGACATCGGGCGCGTCGGGCACCATGGCGAGCAACACCGGCAACCCGTCGCAGGTCGCCACCATCAGTGCCATCAACTTCGGCACCGCCACCACGCCGTGCACCAGCCTCCTGGGCAACGTCACGACCGTGGCCACCACGCCGTGGAAGATCATGGCGAAGGACTACAACGCCTCGACCGGCGTCACCACCGGCTACGTCGACGGCATCAGCGCCAAGGTGAGCGCCGGCGCCTGCGTCTTCACCGTGACCGGCAAGGCGTCGGGCACCTACACCAACTCCACCGGCATCCTGGCCGTCAACAGCGTCTCCGGTGAACTGACCGTCACCTCGGCCACCAACTGCGGCACGGTCGTCACGACCTCCACCAAGCCCACCTTCAAGGGCAACTACGCCGTCAAGGTGTCCGGCACCAGCACGATCCCGACGATCAAGGGCTCCAACCCGTGAGTCCTGCCCGCCCGCTCGCAACCGCCTGACCGGGTCACCCCCGGCCGGGCGGTTGCCGCCGGTCCGGGGCGTACCGCCACGGCGGGTCCCCGGCCGGCTCCGCCCGGCAGAAGGAGCGTCACCCAGTCGTGAAGAGGTTCCCCGGCGGGTCACCCGCCCGCGGGGGCGACCGCACCGTCCAGGCGACCCGTACCGGCACCGTCCCGGCGCCCGCCGGCTCCCACCCGTGAGGCAGACACAGATGACAGGCCGTCAGGCAGACCGCCGGATGACCCCCCGAATCCGCGCCCGGAGCGCGTCGACCGCCGCGCTGATCGTGGTGGCCGCCATGGTCCCGGTCGCCGTCGCCACCGCGGGCCCCCAGCAGGTCGACACCGCGCTCCCCTATGTGTGCACGTTTCCCTCGGGGCAGCAGCAGGCGACGGTCCACGTCTCGGCGACCCTCCCGGACCGGGTGGAACCCCGTGAGGCGATCCGGCCCACGGAGGTCACCACCACGGTGGAACTGCCGGCCGCCGCGGTGGCCGCCCTGGACCTGCCGAAGGGCGGCGCGGTGAACGCCGCCACGCGCCTGGCCGTCGCGGTCGCCCAGAACAAGGCCACGGCCGCGGCGACCTGGCGCGGCACGGCACAGCCCGTCACCGTCCGGGAATCCGGTCCGCTCACGCTGACCGCGACCGGCGACGTCCCGTCGGTGACCGCGCAGCGCACGGGCGACCTGACGCTCTCGGCCGGTGACCTGGCCGTCGACCTCGCGGTCACCGCGTCCGGCAGCTCCGCGGCCCCCTCCACGGACACGACCGCGGGCAACACCCCGGCAACCGTCCGGTGCACCCTGGACAAGAACGCTCCCGGCCACGGGCTGCTGGCCACCGTCGCGGTCGGGTCCGGCGCCTCCGGGCCGGGGGGCTCCCCGTCGGCCTCACCGAGCGGAACGGACTCGGGCACCCCGTCGGCGTCGTCCTCGGCGTCCGGACAGCAGCCGCAACCGCACCCCGGGGACCCGCAGAGCGAACGGGCTCCGAAGATCGCCGGTACCACGCCCGGCAACGCCACCGACCGCCGCGACGCGCCACCGTGCCGCTACGACGAGCACCATCCGGCGACGAGCACGTCGCTGAACGCGTACGTCACCGGCTACTCGAACGTGCGGAAGCAGAAGGCGGCGACACTGCTACCGCCCTCGTGCGTGCTGATCGAGCAGGGTCAGCCGGACTTCCAGTTCCCACCGGACGGCAACGGCCCGGCCATCATCACGCAGCACTCCGAAGGCCAGTTCTACTACCGGCAGAAGGCGCAGACGGGGCCGTTCAGAGCCACCTTCCTGACCTTCGGCTTCGTCCCCGCGACGGCCACCATGGTGCTGGAGGAGACGGGGCCCCTGACCATCGACTCTCTCGGCGCCCTGGACACATCGACCTTTTCAGGGTCCTTGGACACCTACATCCGCGTACCGGTGGTGCTCCATGTCACGTCCCTGACCGTCAACGGCACTCCTCTGGACGTGGGGCCCTCCTGCCGTACCAAGACGTCGCTGAGCTCGACCGATCCGGAGCCCGGGAAACATCCCGGAGACCATCTGGTGGTGAAGGGCCGCGGTGAGTACGTCGGCGGCATGCCGGCCACCGGTTACCAGCTGTCCTCCGGAGGCGTGCTCACCGGAACGGCCACCATCCCCGCCTTCACCGGTTGCGGCACGAACGGTGAGGATCTCGACCCTTTGCTGACGGCGTCGGTCTCCGGACCGGACAACTACGTCAAGCAGGTCCAGGGCCAAGCGTGCGGCCAGGCAGCGCCCAACTACGACAGCGAGTGCACCAAGGACCTGCAACCTCTGAAAATCCCCGTGCCCCAGCGCTGACCCCCTCGACTCCCGTCACCCTCCCGGAAGGTCACCCATGAACCGGTTCTCCCGCCGCACCAGAATCGCCGCCACCACCGTCACCGTGCTCGGCACCGCCCTCGGCTCCCTCGCGGCCATGGGCACGGCGACCGCCGCCACCGCCCAGCTCAACGGCGAGTGGGCGCCCTTCACCCGCTGTCCGGTGAGCGCCCCCGCGATGCTGGCCGCCGACGGCCTGGCCCAGACGCCGCAGTGCGTGGTCTCCACCTCGGCCGGCGGCTCCATCAAGCTGGGCAACACCACCGTGACGACGGGCCGCACCGACCTCCAGATGGGCGTCGTGCAGAACTCCGACGGCACCAGCACGGTCGTGGCCCCGTCCGCGGGGGCGATCATCGCCGACTCCGCCACCGTCCCGGGCGGCCTGCTCGGCCTGATGTGCCCGAGCAACGTGCCCGCGATCACGGCCATCTGCGAGCAGATCACCAACAGCAGCCTCAACAAGATCACGGCGACCGTGGAGTCGGTGGGCGCGCCCACCGACTTCAACCAGACGGCGGGCATCGTCACCGGCGAGCAGATCGTCGCCATCCCCGTCCGCATCCACCTGCAGAACCCGTTCCTGGGCAGCAACTGCTACATCGGCACCAAGTCGAGCCCGATCGTGCTGCGCCCGAAGAACCTCAACTACCCCGAGTTCGGCATGACGTTCTTCAAGGGCGACGGCACCCTCGCCGACGACGGCGACATGAGCCGGATCAACCTCACCGGCGCCACCCAGAACGACAGCACCTTCGCGGTGCCCGGCGCCAGCGGCTGCGGTCTGGGGCTGTTCGGCCTGATTGACGCGGCGGTCAACCTCAAGACGGGTCTGCCCTCCGCCGCCGGGAAGAACAGCATCACCCTCAACGACACCCAGACCTCCCTGGCGGGTCTGAACGCGCCCGGCACCGTCGTCCCCGACGCGGGCAAGGTCCTCGCGCGGAACTGGAACTCCGCCGTCAAGTAATGGCCGTACGGCGGCGATTATCGGCCGTCCCGGTCGGCCGCGCCCGCCCCACGGCACCAAAGTGTGCACAACCTGTGTACGGATCAAGGAAGTTGATTTAGCTTCACCTTTCACACAGGTCTGCACCTGACGACCGGTCCTCTGTCGCCCGCCGCCCGCCACCACGGCGGCGGGCGGCGTCCGGCCGGTCCCCCCACCGGGCGCGTCGGAAGAGCAAGGGACGACCAACTCATGCCTTCAACCGTACGGACACCGGAGGTCGGAGAGCCGCTCGACCCCCTGCCCAAGGAGTTCGCGGCCTTCATGCGACCGGAGTTACCCGGGCTCATGAAGGAGATACGCATCGAGGTCACCCGCGCCTACCCCGTCTACGGCCGCCTGCTCAACGGACCGAACGCGGACGCCATCCGCCAGGGCGTCGAACAGGCGCTGTGCGCGTTCGTGGACCGCGTGGCCGAACCCGGCAAGAACTCGGCGCTCCGCGACGAACTGCTCCGCAAGTTCGGCCGCGTCGAGGCCTACGAGGGCCGCGAACTCGACACCCTCCAGGGGGCCTACCGGCTCGGCGCCCGGATCGCGCTGCGCCGCGCCAAGGCCGTGGGCCGCCAGTACAACCTCTCCCCCACCGTCATCCTCGCCTTCGCCGACGCCCTGTTCGCCTACGTCGAGGAACTGGAGGCGCTCTCCCGCGAGGGCTACGTCGAGGTGCAGTCCCGGGCCTCCTCCGAGGTGCCGGCCCTGCGAAGACAACTGCTGCACCTGATCCTGGCCGCTCCGCCGCTGCCCCAGTCGACCGTGTCCGGGCTGTGCGAGGCCGCCGCCTGGCCGCTGCCCGCCGACGTCACCCTCGTCGCGCTGCGCTCCCCCGTCCCCGACCACCTGGAGGCGGGCCTGGCCGGAGACGTCCTGGCCGACCTGGAGATCCCCCAGCCGCACCTGCTCGTCCCGGGCGCCCTGACCCCCCAGCGGCAGGCCATGCTCGACACCGCCCTGGCCGGCGCGCACGCCGTGGCGGGCCTGACCGTGCCGCTCACCCAGGCCGCCGACTCCATCCGCTGGGCGCGCCGCGTGCTCCAGCTCATCGACGAGGGCGTCGTGGCCGACGCGCCGCTGGTCCGCTGCGAGGACCACCTGGTGACGCTGTGGCTGCTGTCCGACCCGTCGCTCGTGTCCCATCTGGCGGCCAGGGAACTGGCCCCGCTCGACGACCTGCCCTCCAGCCGCCGCGACCGGCTCGTGGAGACCCTGCGCGTGCACATCTCCACCCGGGCGCCCGCCGAACAGGTCGGCGAGATGCTGGGCGTGCACGCCCAGACCGTCCGCTACCGCCTGCGCAACCTGGACGCCCGTCTCGGCGACCGCCTCGCCGACCCGGACCACCGCTTCGCCCTGGAGGCCGCCCTGCGCTCCCTGCACCTGCGGCGCGGCGAGGGGGACTGAGGACCGGCCGCGGCGACGCCGACGGGGCGGCGCGACCGCGCCGCCCCCGTCGGGGGTCCGAGGTTCCGGAGCCGGGGCACCGCAACCGGGGATCAGCCGGCCGGGCAGGCCCCCAGGTCCTCCCAGACGCCCCACTGGCCGGTGGTGCCGGGCTTGTCGCCCGTCACCCACCACTTGGCGCGCCAGGTGTGGCCGCCGTAGGAGACGGTGTCGCCGCCGTTGTAGACGTGCGCGGGGTCCCAGACCGGCGCGGTGCAGGTGTCACCGCCGCCGTTGCCGCCGCCACCGCCCCCGTCACCGCCGCCGGTGCCGCCGATGTTGACGTCGACGCAGGAGTAGAAGGCGTTGGCGGTGTCGGCGATGTTCCAGACGGCCAGCACCTTCTGGCGGCCGGTGAAGCCGCCGAAGTTCACCTGCTGGCTGACGTCGGCGGCGGGCTGCTGGCTGTGGCCGTCGAACTCGGCGATCTTCTGCCCGCGGATGAAGTACTGCCAGTTGGCGGTGGAGTGCCGTGCCGTGTTGTGCCAGGTGAACGTCGCCGTGGTGCCGACCGGGGTGACCTTCCAGCCCTTGCTGTCGTCGTCCAGTTCGGCGTACTCCGCGTGACCGCCGCTGCAGCTCTGCAGGCCCTTGGGGCCCTCGACGCTCTGCGGCTCGTACTTGATCTGGCCGCAGTCGACGACGCCTTCGGCGCACTGCTCCTGCCGGCTGGTGGGCAGCGTGACCCAGCCGTGCGCGCCGGCCGTGGCCGCCGGGAGGCTCACGGCGAGCACCGGGGCCACCAGCGCCCCGATCGCGACAGCCACCTTCCTTTTCGTGTCCATGTCACATCACTTCCCTCGATGAATCGGAACCGACGCCTGCGAGGCCCTTGATGTAGGTCTAGACCTACGAAACTTGGTCTAGACCATACTCGGGGACGGGGGCCGGTCAAGGGATTCGGCAGAACCGACCGGCAAAGGAACCGGGCCCGTTCGCCTCCGCCGGGACCCGGGCCCGCGAGGCCGCGCACCACCGGTGCGGGACCACCTCGGCGAGGCGTCGGGGCGGGCGTCACTAGGATCAGCGCCCATGGACTGGCTGGAGCGCGCCGCGAAGCTGAAGCAGTGGAGCCGGGACGGGATCCGGGCGCCGCACAAACCGCTGCTGCTGCTGTACGCGCTGGGCCGCTTCCAGGCGGACGCCGAGGACGCGTTGCCGTACAGCGCGGTGGAAGGTGACCTGAAGCGGCTGCTGGCCGAGTACGGCCCCGCGCGCCCGACCACGCCCGCCTACCCCTTCCACCACCTCGTCAACGACGGCGTGTGGGAGGTACGGACCGACCGCGGGCCCGGCAGCCCCGGAACCGGAATACGGGAGCTGCGGGCGTCCGGCGCCACCGGGCGGCTGGCCCCGGACCTGCGGAGGGCGCTCCGTCGCGACCCGTCGCTGCTGGGCCGTATGGCAAGGACGCTGCTGGAGCGGCACTTCCCTCCGTCGCTGCACCAGGACCTGTGCGACGCGGTGGGCCTGGACCCGGAACCGGAAGCGGAACCGGCGGCCGGGGCGGCCGCGCCCGGAGGGCGGCGACGGGACCGGCGCATGCGGGAGCTGGTGCTGACCGCCTACGAGTACCAGTGCGCCTTCTGCGGCTACGACGGCATGATCGACCACGCTCCCGTCGGCCTGGAGGCGGCCCACGTGCGCTGGTGGGCGTTCGGCGGCCCGGACTCCGTCGACAACGCCCTGTGCCTGTGCTCGCTGCACCACAAGCTGTTCGACAAGGGTGTCCTCGGCATGGGCGACGGCCACCGCGTCCTGGTCTCCCGGCACTTCGTGGGCCGCAGCGCGGCAGCCCGCGCCCACGTCACGGCCCTTGCGGGCCGCCCGCTGACCGGCCCGCAACCCGGAATCCGGCCCGTCGCGGACCTCCACCGCTCCTGGCACACCGCCCAGGTCTTCCGCGGCGCGCCGCGCACGGCCGCCGCCGGCTGAGGCGGCCCCACCCTGCCGGGTGGCACCCCCGGGCGGGCCGGTCCGGTGAGCACCGTCCTCGATCCCGAGACCGCCGTGTTCCGCGCGGGCCTGCTGCCGGCCCCGACCGCGCGGCCACCGCACCCACCCACCTGGAAAGGAACGCCCCAGTGATCAATGACGACGACCCGGCGCTCGACGACCCGGTAGGCCGCTCGCTCGGCGGCCGGCACGCGCACCTCGCCCGCGGGATCGGCCGGGCCCTCGCCTACGACCCCGAAGTGGCGACCTTCTGCTCCGTGTCCGCCCGTCCGGGCCCGGAGGACTGGGCCGGCCTGGCCCGGTTGCTCGGTCCCGGCGCCTTCGCCGACATGTTCAGCTGCCCGGCCGACCCGCCGCCGGACTGGGAGCCGGTCTTCAGCCTCGCCGGCCGTCAGCTGATCTGGCCCGGCGGCGCCCGCCCGGACCTGCCCGGGTCCGGGTCCGGGTCCGGGTCCGGCACGGGCGTGGTCGAACTGGGCGCGGAGAGCGTGCCCGAGATGCTCGATCTCGTCGCGCGCACCGCGCCCGGCCCCTTCCGGCCGCGCACCCGCGAACTCGGCACCTACCTCGGTGTCCGGACCGGCGGCGCCCTGGTGGCGATGGCCGGGGAGCGGCTGCGGCCCCCGGGGTGGACCGAGATCAGCGCGGTGTGCACCGCACCCGAAGCACGGGGCCGGGGCCACGCGGCCCGCCTGGTCGGTGCGCTCGCCGCCCGCATCGTGGCACGCGGCGAACGTCCCTTCCTCCATGTCGCCGAGACGAACACCACCGCGATCGCCCTGTACGAGCGCCTCGGCTTCAAGACCCGGGCACAGGTCACCTTCCGGGGGTTCCGCACCCCCTGACGCAGCCTGCCCCGGTGCTCCGCCCGGACGGTCCGCCTCCGGTCCGCGCCCCCTGGACCGGACCGCGTCGCCGGTCCCGGTGCCGGCGTGATCCCTGCCGCCGGGGCCACGGCGCGGGCGTGGACGGCGGTGCCGGGCGGTCCGTTACGGCCGCCGGGCACAGGGCACTCGCGGACCATGGCATTCACACAGCGCACACACCGCTCGCGCGGGTCCGGCCGGGGCCCGGCCGCGTCCATCGGGATCGGTGTCGCGGCAGGGCTGACGGCCGCGGCCGGTCTCCTGCTCGGCCGCAAGGCGGCCACGATCAGCAAGGTCGGCAAGGGGCACCCGCTCAAGCACCGCGCGCTCGACCTGGCGGCCGGTGCGATGCAGCCGAAGTACCCGCTCGACGCGATGAGCACGTATCTCAACGGTTTCCACATGTACGCCGACGACATGGGCCGGCAGGTGGAGGCCACGCACTTCTGCATCCACCTCCAGCACGACCTGCACCAGTGCGTGATCTTCGACCGCAACGCGCCCGGCGCCCGTCTGATCGGCATCGAGTACATCATCAGCGAGGAGCGCTTCCGCGGCCTGCCCGAGGACGAGAAGCGGCTGTGGCACAGCCACCACTACGAGGTCAAGTCCGGCACGCTCACCGCCCCCGGCATCCCCGACCTGGCCGAACACGCCTATTTCGAGGACCTGGTGACCACCTACGGGAAGACGTTCCACACGTGGCAGTACGACCGCGACGACTTCCCCTACGGCATCCCGCAGCTGATGATGGGCTTCACCGGGGACGGGCAGGCCTCGGACGAGATGATCCGGGCCCGGGACGACAGGCTCGGCGTCTCGACGTCCCGCAAGCGGCAGAACCGGGCGGACATCCCCGTGCCGGACGTGGCGCCGGGCGCCAACGCGTGGGAGAGCGGCCGGACGGTGCAGACACGTGTCGAGGAGATGGACTTCAAGCGCTGACCGCCCCGACGACGGGCCCGGCCGGCCGGTGACGAAGGCCGGCCGCCCCCGTCAGGCGGTCGCCGCCGGGGTGCCGGCCGCGGTGGCCAGGGCGCGGTCGGGGCGGTCAAGGCGGTCACCGCGGCCGCTCCCCCGTGCGGCGACCGCCGCTCTCAGGCCAGAGGCTGCCGCAGCACGGCGACGCCCCGCGGCCCGAGGGTGAGGACGCCGTCGGCGTCCGCGGCGCCGACCAGGACGTCCCCGGTCAGACCGCGTACCGGCACCGGCTGCTCGCCGCGGTTGACCAGGAACAGATAGCGGTTGGCGGCGTCGCGGCGCACCGTCGTCTCGACCCTTCCGCGGGCTTCCTCGGGCAGTTCGGCGGCCACGCCGGCCGGCGCCAGCAGCCGCGGCAGGAGCGAGGTGACCCCTTCGACGCCCAGCCGGGTGGAGACGTAGGCGGCCGAACCGCTCCCCACCGGGCGCCGGGTGACGGCGGGGCGGCCCGCGTGCACGCCGGTGCGGTAGCGCGCCAGGATCTCGGTCCCGGGCTCGGTGACGGCGACACGGTCGGTCCACAGGCTGCCGGTCGTCGCGTCGTCCAGTTCGACGCTCTCCCCCGCGAGCAGCGGCCCGAACTCCTCGACGCGGATGCCGAGCAGGTCGCGCAGGGCGCCCGGGTAGCCGCCGAGCCACACGTGGTCGTTCTCGTCGACGATCCCGGAGAAGTAGGTGGTGACGAGGTGGCCGCCCTGTTCGACGAACGCGGTGAGCGTCTTGGCCAGGTCGGCGGGGACGACGTGCAGGACGGGCGCGATCAGCACCTGGTGGCGGTGCAGGTCGCCGCGGGTGGTGACGAGGTCGGCGCGGATGCCGAGGGCGAGGAGCGCCGAGTACCAGTCGAGGGCCTCCTGGCGGTAGTCGAGCAAGGTGGTGGGGTGGGAGTCCTGCTCGCTGGCCCACCACGAGTCCCAGTCGTAGAGGATGCCGACCGGGGCGGGTTCGCGTTCGCTGCCCGCCACGGGTGACAACGCCTTCAGGGTCGCGCCGAGTCCGGCCACCGTGCGGAACAATTCGCTGTCCGGCCCGGCGTGCGGAACCATCGCGGAGTGGTACTTCTCCGCGCCGGCCGCGGACTGGCGCCACTGGAAGAAGCAGACCGCGTCGGCGCCGTGCGCGACATGCAGCACCGCGTCCCGGACGAGGTCGCCGGGCCGCTTGGCGAGGTTGACGGGCTGCCAGTTCACGGCGCTGGTGGAGTGCTCCATCAGGAACCAGGGCTGTCCGCCGGCGATGCCGCTGGTGAGATTGGCGGAGAAGGACAGCTCGTCGCGGTCCTGCGGGCCCGGCCGGACGTAGTGGTCGTTGGAGACGAAGTCGATCTCCTCGGCCCAGTCCGGGTAGTTCATGCCCTTGGTGCCGCCCATCACCATGAAGTTGGTGGTGACCGGGACGCCGGGGGTGATCTCCCGGAGGATCTCGCGTTCGGCGCGCAGGTGGTCCTTCAGCGCGTCCGAGGAGAAGCGCTTGAAGTCCAGCTGCTGGGTCGGGTTGGGGTGGGAGGCGGCCAGGCGGGGCGGCAGGATCTGCTCCCAGTCGCTGTAGCGCTGGGACCAGAAGGCCGTTCCCCAGGCGTCGTTGAGCACCTCCAGCGTGGTGTACCGGTCGCGCAGCCAGTCACGGAAGGCGCGGGCGGCGTCGTCGGAGTAGTCGTGGACGTTGTGGCAGCCCAGCTCGTTGTTGACGTGCCAGGCGACCAGCGCCGGGTGACCGGCGTAGCGGGTGGCCATCTGCCGTACCAGGCGCAGGGCGTGCTCGCGGAAGACCGGCGAGGTGGGGCGCCAGTGCTGGCGGGCTCCCGGCCACAGCGTCTCGCCGCGGGCGGTGACCGGCAGGATCTCCGGGTGGGCGGCGGTCAGCCACGGCGGCGGGGACGCGGTGGCCGTGGCCAGGTCGACGCCGATGCCGCCCGCGTGCAGGAGGTCCATGACGTCGTCGAGCCAGGTGAAGTCCCAGACGTCCTCGGCCGGCTGGATGCGGGCCCAGGAGAAGATGGCCAGCGAGACGAGGTTCACGCCGGCCTCGCGCATCAGCCGGACGTCCTCCTCCCACACGGAGCGGGGCCACTGCTCGGGGTTGTAGTCGGCGCCGTAGACCAGCCGGGGGGCGGGGGCACCGTCCGCCCCGCCGCGGCGGGACAGGAGGGTGGAGATCATGGTGGTCCTTCCGGGGTGGGACACCGGGGCGGCGCAAAGTGGCCGCGCCGCCCCGGTGCGCTACTTCTCGACGGTGAAGCCCTGCTCCTCGCCGTACTTGACGGAGGCGTCCTGCCAGGCCTTGAGGGCGTCGGCCAGCTTGGTGTGCGAGACGTAGGCCTTGCCGGCGGTGTCGTTGAAGACCGAGTTGGCGTACACCTGGTAGGGCAGGTAGGACCAGGTGCCGGAGACGTGCGCGGCCGAGTCGGCGAAGATCTTGTTGGCCTGCTGCCCGCCGAAGTACGGGAACCGCACGTCCTGGAACGTCTTGGACGACAGCTGCGCGGTCGTCGCCGGGAAGGCGCCGCCCTTGACGCGGGTGTCCACCCCCTTGCCTGAGTCGGCGTACCTGACGAAGGCGTAGGCCAGGGCCTCGTTCTTGCCGAGTTCGGGCAGGGTGAGGGCGCTGCCCCCGTTCTCGGAGCTGTCGTGGGCTCCTGCCCGCCACTGCGGAAGCGGTGCGACGCGCCAGTCGCCGGCGGCGTCCTTCACCCCGGAGGCGAGGTTGGCCGGCATCCAGGCGCCGATGGCCAGCGTGGCGATGGTGCCGTCACCGAGGCCCTTGTACCAGTCGTCGGACCAGCTGGTCACGGGGGCGACCAGCTTCTCGTCGAGCAGTTTCTGCCAGGTGGCGGTGTACTTCTTCGCGCCCGGGTCGGAGAAGTCGATTTTCACCTTGGTGCCGTCGACCTTGTAGGGGCGCGAACCGGCCTGCCACAGCATGCTGGTCGTGAACCCGGCGTCGCCGGCGTCGTTGGTGATGTACGCCTTGGGGTCCGCCTTGTGCAGGGCGCGGGCCGCGTCCACGTACTCGTCCCAGGTCGTGGGCACCGTGAGGTGGTACTTGTCGAAGACCTTCTTGTTGTAGAACAGGGCCATGGGGCCCGAGTCCATCGGCAGCCCGTAGATCCCGTCGCCGGCCTTGACGCCGTTCCACGGGCCCGGTGAGTACTGGGCGGCCAGCTTGCGGGCACCGAAGCCCGTGAGGTCGGTGAGCTGCTTGGTCAGCGTGTACTGGCCCATGGCGTAGTACTCGACCTGGGCGACGTCGGGTACGCCCTTCTTGGCGGAGATGGCGTTCTGCAGCGCCTTGTACTGGTCGTTGCCGGTGCCCGCGTTGACGAGGTTCACCTTGACCCCGGGGTGCTCCTTCTCGAAGTCGGCGGCCACCTGCTTGAGCGTGGGTTCCCAGGCCCAGACGGTGATGGTGCCGCCCTTCTTCAGCGCGGCGCCGATGTCCGCCTCGGAGACGGTCTTCGCGTCCGGCTCCGAGGAGTCCGATCCGCCGCACGCGGTGGCCCCCAGGGCGAGGGCGCAGACGAGGCCGATGCCGCGCAGCAGGCGGCGGGAGTGCTTGTGCATGGGTGTGCGCTTCCACTTCTTGGTGGGCGGGGACGGAAGAGGGGCGGTGCTATTCCTTGACGCTGCCCGCGGCGAGTCCGGACTGCCAGTGCTTCTGGAGCAGCAGGAACGCGGCGATCAGCGGTACGACGGTGAGAAGGGATCCGGTGATCACCAGATGGAACACGGGCTGGCCGCCGGCGGTCGCGGCCTGGGCGTTCCAGCTGTACAGGCCCAGGGTGAGCGGATACCAGTCCGGGTTCTTGATCATGATCAGCGGCAGGAAGTAGTTGTTCCAGGTCGCGACCATGGTGAAGAGGGAGACGGTCACGATGCCCGGCGCGAGCAGGGGCAGGGCGACCTGGAAGAAGGTGCGCATCTCGCCCGCCCCGTCCATGCGGGCGGCCTCCAGCAGTTCGGCCGGGATCGCCTCCGAGGCGAACACCCACATGAGGTACAGGCCGAACGGGGAGATCAGCGAGGGGAGGATCACCGCCCACGGAGTGTCGGTGAGGCCGATGTTGCTGAACATCAGGAAGGTCGGCACCGCCAGCGCGGTTCCCGGGACGGCGACGGCGCCGATCACGACGGCGAACACGGCGCGCCGGCCGGGGAAGTCGAACTTGGCCAGCGCGTAACCGCCCAGCGTGGCCAGGAAGGTGGCGCCGCCGGCACCCACCACGACGTAGAGCACGGTGTTCAGCAGCCAGCGGGTGAAGATCCCGTCGTGGTAGGTGAACGTCTGCGTGATGTTGTCCCACAGGGCGAAGTCGCTGTCGAACCACAGGCCGAAGGAACGGGCCAGTCCCTTCTGGGTCTTGGTGGCGCTGATGAGCAGCCAGACGAGGGGCAGCAGACTGTAGAGCAGCACCAGGCCGGTGAGCAGGGTCAGCGGGACGCTGCGCCGGGGCCGGGCGGGAGAGGCGCCGCGCCGGGGTGCGCGCAGCCGGGGCGCGGTGCGGGACGGGGCCGGCGCCAAGGGCGCGGGCCGGGCGGCGGCGTCGGGGACGGTACCGGTCATCGCTGCCTCACGCTCCCTTGCGCATACCGCGCAGCTGGACGGCATAGGCGATGACCATGGTGATCAGTCCCATGACGATGGCGACCGTCGCGGAGTAGTTGTGCTGCTGGCCGGAGAAGGACAGCGAGTACGTGTAGAAGTTGGGCGTGTAGTCCGTGGTGATGGCGTTGGGGGCCAGCTTCTGCAGGACGCTGGGCTCGTTGAACAGCTGGAAGCTGCCGATGACGGAGAAGATCGTCGCGATCACCAGGGCCCCGCGGATCGCCGGCAGTTTGATCGCGGTGATGACCCGGAACTGCCCGGCGCCGTCGATCTGCGCCGCCTCGTACAGGGAGTGCGGGATCACGCGCAGCGCCGAGTAGAAGATCAGCATGTTGTAGCCGACGAACTCCCAGGTGACGATGTTGCCTATGGAGGCAAGGACCAGGTCCGGGGAGAGCGGGTCGGGCAGTGACAGGCCGAACGCCTGGTCGAGGTCACCGAGGAGACCGAAGCGGGTGCCGTACATGAAGCCCCACATCAGGGTGGCGACGACGGCGGGCACCGCGTAGGGCAGGAAGACGGAGATGCGGAAGAAGTCCGCGCCGTAGAGGCGTCCGCTGTCCAGGGCGAGGGCGACCAGCAGGGCGATGCCCAGCATGATCGGCACCTGGACGCACAGGAAGAGCGAGACCCGGCCGAACGCGGCCCAGAAGTCCGCGTCCCCCAGCGCCTGCCGGTAGTTGTCCAGGCCCACGAAGGTGGTCCCGCCGATGAGCCGGTCACGGAAGAGGCTCAGGTGGACCGAGTACGCGATCGGCGCCAGGAAGACCAGGGCGAACACGGCCACGAACGGGCCGATGAAACCCCACCCCGTCCAGGAGCGGCGTTCCCGTCCCGTGGCGGGTGGCGCCTGTGGCGCCGGCCGTGGCTCGGGGGCCACCTGCGGCTGCAGCGTCGTCATGTCGTTCCTCGCTCGTGCGGGTGGTGACTCGGTGACGCCGCCAGGGCCTGGGCCGGGGCCGCGCCGTCCCGGAGGTTCACGCGGACCTCGCGTGGACACCGCTCACTCCGGAGAGGCCGGGGAGCTGGCGATGTTTACGTAAACATCGGGTGGCGGAATGTCTACACTGCCTCGATGAGGGCGGTCAAGAGCCCGCGCGGGGACGGCGGCCAGGGCAGCGAAGAGGGCGGGGAACGGCGAGTGGACGTGCCTGAGACGGCGGCGGAGGGCGGGCCGGGCGGCACCCCGGACGTGCGGAGCGGCGCGCCCGGCGAGGCCCCGAAGCGCACACGCGGCCGGCCCCCGGGAAGCGGCCGCGGCACGGCCTCCATGGCCGACGTGGCCCGCCTGGCGGGAGTCTCGTCACAGACCGTCTCCCGGGTCTCCAACGGTTACCCCGGCGTCAACGAGAAGACACGCCGGCAGGTGACGGCCGCCATGGAAGAACTCGGCTACCGGCCCAACAGCGCGGCCCGCGCCCTCAAACGCGGCGAGTTCCGCACCATCGGCGTCATCACCTTCTCCCTCGCCACCACCGGCAACGTACGCACCCTGGAGGCCATCGCCACCTCCGCGGCGCAGGAGGGCTACGCGGTGACCCTGCTGCCGGTCGCCCTGCCCACCCAGGACGAGGTGCAGGGGGCGTTCTCCCGGTTGCAGGAACTGGCCGTCGACGCGGTGATCGTCATCATGGAGGTCCACCTGCTGGACGCCGCGACCGTCACGCTGCCGCCGCACGTCCAGGTCGTGGTCGTCGACTCCGACGCCGGGGACCGCTACACGGTCGTCGACACCGACCAGGCGGGCGGCAGCCGCGCCGCCGTGCGGCACCTGCTCGGTCTCGGCCACGACACCGTGTGGCACCTGGGTGGCCCGGAGGGCTCCTTCGCCGCGCAGCGCCGTGCCGACGCCTGGCGCGTCGCCCTGGAGGAGGCCGGCCGCACACCGCCGCCGCTGGTCCGCGGCGACTGGTCCGCCGAGTCCGGCTACCGCGCCGGCCTCGAACTGGCCGCGCGCGAGGACTGCACGGCGGTCTTCGCCGCCAACGACCAGATGGCCCTCGGCCTGCTGCGCGCCCTCCACGAACGCGGACGGCGCGTTCCCGAGGAGGTCAGCGTGATCGGTTTCGACGACATCCCCGAGTCGGCGTCCTTCCTGCCCCCGCTCAGCACCGTCCACCAGGACTTCGGCGAGGTCGGACGGCTGTGCGTCCAGGCCGTGCTGCACAAGATGCGCCACGCCGGCGCCGGACCCGGGACGACCCTCGTGCCGACCCGCCTGGTGACGCGCGCGAGCACGGCACCGCCACCGGGTGCGGACGGGAGAACGGCTGTGGGGAACACCGGTACAGCGGCTGCCGGCGAGACCGGTCATGGGGGGCCGGCACAGTGATGCACTTCGCCGCCGGGGTTCGGTGAGATGCCGCCGGGCCTGCGGGGGGCCTGCCTGCGGTACGGCGGACCGCGGACAGCGGCCGGACGGTGACCGCGCCGGACGGCCCTCACGCCAGGCGCAGCACGAGCACACCGGGAAGATCCGGACGCCTGCGGCCCCCACGCGGACCAGGACGCCGAAGGAGGGCGCGCGGCAATGCCGTGAACCCCGGTGAGACGGATCCTGCCGCGGCTTCCCCGACCGCTCCGGCTACCGGGCTGCCGCGTCGCGGGTGCCGCTGACGGACTGTGCGACGAGCCGGGTCTCGATGTGCCGGAGGGTCGAGATCACGGTGTCGATCTCGTGGAAATCGGTGACGGTACCCTCGAGCAGGCCGGACCACGCCTCCCGCAGCCGCCGCAGGTTCTCCTCCGCCTTCTCGGTGGGGTAGAGACGCACCCGGCGGGCGTCGTGCCGGTCGGCCTCGCGCCGCACCAGGCCCTTCTTCTCCAGCCCGCGCACCGCCCTGCTGAAGTTGCTGGAGATCAGCTGAGTGGCCTCGGCCGCCGCGCCGGCCGTCGTGCCCGGATGGCGGTCGATGTAACGCATCACCGCTCCTTCCAGGGGTGTCCCGGACTCGGCCGCGGCCTCCTTGGACGCCTCGATGTGCCGACCCACCGCCAGGATCAGGTCGGCCAGTTCGAAAAGCCGCGAGGTCTCGTTCTCTTCCACCGCTCCACCCTAACTCTCCTGTCGAAAGACAGCTGTCATTTGACAAGCAAAACTATGCCTCGTAGCGTGCGTACCGTCCGGATCACATGGCTTCGGGACCGAAGCCCGGGGGCCGACCCCGTGAAGCAGGGAACAGTGATGACAGCGACTGACGGCAGGACCGCATTGATCGTCGGCGCGTCCCGGGGGCTGGGTTACGCGCTGACCGCCGAGCTGCTGAGCCGGGGCTGGCAGGTCACCGCGACGGAACGGCGACGCTCCGGGCTGCACGCCCTGGCCGAGTCGGCGAGAGGCCGCCTCACGGTGGAGAACGTCGACATCACGGTGCCCGGGCAGGTCGCGGCGTTGCGCGAGCGTCTGGCCGGTACGGTGCTCGACCTGCTGTTCGTCAACGCCGGGACGAACTACACCACCGACCCCTCGGCGACCTTCGCCGATGTGTCCACCGACGACTTCACCCGCGTCATGGTGACCAACGCGCTGAGCCCCATGCGCACCGTCGAGACGCTGCACGACCTGGTCCCGGCGACCGGAACGATCGGGGTGATGTCCTCGGGGCAGGGCAGCATCGCCGACAACACGAAGGGCGGCTTCGAGGTCTACCGGGCGAGCAAGTCCGCGCTGAACCAGTTGATGCGCAGCTTCGCCGCACGGCACGCCGACGACCCGCGCACGCTCCTGCTGCTGGCCCCGGGCTGGGTGAAGACCGACCTCGGCGGTCCCGGCGCCCGCCTGACCATCGACGAAAGCATCCCGGGCGTCGTCGACACGATCGAGGCCCAGGCAGGCAGGGGCGGCCTGCACTACCTGGACCGGGAGGGGCAGACCGTGCGGTGGTGACCCGGCCTGGACCGGCGGGGCGGACCGTGCGGTGGCAGCACGACGGCCTGCACCGGCGCCGGCGGACCGTGCGGTGGCAGCACGTGCCGATGACCCGGTCCGCGTCGAGCGAGGGGAACCCGGCCGCCGCACGGCCGGGTTCCTCCGGACGGTGAGCGCCGGTCAGCAGGTGGCACTCCCCCGCCGTGAACCGCTCACCCACACGCTCGCGGACCGCACCGCGTCGCGGTCACCGTGGACCGGACGGTCAGCGCTTCAGGGTGAGGAGGCCCGGCCGCCACGGCAGCTGGTCGTAGGGGCCGCTCGCGCCAGGGGACTTGCCCTGGTAGAGGAACTGCAGGTTGCAGGGGTCGACGGTCATGGTCTGATCGGGGTTGTCGCGGACCAGGTCACCGTGGCTGATGTCGTTGGTCCAGGTGGCACCGCTGTTGGCCTTGCCCGCGAAGGGGCTGCTCTCGCTCGCGGCCTGCGGGGTCCACGACCCGCTCAGGCTGGAGGCCGTGAACGAGCGGAAGTAGCGCCCGTTCGCGCCCATCGCCTCCACGATCATCAGGTACTGGTTCTGGCCCTTGACCTTGTAGACCTGCACCGCCTCGAACAGGTTGCTCGTCGAGTCGCTCATGACCGTCGTGTACGAGGAGCCGAAGCTGCCCGGGAAGTTCCCGATCGGCATGCTCGCCCGGTAGATCTTGCCGTTGTCACCTGCGAAGAAGAGGTACATGTTCTGGCCGTCAGCGATCAGGGTCTGGTCGATCGGGCCGGTGCCGGAGCCGGAGATGGAACCGGTGAACAGCGGCTGCGGCGAGGACCAGCCGTTGGGGTCGGCGGGGTTGCTCGACGTGCGGTAGACGAAGGGCGACGCGCCCCACTGGTACGCCAGCACCCAGATGTTCTTGGGCGCGAAGTAGAACAGCGTGGGCGCCACCGCGGCCTGGCTCATCCCGGTCTGGCCGGCCGACGCCATGTCCGACCAGTTCGTGAAGGGGCTGAACATCATCGAGCCGTAGGAGGATCCCGACACGTTCGACGCGTAGACCAGGTGTTTGCCGTTGTACGTCACGGTGGTGAAGTCCTTCACCGCGGCCCACCCGTTCGCCGGCTGCGCCAGCACACCCGTCGAGGTCCACCGGTACGTCGACGGAAGGGAACACGTGTCCGGCGGCGGCGTCGTTCCGGACAGGCCGGTCCACTTCTGGTTGCTGCCGCCGTTGCAGGTCCAGATCTCCACCGCCGTGCCGTTGGCCGTGCCGGCGCCCGTGGCCTCCAGGCACAGCCCGGACTCCACGGCGACGACCGTGCCGTCGGAGTTCACCCGCCACTGCTGGTTCGCACCGCCCGAGCAGGACCAGATCTGCACGCGGGTACCGGCCGTCGTGGCGTGACCGGGGACGTCCAGGCACTTGTCGCCGTAGACGGTCAGCTGATGGTCGTCCGTCAGCGTCCACTGCTGGTTGGTCCCGTTCCAGCAGTCGTAGATCTGCAGGTACGTGCCGTTGTCCTGGCCGGCGCCCACGACATCGAGACACCGGTTCGAACCGACACCGCGCAGGGCACCACTGGTGGCCGCCTGAGCCGGAGTGGCGACGAGCATCGCCGCCAGCGCGGCCAGGACCGCCACCACGGCGGCGAGCAGCGCGGACGTGTGCCCGCGGCTGAAACTTCCTCTATGCATGGGGACTTCCTCAACCTCGACTGTGCACTTGGCGGGTTCATGACAGACACGCCACAGCACGACTCCTCGCGGCCCTGTGTTCGGGCGGTGCGACCCGGAGTTGTCCTGCTGCGCGATGAAGCGACTCGCGTATTCGAGATATCGAACAAAGGTCGGGGGGTCGAGCAACCTGAATGATAGGGAACCAGCGAACGGCGTCAACACCTCTCACACATGTCGACGCCTGCGCCGAAACATTTCGAGCACATCCGCGGGAATGGGCTGGGCGTCAGGCGATAAAGGGCCGAGTCGCACCGCACTTTTCGGCCTCACTGCGTCCGCAGGCGGCGGCGTCGGAGCCTACCGGCGGGCACGCCCGGGGTTTTCGAAAGTTTCGGACATGAAACAGAAACTTTTTATGGCGAGGCGGTTGACGATGCGCCGTCAACGCCTCAATCATTCCTGTCTGAGAAACCGGCGCCGGCTCGGCACTTCGGACCGCGCGGGGCCTTCGGGGCGATCCGTGCCGGGCGACAGGTCCCCGCACAACCGCACAACAGATCCGTGCCCGTGCCTGTCCCGGAAATCGTCCCGGCCAAGGACCGCGTGTCCGGTGAATCCGTGCTGCCCGTGCTCCCGACCCGACCCGACCCGTCAGTCAGTCACTCACTCACTCACTCACTCACTCACTCACTCACTGAAACGATCAGTCAGTCAGTCAGTCCGTCAGTCCGGTCCGTCCGTGACGCCTGTCGTACGGAGCGGACGACGCAAACCCCTGCGCTTCCGTCCTTCCGTGATCTGATCTCTGCCTTGGAGGAACAGTCATGGGCTCGTATGCCCTTCCCAGACCCGGCGTCCGCCGGAAGATCCGCGGTCTGCTGTGGGCGCTGGTCGCCGGCGTCCTCGGTGTGGTCGCCGCCCTGGCCGCGCCGCCGACCGCACATGCCGCCGAGAGCACACTCGGCGCCGCGGCGGCACAGAGCGGCCGCTACTTCGGCACCGCCATCGCCTCGGGCAAGCTGGGCGACTCGGCGTACACGGCGATCGCGGGCCGTGAGTTCAACATGGTGACGGCCGAGAACGAGATGAAGATCGACGCCACCGAACCCCAGCGGGGCCAGTTCAACTTCAGCGCCGGCGACCGCGTCTACAACTGGGCGGTGCAGAACGGCAAGAAGGTGCGCGGCCACACCCTGGCCTGGCACTCCCAGCAGCCCGGCTGGATGCAGAGCCTCAGCGGCAGCACCCTGCGCCAGGCGATGATCGACCACATCAACGGCGTGATGGGCCACTACAAGGGCAAGATCGCACAGTGGGACGTCGTGAACGAGGCGTTCGCCGACGGGAGTTCAGGAGCCCGGCGGGACTCCAACCTGCAACGCACCGGCAACGACTGGATCGAGGTCGCCTTCCGCACCGCGCGCGCCGCCGACCCGGCGGCCAAGCTCTGCTACAACGACTACAACATCGAGGACTGGACCTGGGCCAAGACCCAGGCCGTGTACTCCATGGTCCGGGACTTCAAGCAGCGCGGTGTGCCGATCGACTGCGTCGGCTTCCAGTCGCACTTCAACAGCGGCAGCCCCTACAACAGCAACTTCCGCACCACCCTGCAGAGTTTCGCCGCGCTCGGCGTCGACGTGGCCATCACCGAACTCGACATCCAGGGTGCCCCGGCCTCGACCTACGCCAACGTGACCAACGACTGCCTGGCCGTCTCGCGCTGCCTCGGCATCACCGTCTGGGGTGTGCGCGACACCGACTCCTGGCGATCGGGGGACACACCGCTGCTGTTCAACGGTGACGGCAGCAAGAAGGCCGCCTACACGGCCGTCCTCAACGCGCTCAACGGCGGCTCCTCCACGCCGCCCCCTTCGAGCGGCGGACAGATCAAGGGCGTGGGTTCGGGCCGCTGCCTGGACGTGCCCAACGCCGGCACCACCGACGGCACTCAGCTCCAGCTGTGGGACTGCTCCAACGGCACCAACCAGCAGTGGACGTACACCGACGCCGGCGAGCTGAGGGTCTACGGCAACAAGTGCCTGGACGCCGCCGGCACCGGCAACGGCTCCAAGGTCCAGATCTACAGCTGCTGGGGCGGCGACAACCAGAAGTGGCGCCTCAACTCCGACGGATCCGTCGTCGGCGTCCAGTCCGGCCTCTGCCTCGACGCCGTCGGAGCCGGAACGGCCAACGGCACCCTGATCCAGCTCTACTCCTGCTCGAACGGCAGCAACCAGCACTGGACCCGCACCTGACAACGCCTGCCACGGCGGAACAGTGAAGCGATGACGGCCTACGGTGCGGCTTCCCCCGCCCCTCGACGGCCACATCGCTGACGGTCCCGGGTCACCGTCGTGGGGGCGGCGGCCCGGGACCGGCCAGGAAAGACGGTCACGCTGCCGTGAGGGCGGATGCGATGCTGCGGTGCCGGGTGACGCCGTGTGCGAAATCCGGTACGCGTGACGTGCCTTCGCGCAGGTCGTCCAGGAACTGCCGGTAGGCGTGGGCCACGGCGTAGGCCGGCGCGTCGGCTCGGGGTTCCAGACGGGGGACGCGGACATACGATCCCGGCACCGTCAGGGGAGCGAGTGCGGTGGACGTTCCGCGACCGCCCTCCAGGGTGAGCGGGCTGAGCTGGGGGTGGCCGACCGGGGCGGTGAGGACGAGGTCGCCCTCGGTGCCGTTGATCTCCCAGCGGAAGTTGGTTCCCCGGGACATGCCTCCGCGGTAGTGGAAGGTGGCCACCGCTCCGCCCGGCAGCCGCCCCGAGGCCACCACCTGGTCCGCGGCGGTCATCGGCACGGGCTGTCCGCTCTCGGTGTCCACGGCCGACGTACGCCGCGACACCAGCTGGATCCGCAGTTCCCCGGGCTCACCCAGGACCGACGCGAGTCCGTCGAGAGCGTGGCTGAAGGGAATGGTCAGCAGCGTCGCCCCGTTCGCGGCGTCGAGCACATGGTGATCGCCGGGGCCGACCGTGGCACCCCACGCTCCGCCGGAGCCGACCACCGTCGTGGACAGCACCTCCCCGACGTAGCCGTCGGCCACGAGATGCCGTGCGTAGGCGAGGGCCGGATGCGACCGCGCCTGGAGTCCGACGGCGGTCGGCACGGCGTGAGCGCGCGCGAGCCGCGCCATGTCCTCGGCCTCCGCGAGCCCGTTGCCCAGCGGCCACTCGCACAGCACACCCTTGCCGGCGCTCAGCGCCGTCCGCACCAGTTCCCGGTGGTGCGGCACCTTCACCGCCACGACCACCAGGTCCACCTCGTCGCACGCCACCAGTTCCGCGGCCGTCCCGAAGGCGAGGGGCACGTCATGCTTCAGTCCGGAGCGCTCCGCCGACTGTTTCGAACTGGCGCTCAGGGCCCTCAGCTCATACCCCGGGACGGCGCGCAGGGCAGGCAGGTGTGAGCGCGCGGCCCAGCCACCGTGCGCCCCGAGCCCTATGATCCCTACTCCGATCGGCTTCTCGGACCGGGCCGACTCGGCAAGCGATGACTCAGACGGGTTCATGATCGGTCACCTGTTCCTTGGGTGAAGGGCACGGACGTCACTCGCGCTGGCCGCGGAGCGGCCATGGAGCGGATACGGAAATGACCCCTCCCACGCCCGGCTCATCCCAGGTGGGGGCGCGTGTCGGCAGGCGCCGGCGCAGGAGACGCACGCCCCCAGGGGCGGGGTCAGCGGGTGGTGCCGTGGACGGACGTGCGGGAGGCGGTGGAGCTGTGGGTGTCGCGGAACTTCCGGCTCGGCTCACCGAACACGCTGACGCGGAAGGTGCCGCCGGAAGGCACCAGGCGCGAAGCCTGCCTGACCGTCGGCCGTCAGTTCCGCGCGCGTTCCGATGGCTTCGGGCCGCGCTCGCTGTCCAGCAAAGCCATGAGGTCGGCGGCGTACCGGGTTCCGGCCACCGCGCCGGCCGGGACGGCCTCGTCGATCCTGCCGAGGTCGGCTTCCGTCAGGGTGACGCCGGCCGCCGCCAGCGCCTCCTCGACGCGCTGCGGCCGGCGGGCGCCCAGGACGGCCACGACGGTGCCGCGCTCGCGGCCCCGGGCGATGACCCAGGCGGTGGCGAGCTGCGCGACGCTGATGCCGTGGGCGTCGGCGAGCGGTCGCAGCCGGTCGACCAGGTCGAGGTTCGTGGCGAGGTTGTCGGGGTGGAAGCGGGGCAGCCAGTGGGTGCGCGGGTCGCCTCCGGTCGGCCGTCGGTAGGAACCGGTGAGCAGACCGTGTGCGAGGACCCCGTAAGCGGTGACACCGATCCCCAGCTCACGGCAGGTGTCCAGGATGCCGTTGTCCTCGGGGCCCCGGCTGAACAGGGAGTATTCGATCTGTACGTCGCAGACCGGGTGCACGGCGTGGGCACGGCGGATGGTCTCGGGCCCTGCCTCGGAGAGTCCGATGTGGCGTACGTACCCGGCCTGGACCAGTTCCGAGAGGGCGCCGATCGTCTCCTCGATCGGGGTGTCGGGGTCGAGCCGGGAGGGGCGGTAGATGTCGACGTGGTCGGTGCCGAGGCGGCGCAGCGAGTAGGCGAGGGCGTTCTTCACATGGGCGGGACGGCCCTCGATGCCGACGAAGGTTCCGTCGGGGCCGCGCAGGCCGCCGAACTTGACGCTCAGGAGCGCCTTTTCGCGATCGCCGTCGCGGAGTGCGCGGCGGATGAGGTCCTCGTTGTGGCCCATGCCGTAGAAGTCGGCGGTGTCGAGGAGGGTGACGCCGGCCGCGAGGGCCGCGTGGATGGTGGCGATGGAGTCGGCTTCGTCAGCGGGGGCGGTGTGGTCGGACATACCGGCGCAACCCAATGCGAGAGGGGTGACTTGCGGGCCGCCGGTTCCAAGGGTTCGGGTTCGCATGGATCCTTCCGCGGAAGTGGAAGTGATGAGCGCGGCCGTCAGGGGCCGATGCAGCGGCGGCCACCTGTTAGCGTTGACATCTCAACACTAGAAAGGGCGCGTTGACATGTCAACAGAGGATCGCGGGGCTTCCGGGCCGAACGACGCCATGAGCGAGGCCGCCCTGGATCCCGTCGGCTTCTGGTCCGCTTTCAAGCGCGCCCACGAGATCGTCCGGGCCCGCGTGATCGCGGACGCCGCCGACGCCGCGGGTCTGTCCGAGCCGGATCTGACGATCCTCGTCAACCTGGACAAGGCGGGGGGTTCCCTGCGCCAGAGCGAACTCGCCGCGGCGCTCGGCTGGGACCGCACCCGCATCTCCCACCAGCTCACCCGCATGAGCAGGCGCGAACTCGTGAGCCGCGAACGCGCCGGCGGGGTCACGGTCACCCTCACCGACACCGGACGCCGGGCCGTCACCGCCGTGCACCCCGGCCTGGACGCCGCGGTGCGCCGCCACTTCACCGACAAACTCTCCGCGCAGGAGATCGAGACACTGAGTTCCGTCCTCCGCCGGCTGTAGCCGCCGAAGCGGAAGCCGACAAGCCGCAGGGGTACGGTCACCAGCCAGGCCCGTGTGCCCTGACGGACCATCAGGAAGGGCGTCAGCCGGGCGGCCTCACCCCCTGCCGCCCGCTTCGGGCTGTGACGCGTCGGGCAGTGGCAGCTCGATGCGGAAGGTGCAGCCCTGCCCGGGGGCGGTGAGGAGGGTGAGGCGGCCGTGGTGGGCGGTGACGAGGGCGTGGGCGATGGCCAGGCCGAGGCCCGAGCCTCCGGTGGTGCGGGCGCGGGAGTCGTCGGTGCGGTAGAAGCGGTCGAAGACGCGGTCGCGTTCGGCAGGGGTGAGGCCCGGGCCCTCGTCGGCGACTTCGAGGACGGCCCGGTCGTCCTCGATGCCGACGCCGATGCGGATCGGGGTGCCGGGCGGGGTGTGGGTGACGGCGTTGCCGATGAGATTGGTGACGACCTGACGCAGGCGGGCCTCGTCGGCGACGGCGGGGGCGGTGGCGGGTCTTCCGCCACCGAGGCCGGTCAGGGTGACGGGGCGGGAGGCGGCCAGGGCACGTACGTCGTGGAGGGCGTCGACGGCCAGCGTACGCAGGTCCATGGGGGCGAGGTCGAGGGCGAGGGCCGGTTCTCGCCCGGAGACCGCGCCTTCGTCGAGACGGGCCAGGAGGAACATCTCCTCCACCAGGCGGGTGAGGCGTTCGGACTCGGCGGCGATCCGGGTCATCGTCTGGTCGACGTCCTCACGGGTGGGGAGGGCGCCCATCCGGTAGAGGTCGGTGTAGCCCTTGATGCCGACGAGGGGGGTGCGGAGTTCGTGTCCGGCGTCGGCGAAGAACCGGTGGGTGCGGGCCTCGGCCTCGGCTCGGGCCCGGAAGGCCGTGTCGATCCGGTCGAGCATCTGGTTGAGGCAGGTGGTCAGGTGCCCCACCTCGGTGTGCGGGGCGGCCAGTTCGGGGACGCGGTGGGAGTGGTCGCCGGCGGTGATGGCGGTCGCCGTCTCCGCGATGCGGGTCAGGGGACGCAGCCCTGAGCGGACGGCGAACCAGCCGGCGGCGGTGAGAGCGGCCAGCAGGACGGCGCCCACGGTCAGGGAGAGGTTGCGGGTCTTGGTGACGGTGCGGTCGACCTCGTCGAGGGAGGTGGCCACGACGACGCCGCCTCCGCCCGCGGCCCTGCCGGGCGGGAACACCTGCGCCGGCTGGGTCAGGGCGATGACCCGCCACTCGTGGTCGCCGTTCTTCGCCGGGACGGTGAAGGGCCGGCCCCCGTGGGCGAGGACGGCCGCCCGGTCCAGGGGCGGGAGTCCGGGGCCGCCGCCCGGGGGCACGGTGCCCGCTTCGAACGTTCTGCGGGTGGCGCCGGCATCGTCCAGGTAGGTCACGGTGGTGTCGCCGATGACGCTGAGGGCCTGCACGCTGGTCGGGGTCACGGTGTCTGCGGGCGGGGCGAGGCGGGCGGCGATCTGCCCGGTGAGGACGAGCCGGTCGTCGACGCGGTCCTGGAGGTAGCCGTGCAGGGCCGCGGTGACGATCACGCCGGTACCGAGGAGACCGATCGCGACCAGGGTTGTGGTCAGGCACAGCAGCCGGGTGCGCAGGGACAGCCGGCGCAGCCGTCGGTGTCCGGGCAGCCGCGGGGCGGGCCGCTTCACGCCCGGGGCTCGCGGATCACGTAGCCGACGCCCCGGACGGTGTGGATCAGTCTGGGCTCGCCCTTGTCGACCTTGCGGCGCAGATAGCTGATGTACGTGTCGACGATGCTGGGGTCGCCGCCGAAGTCGTACTCCCAGACGGCGTCCAGGATCTGGTTCTTCGTCATGGTCCGGTCGGCGTTGGCGACGAGGAAGTGCAGGAGGCGGAACTCCGTCGGCGACAGGCGCACGGTCCGGCCGGCCCGGGCGACGTGGTGGCTGTCCGGTTCCAGCGTCAGGTCACCGACGGTGATCCGGGTGGGCTGCTCGCCCCGGGTGCGGCGCAGTACGGCGTGGATGCGGGCGATCAGTTCTTCGAGATCGAAGGGCTTGGTGACGTAGTCGTCCCCGCCGAGCCGCAGGCCGTTCAGCCGGTCCTGGCGTGCGTCGCGTGCGGTGACGAAGAGGACGGGCACGTCGCCGCCGCGGCCGGGCAGGGCCGAGCGGGGCCGGGCCCGTAGGCGGCGGATCACCTCGAAGCCGTCCAGGTCCGGAAGCATCACGTCGAGCAGGACGAGGTCCGGCGTGCGGGCGGCGGCCAGTTCGAGGGCCTCCTGACCGGTCGCGGCCGCGTCGACGTCGAAGCCAGCGTAGCTCAGAGCCGTGCGCAGTAGTTCCCGGACGGTCGGCTCGTCGTCGACGACGAGCAGGTGGTGCCGGCCGGGGCGGCCCACGGAGTGTGCGGGAGATGGGGATGCCGCCATGGTGGGGATCGCTGCCTTCATGGACTGGGGACTGGGCTGACAGGGGCCTTCTCAGGAGACCACATCCAGTTCACGACACCGTGTCCGACGGGACGCGGCGGGCGGGCCGGGCGGCGGCCGACCGGCCGTCCGTGGTGCCGCGCCGCCGCGGGGTGGGGCCCGCACCCCGGGCCCGTCGGCCGTGCAGGCGGCTGCCGGCGTACGAACCGAGGGCCGCCAGGACGAATCCGGTCAGCGCGGACAGCCTCAGGCCGCCTTCCAGGCCCGCGGTCATGCCGCCCATCTCGTTGCCCATGAGACTGATGCCGATCCGCAGCGACCCCTGCGCGAGAAGGGGGAGCAGCAGGGCTGAGGCACCCACCGCGATGCCTGTGCGCAGGGCGATCTCCGAGTGGCGGTCGAGCAGGGCTTCGGAGTCCTCGCGCGGGGTGCGGGCCGGGGTGCGGGCGGAGGCCACGTATCCGGCGATCACCAGGAGGAGCAGCACGAGGGTCATGGCGAGCAGCCACAGCGGCACGCCGGTGCCCGACCAGCCGCCGAGGTCGAGGGACTTGTCCGTGCCCGCCGCGTCCTTCTGCGCGGCGCCCGCGCCGCCGAGCATGCCGAGCATCCCGCCACCGCCTTCGGGCTGCAGCCGGTGGATGCCGGCCTGCCAGGAGGCGCCGAGGCCGGCGGTGAGCAGGACGGCGACCAGGTTGGGGCCGAGGAGCAGCAGCAGGCCCGCCGCCTTCGCCGCCTGGCCCCGGCCGGTCAGGGACGCGGCCCCGGCCAGGAGCGCGACGACCAGGGCCGAGCAGCACAGCACGGCTGCGATCCCGGTCACGGTGGAGGCGACGGCGTGCCACTTCAGGCGCAGGCGGCTGAGGGCGAGGGGGCGCGGAAGGGTCGTACGACGGGCGGCGAGGCAGCCGAGGGCGAGGACGGTGCCGACCCACAGCAGACCGAGGAGGACGGTCGCCGCGGTGTCGGTCTCGAACATGACCGGTGACAGGTTCTTGGTGAGACCTCCGCCCCCACCGCCCGCGAACCGGCTGAACGCTCCGGACGAGGCACCCTTGCCGAAGCGATCCGTCACGCTCTGTGGCAGCCGGGCCGTGCCCCGGGCCATGCCGGCCAGGATCGGGAGGACCACGGCCGAGGCCGCCAGCGCGCCGCCGCACCGGGCCCACAGCAGCGCCGGGGCGGGCCGCCGTCGTCGGCGCAGGGGCCGGAAGAAGCCGATCGCAAGGACGACCGTGCCGAGGAACGTCAGCATCAGTGGCGTCACCGCCGCCTCGCCGGTCAGGCCGAGGCTCAGACCTCCGCCTCCACCGCCCAGTCCCCCCAGCAGGCCGCCGAGGCCGCCGCCGGGACCGCCCCCGTCGCCGGAGCCGGCGGAGGGCGCCGACTCCACGGTGACGCCGCCGCCGACGGCCATGCTCACCATCATCGGCACGAGGCGGGAGAGGGGGGCGATGGCCCCGGCGCCGAGGACCGTGAGCGCCGCCCATGCGGCGGCTGTCATCGCGAGGACGGCGGTCGCGGCACAGAGGGCTCCTTCGAGGGCGTGGCGCCAGGGCGAGCCGGGAGGACGGAGGGACGCAGAGGCGGAGGACATGGGTGGGCTCCTGTGTGCGACATCACGATCACGGAGTACGGGAGAGGGCACGGGGCGGCGGGAGGGGGCCGCCGCCCCGTGGACTTGGGTGTCGGACCGGGGCGGCTCTCGGGCCCCGGTCCCGGGCTCAGTCGCCGGTGCCGGTTCCCGCGGGTTCGGCGACCTTGCCGGGACCTCGGCGCGGCGTCTCGGCGGTGTCGGCCGGGGCGTCACTCCGGTCCCGCTCGAGCCGCTCGCCCTCGACGTCCAGGTCGGGCACGAGCCGGTCCAGCCATCGGGGCAGCCGCCACGCCCGCCGGCCGAGCAGGGCCAGGACGGCAGGGACAAGCGCCATGCGCACGACGAAGGCGTCGAAGAGCACGGCGGCGGCGAGGCCGAAGCCGATGGTCTTGAGCATCTGCTCGTCGCTGCCCAGGAAGGACGCGAACACCGAGATCATGATCACGGCCGCCGCGGTGACCACGCGGGCGCTGTGCTGGAAGCCGCTGACCACGGAGTCCTTCGGCGACTGCCCGTGGACGTACGCCTCGCGCATCCGCGTCACGAGGAACACCTCGTAGTCCATGGCCAGGCCGAAGACGACGCCGACCATGAAGATCGGCATCATCGACATCACCGGTCCCGGCACCGCGACACCGAACACCGAGGACAACCAGCCCCACTGGAACACCGCGACCACCGCGCCGAGACCGGCGAGGACGGAGAGCAGGAAGCCCAGCGCTGCCTTGAGCGGGACGAGGAGGGAGCGGAAGACGGCGATGAGCAGCAGGAACGCCAGGCCGACCACGAGTGCCAGGTACGGGAGCAGTGCGTCGGACAGTTTCTGCGAGACGTCCACGTTCATCGCGGTCGATCCGGCGACCAGGACGTGGGCGTCGTTGTCGCCCGCGAGTGCCGGGTCGCGCAGCGCGTGCACGAGGCCGGCCGTCTCGGTGCTCGCCGGCGCGGTCGCCGGGACGACGTTGAGGACGGCGGTGTCGCCGTTCTCGCTCAGCCTCGGCTGTCCGACCGCGGCGACGCCCTTCCTGTCGCGGATGTCCTCGGCGACGCTCCGGGCGGCGGCCTCGGCGCTGCCGCCTCCTTCTGCCTGGACGACCACAGTGAGCGGGCCGTTGTAGCCGGGCCCGAAGCCGTCGGCGACCAGATCGTACGCGCGGCGCTGCGTGGTCGAGGCGGGCTTGCTCTCGTCGCCCGGAAGCCCCATCTCCAGTGACGCCGCCGGTCCTGCGATCACGCCGAGCAGAGCGATACCGCCCAGGAGGACGGCGACCGGTCGCCTCACGACGAACCGGGCCCAGCGCACGCCCATGGCCGGCTTCGGGCTGTCGTCCTCACCGCGGCGCCGCTTGGGGCGGGGTGGACCGATCTTGCGGCCGCAGATCCCGAGCAGCGCGGGGATCAGCGTGACGGCGATGAGCACCGCGACGACGACCGTGCCGGCCGCGGCGAGTCCCATCTGCGTGAGCAGCGGAATGCCCGCCACGGCCAGGCCCGCGAGGGCGATGACCACGGTCAGGCCCGCGAACACGACGGCCGATCCGGCGGTGCCGACCGCGTGCCCGGCCGCCTCCTCGCGGCTGCGGCCGCGGGCGAGTTCGGCCCGGTAGCGGGAGACGACGAACAGGGCGTAGTCGATGCCGACCGCGAGGCCGATCATGGTGGCGAGCCCGCTCGTGGTCGAGCCGAGCCCGAGCGGCTGCGCGAGCACCTTGATGGCCAGTCCGCCGATGCCGACGCCGAGGACGGCGGTGAGCAGCGGGAGTCCGGCGGCGAGCAGTGAGCCGAAGGTGATGACGAGCACCACGGCGGCCACCGCGAGGCCCAGGGCCTCGGAGGAATGGCCGCCGGCGACCGCGTTGACGGCGTTGCCGCCGACCTCGACCTGCAGTTCCGTCGAGCCCGCCTTCTCGACGGTGTCCTGCAGCGCCGTGCGCGAGCTCTCCTCCAGCTTCGAGGCGGGCACCTCGTAGGAGACCTGAGCGTAGGCGGTGGAGCCGTCGGCGCTCACCGACCGGGTGGCGTACGGGTCGGTGACCCGTACGACCTGCGGATCGCCGCCGAGATCCCGGACCGTCTGCTGGACGGCCTTCTTCGCCTCCGGGTCGGTGATCCTGCCGTCCTGTGCCCGGAACACGACCCGGGCCGTCGCGCCGTCGGCGTTCAGCTCGGGGAAGTTCTTGTCCAGGAGGTCGTACGCCTGCTGCGCCTCCGTGCCGGGCATCGAGAAGTCGTTGGGCGGCGGGGCGGGAGCCCGTCCGGCCAGCACCCCCGTCCCCACGAGCAGCACCACCCACAGCAACGCGACCAGCCAGCGCTTCCGGAAGGAGAACCGGCCCAGCCGGGAAAGGAATGTGGCCACAGCAGAAGCTCCACGTCGGTCGAGGCGTATCGGAACAGGTGCCGAACGCTGTCAGCCCGTCCTGATCGCCTCCGGAGAGATCCTGGGAACTTCCTGAGAGTTCCGGGCGTCATCGCGGCGGGCGATGCCCGGATCTGCGGCGAGGCCGCTGTCACCGCGGCCCGATTCACAGGAAGTTCACCGGATCGCTTCGGGGAGGGTCCCGACCCGCGGGAGCGCCTGGACGAGCGGGGCGACCGGCACGTCCGGGGAGACGAGCACCTCGGCTGGCGTCTCGACGTCGCCGTTCGCACAGCGGAACCCCGGTGCCCGGCAGGCCGGCCTCAAGACCCTTCCCGGGCATGGGAGCCCTTACGGACCGACCCGTCGAGCCCCCGATGAAGCGTTCACCACCGGCGACCCGCTCACACTCATGAGCCTCTGGAATGCAATTTCAGGATGCGTGACCGTGGGGCCATCGAGGAGCGGCTGCGGTATGTCCCGCAGGTGAAGGTCGAAGAAGGCTGACACGTAGTCGCGGGTTATGCGCCACCCGTGTTCTCCGGACAGCGCTGGAGCAGAGTCCGACAGGCCCAACTGCCCGGCCAGACAGGGCAGGTCCGTGAAGGAGAAGTGTTCAGCGCCGGCCACGGTCAGCCAGCGCTTCCAGCCGTTCAGGTGTTTCCACGCTTCAGGTCAGTCGGTTGTCAGGCTGTGGGGGCTGTGGGTGGACTCGACGCCGAGCATCATGAACGGGCGCCCGCCGAGCCCTGCCGCAGCGGGGTGCAGAAAGAAGTCACCGTCCAGGTCGAACCCCGCCCGCACACGACCGTCGGCGGCCATGGTTGCCGACGCGGTCGCACCCCCGATCGAATGCCCGCCGATTCCGATCCGGCTCGGGTCGATCACATGGGACAGCGCCCCGGCCTGTCGGCCGCTGGTCAACTCGCCGATCACGAAGGACATGTCCTTGGCCCGGCCGCGCACGACAGCCGCCTGCTCCTCCGCAGTGTCGACCCGTTCACAGGCCACACAGGTCAGCATCCGGCCCCCGGGGAAAGCAGTGCCGACGGATTCGTACGCGTGGTCCACCGAGGCGACGACGTAGCCGCGACTCGCGAGATCCTCAGCGAGCGAGGTCAGTGTGGTGCGCGGCATCGAGAAGCCCGGGGAGAGCAGCACCAGGGGGAAACGGCCTGGTGCCGGGCGAGTGCCCACGTACGCGTGAGTACGCGCCCCCGCCACCGTTTCGGAGGGCACGACACCGCCGAGTCCCCTCGCCTCCAGGAGGAGCTGCGCCTCCTCACCGGTCATGTAGGCCGCCGGTGATCCACTCGCCGAGCGTGCCGGGTAGGACACCGTCACCATCAGCTCCCGGTCACCGGCCGCCGGCACCCATGGATCGGTGCGGCTCCGGTCGACCAGGTGCAGGGTGCGGCGGCCCACGGGATACGGACCGGCGGGCGCCGGTAGTTCCAACCCGCTGCTGTACGGGACTTGGGGCGCGGCCCGCACGGCGTTGACGGAGACGGCCGGTGCGGTGCCCAGAAGCGGCGCAGCCAGGGCCAGGGCGAGCAGAGTGGCCGCAGTGGCCCTGCGATGTCTGGAGATCACGCAGTCGAAGCTAGGCCCTGATTCTCCACAACACGTCCGGCCCCGGGGTTACTTGGTCGTACCCCTGCCGACGGATCCCGTCAGTCCCCGGTATCACACAGATGAGGGCGCGGTCCGCACAGTCGATCTGCACGGAAGCGTCGGCATCAGCGACGAGCGAGCGCCAAGACCTTTCCCGGCCCGGCCCGTCGAGGTCGGGGCTGTCTGACCTGCGCGAAGCCGCAGGTCAGACAGGCGTCAGGTGTCATGTCTGCGGGCACCGCATACAGCAGACGGCTCCTCCTCCAGGAAGGAAGGGCCGTCTGACCACGATCGTTTCCGCATACGCCGACGGCTACACGGGCTCCAGCACAGGCCGCGCGGGGATCCCGCCGTTCTTTTCGCAGCGCAATTCCTTGGCCATGCCCAAGGAGAAGGAGTGGGCCACGGTCGCGTAGGCGTCCTTCAACGCCTTGATGTCGCCCTCGGGTTGCTTCGGCGTGCCCCAGCGCTCCACGCCGATGTCGATGTGGGCCACTCTCGACGCGTCGGACAACCTGTCGCTCCGGCACGCGAAATAGACGTATGCCCTGTCCGCCGCCGTCACGGCCAGCTCCCCCATCTTCAGCTCGGTGAACTTCGGGGCCGATGGGCCCGTCGGAGGGCCGTCTTCCAGACTCCAGGTGACTCTGAGCTGGAATTCCGGCGTGCCGACGGGCATGAAGACGCGGCAGACATCCTTGCTCACGGTGGGGACCGGGAACGCCTCGACAAGGTCCGCCGCGGCGTGCGCGACGGTGTACTGCTTCGCCGACGCCTCGAACCGCGACGACCCAGTGATCACCTTCAGCGCTCGAGAGGCGTCGGCGGACACTGCACCACCACCGCAGAGCTGTGTACCCGCAACGACCTTGTAGTCCTTCGGAGGTCCGTCCTCGTCCCCACCCCCTCCACAACCGGTGGCCCCGAGAAGCAACGAGCCGGCCATGGCCGCGGAGAGCAGTCCCCCGCGAACCGACCCACGACTGATTCCTGTCCGCATCCTCATGTCTCCTCGGCCGTCCACCAGCATCATCCCGGAGCAGCACACAGCACACACCGGACCCGCGGGAGGTTCGCATGAACCAGGCCCTCAACGAGCGGCAGGAGGCTGTGCTCGTCTGGGTGGGCCAGTGATGCCCCGACGGATTCTGGCCGGGTACCACGTACAAGGTCAGCGCACTGGCCCTGCAGAACCGCGGCCTGATCAAAGTCACCAAGCGCCGCGGGCATCCGAAGCCCAGCGGCGACGCCCTCAAGCCGTTCCTCGGCCGCTGGAGCCCTTACGGACCCCCCTTCCAGTGAGCCTCAACATGAGACATAACGGGCACACCCTCACCAAGAGCAGGCAGAGGAGAAGGGTCCTCGCGGGCGTACCCGACGCGGCGCAACCTGCGGGAAACGAAAGCCTGACGCGCCATCAGAACGTGCGTCCAACGTGCGTCAGAAGTCTCCGACCGGCAGAACTGGGGAAGTGACGCCTACACGGCGTCTCCCGCACCGAAGACCAGGTTGGACAACTTCGACGACGCGGAGCACGGGCTGGGCGGCATCCTGGCCTTCGACGCTGCCGAGGCCACCGACGAGAACCCCGGCCGCGCCGCCGCACGAGCCCTCGTCCGGGCGCGCGCCCGAGGTGTGCCCGCAGGAACCGGACTGGTACCGGGCCACCGCGGTCCGCGCATCAGCTCCCACTGCTCCCGGTCCCGCCTCGTGAAGCCGTCGGGCGTGACGTCGTGCCCTGGCGCCTTCAGTTCCAGGAAGCCGATGATGCGCCCCGATGTCTCCACCGCGTAGTCCGGACACACCCGGGCCTCGGGCAAGGGATACTCAGGATGAAGGCGAGGACTCAGCTTCCAGCGCGCCCCGAATCTTTCCACCGGCTTCGCCAGCGGCAGGCTGATGGACGCCTCTGTGTCGCTGACCCGCACACGCTCCCTGCACCCGGATCCAAAGTCCGCCACGAGAGCCCGTATCCATTCCTCCGGCACCTTGTCCCCTCTCCAAGCTGTGGACGTGGACGGTGGATACCGCAGACACAGCTTGTTGGAGGCGAGAGGACCGGCTCAGTGCACACGGGGGGGGCGCGAGGGGCACGGACAGCGTGTTCCGTGACCGCTGGGAAAGCAGGGGCGGGTGTTGGCTGGGAAGAGACCGCCGTAGCCAATTGGACCTTGCCTACCGCCTAAACGGGAAGGCGCGGACCCGCTGCCCCATCTCGCGAAAGCATACGAATCCACCCGCTGAACGAACGGGTCAGTCCCCCGGCGGACTGCCAGAAGCCAGCACGGCTCCCAGAACCTCATTCCGTCCCGTACCCACGACGCCGAACGTCAGGAAACGGGGAACCAGGCCGACAGGCGCTTGGCAATAGCCGGTACATCGATGTTGTCCTGCGCGACTTCCTCGACGAACGGGCCGGCCACGGAGACGGGTGGCGGGGCGGTACTGGCGCTGACGCCGTTGAACCGCAGGAAGACACGCATGGCAAGCCAGGCGGTGCGCTTGTTGCCGTCGATCAGCGCGTGATTGCGAGCGACGGAGTGCAGCAGTGCCGCCGCCTTCTCGTGCAGCGTGGGATACAGCTCGACCCCGAACACGTTCGTCCGGGGCCGTTCGATCGCTGACACCAAAAGTCCCATGTCACGCACGCTGTGCTCGGTATCGTTGACCGTGCGAGCGATGGCCAGGATCTCGTCGATATGGATGTAGCGCACTTGGGTCACTTCAGGTAGTCCAGGATCTCCGCATCGCTGTCCATCAGCTCGGCCAGGACGTCATCAACCTTCAGCTCGGCCCGGTGCTGGGCGTCACGGATGGCCTCGATGGCAAGTTCCTGCTTGCTGCGACCCTCCCGACGAGCCCGCTCGGTGAGCTTCGCGTCGAGGTCTTCGGGGAGTCGGAGTGTCATCGCCATACAGGAATGATACCGGGCTGGTATCTGGGTGGCGAGGTGATACCAGCCGCTCAAGACCTCGGACCACGACGCCGTCCTTCGTGGCCCGGTCAGGCCGCGGTCTCGGTTCCGAGGTGCGTGCGACGAGGTAGCAGCACGCGCTGCCACTGGCGAGGTGCAGTCGCCCCCCCCCGAGGCGGAGTCCTTGCCCCGCGCCGACGGCCCCGGTCTGCGTGCCAGGGCCGGAGAGGTCCGAGGTTGAGGCATCCGATGTTCGAGCGTCATCGGAGCGTCAAAAATTCTGCATCGCGCATCGCCACGTCGCCGCGAGACCCACGCCGGCCCTTGAACCTGCAGCTCAGAGCGTTCTGCACAAGCGAACCTCAGTCGACGCGTTCCGCGAGCGAAAACAGGCCAAGCGTGACGACCTGAAATGCAAAACGGCAGGTCAGCGACCCTTCTCAGCAGGCTCGAGGATCGCCACGCACTCCACATGATGCGTCATCGGAAACAGATCGAAGGCCCGAAGCGTCCGCACCCGGTAGCCGCCCTCCTGGAAGTAGCCGAGGTCCCGGGCGAGGGCGGCCGGGTCGCAGGCGACGTAGGCGATGCGGCGGGCGCCCAGGGAGGAGAGGTGGTCGACCGTCTTGCGGCCGGCGCCCGCGCGGGGCGGGTCGAGGACGATGAGGTCGACCTCGGTGATGCCGGTGCGCGGGAGGACCGCTTCGACCTTGCCCTGTTCGATGCGGACGCGGGGGAAGCCGGCGAGGTTGTGGCGGGCGTCCTCGACGGCGCGCTTGCCGGACTCGATGCCGAGGACGGCGCCCTGGTCGCCGAGGCGGTCGGCGAGGGCGCCGGCGAAGAGGCCGACGCCGCAGTACAGGTCGAGGGCCATCTCGCCCTTGCGCGGCAGCAGGCCCTGCATGACGGCGGTGACCAGGGTGTCGGCCGCCTTGGGGTGGACCTGCCAGAAGCCCGAGCCGCCGACCCGGTGGGTGCGGCCGTCGGCGCGTTCGCGGACGAAGGGGCGGCCGTGGACGCGGTGGACGCCGCCGGTCTTCTCGTCGACCCGCAGGACGGAGACCGGCTTGTCCAGTTCGACCAGCGGGAGGCGGCCGCCCGGGCGCGGGGTCAGGACGACCTGGCGGTCCTGGGAGCCGGTCGCCGCGATCGCCTCGACCGACTCCATGCCCGTCCAGTCGCGCCGCTCGATGCCCAGTTCGCTGACGCCCTGGGCCGCGATCATGCAGTGGTCGATGCGCTCGACCTCGTGCGAGCGGTGCCGGCGCAGCCCCGCGTGGCCCTCGGCGTCGACGGCGTACTGCACGCGTGTGCGCCACTGCGGCACCTCGCCCGCGGGCAGCTTGTCACCCTCGGCGGGCATCACCGTGCCGTCCCAGCCGGCCTCCTCGGGCGTGAGGCCCGCGAGCCGCTGCAGCTGCTCGGCGACGACCTCGCCCTTGAGGCGGCGCTGGGCGCCCGGCTTGGCGTGCTGCCAGTCGCAGCCGCCGCAGCGGCCGGGGCCGGCGTAGGGGCAGGGTGCCTCGATGCGGTCCTTGGACGCCTCCAGGATCCGTACCGCGTCCGCGCGCAGGAAGCGGGCGCCCTCCTCGCCCTCCGTCACCCGGGCGACGACCCGTTCGCCGGGCAGCGCGTGCCGTACGAAGAGGACCTGGCCCTCTGCGGTGCGGGCGATGCAGTGTCCGCCGTGGGCGACCGGGCCGATCTCGACCTCGTACTCCTCGCCCACCAGCGTCTTCGGCCGGTCCGCCGGTTCCGGTCCCACCTGGGCGTTCTTCGGTTCTGCCTGCATGGTGGGTGACTCCAGATCGGGGAAGCGGGAACGGCCGGACAACAGCCCACCAGTCTACGTGGGTGTCGTCCGGCCGTTCACCACCAGGCCGCGGAGCCGGGGCTCAGGCCTGGGGTGCCGAGGGTTCCTTCGGCTCCTTGCGCACCTGGGCCGGTCCGCGCCGCACCGCGCCGGGCGCGCTCCACTCCTGGCGTCTGCGGGCCCGCAGCTTGGCCGCCTCGGAGGAGGCGAGCTGGTAGGGCACCGAGGTGACCATGACGCCCGGCGTGAACAGCAGCCGGCCCTTCAGGCGCAGCGCGCTCTGGTTGTGCAGCAGGTGCTCGTACCAGTGGCCGACGACGTACTCGGGGATGATCACCGAGACCGCGTCGCGCGGGGACTCCTTGCGCAGGCTCTTGACGTACTCGATGACCGGGCGGGTCACCTCGCGGTACGGCGAGTCCAGCACCTTCAGCGGTACGTCGATGCCGCGCCGCTCCCACTCCTCGCGCAGCACCTTCGTCTCCGCCGGGTCGACGTTGACGGTGAGCGCCTCCAGGCTGTCCGAGCGCATCAGCTTGGCGTAGGCCAGGGCGCGCAGGGTGGGCCGGTGGATCTTGGAGATGAGGACCACGGAGTGGATGCGGGAGGGGCGGACGAGGTCGTCGGCCGGTTCCTCGGGCGCGGCGATCTCCTCGGCGACCCGGTCGTAGTGCTTGCGGATCGCCGTCATCGTCGCGAAGAAGATGCACATGCCGAGCAGGGCGACCCACGCGCCGTGCGTGAACTTGGTGAGCAGGACGACGACCAGCACCAGGCCGGTGAGGAACGCGCCGAAGGCGTTGATGGCGCGCGAGCGGATCATGTGGCGCCGCTTGGCCACGTCCCGTTCGGTGGCCAGATGGCGGTTCCAGTGCCGCACCATGCCGATCTGGCTGAGCGTGAAGGAGACGAACACGCCGACGATGTACAGCTGGATCAGCCGGGTGGAGTCGGCGCCGTAGACGACGACCAGCAGGGTCGCCGCGCCCGCGAGCAGGACGATGCCGTTGGAGAAGGCGAGGCGGTCGCCGCGGGTGTGCAGCTGGCGGGGCAGGTAGCGGTCCTGGGCGAGGATCGAGCCGAGGAGCGGGAAGCCGTTGTACGCCGTGTTGGCGGCGAGGAAGAGGACCAG
The DNA here is from genome assembly GCF_040703815.1 of Streptomyces sp. NPDC006743. Taxonomy (NCBI): domain Bacteria; kingdom Bacillati; phylum Actinomycetota; class Actinomycetes; order Kitasatosporales; family Streptomycetaceae; genus Streptomyces; species Streptomyces sp. NPDC006743. Next base: position 3,094 of record NZ_JBEYJA010000027.1, on the reverse strand, counting down.
GGCGGTGGCCGCGGCCAGGACCACGAACAGGAAGCTGCCCTTGCCGAAGACGGCCTCGGCGACCTGGGAGATCACCGGGTTCTGCACGTATCCGGAGCCGAGCGGGCTGCCGTTGTGCAGGAGGTCGGTGGCCGGGTTCTCGGCCATGTGGACCTTGGTCGTCATGGCGAGGCCGATGATGCCGCAGAACATCGTCACGGCGAGCAGGCCCATCGCCGCCAGGGTGGTGGCCGCGTTCTTCGACTTGGGCTTGCGGAAGGCCGGGACGCCGTTGGAGATCGCCTCGACGCCGGTGAGGGCGGCACAGCCGGAGGAGAAGGCGCGCAGCAGCAGGAAGACGAGCGCGAAGCCCGCGAGGCCCTGGTGCTCGGCCTTGATGTGGTAGTCGGCCGTGGGCGCCCGCATGGTGTCCCCGAGGGCCAGCCCGCGGAACGCCCCCCACAGGATCATGATGAAGACGCCGGCGACGAAGACGTACGTCGGGATCGCGAAGAGCGTGCCCGACTCCTTCACGCCGCGCAGGTTCATCAGGGTCAGGAGCACGATCACCACGACCGCGCAGAGCACCTTGTGCTCGACGACGAACGGGATCGCGGAGCCGAGGTTCTCGATCCCGGAGGAGATCGAGACGGCGACGGTCATGACGTAGTCGACGAGCAGTGCGCTGGCCACCGTCAGCCCCGCCTTGGCGCCGAGGTTGGTCGTGGCCACCTCGTAGTCGCCGCCGCCGCTCGGGTAGGCGTGCACGTTCTGCCGGTACGAGGCGACGACCGTGAACATCAGCACGACGACCGCGACCGCGATCCAGGGGCTGAAGTGGTAGGCCGACACGCCCGCGATGGACAGGACCAGCAGCACCTCGCCGGGTGCGTACGCCACGGAGGACAGCGGGTCGGAGGCGAAGACGGGGAGTGCGATGCGCTTCGGCAGAAGGGTCTCCCCCAGCCGGTCGCTGCGCAGTGCGCGCCCGATCAGAATGCGTTTGGGCACGTCGGTCAGTTTGGACACAACAGAGGATCGTAGGGCTTCGAACTGGGGCTCGCCCACCTGCCACCCGAGATCTGCCTCACGAGTGAAATCGGGAGCGGCCGGCGCCACGGATTCCGCAGGTGGGCGCGTGGCTGTGCCTAGATGTCTGGACTCGGCCGCTTCCCCGCCCGCTCGCCCGTCCGTTGCGCGCCCGTTCCCCGCCCGTCGCCGACCCCCGGAGGTCCCATGCCCCCGACCGCGGAGCTGATCGGCGCCGCTGTGACGCTGCTCGGCCTCGGATTCCTGACCGTGCGCAGCGTGCGCAGCATCACTCGGCGCGGGCCCTCGGAAGTGGAATAAAAGCTGCGGACAGCAGTGGTTTCGATCAGAGGACGGGGTCCGGTGCCTGCGATCGCAAGGCGCCGGAAGGTCCTCGCGGCAGAGCTGCCAGGACCTTCCGGCTACGCGGCGAGGGCGCGTGCCGGGCGCCGGCCGCCGGGGCCCCCTCTGTTCGCGGCTCTCGAGGCGTTCGGTCCGGCCGTCCGTCCGGTATGCGGCAGGGGGGTGCCCGCCTCCGGCCGCGCATGTGTAGCTTGTCCCTCTGTCTGAGACCCTGATGGGGCTGAGCAGTAGCTGTTGACACCGGAAGGACGGTCGTGCACATCGTCATCATGGGCTGCGGGAGAGTGGGTTCCGCTCTCGCCCAGACCCTGGAGCAACAGGGGCACACGGTCGCCGTGATCGACCAGGACCCCACCGCCTTCCGCCGGCTGGGGCCCGGGTTCGGCGGCCGCCGGGTCACCGGGATCGGCTTCGACCAGGACACGCTGCGCGAGGCGGGCATCGAGGAGGCCGGGGCCTTCGCGGCCGTCTCCAGCGGCGACAACTCGAACATCATCGCCGCGCGGGTGGCCCGTGAGATGTTCGGTGTGCAGAACGTCGCGGCCCGTATCTACGACCCGCGCCGCGCCGAGGTCTACCAGCGGCTGGGCATCCCGACGGTGGCCACGGTCCGCTGGACGGCCGACCAGATGCTGCGCCGGCTGCTGCCCTCCGGGGCGGAACCGCTGTGGCGCGACCCCACCGGCGGGGTCCAGCTCGCCGAGGTGCACGCGTCCCCGAAGTGGGTCGGCCACAAGATCAGCAGGCTCCAGGAGGAGACCGGCGTCCGGGTGGCGTTCCTGACCCGCCTCGGCGAGGCGATGCTTCCCACCTCGCAGACCGTGCTCCAGGAGGGCGACCTCGTGCACGTGATGATGCGGACGGACGACGTGGACAAGGTCGAGGCGGCGTTCGCCGAGGGCCCCGAAGAGGAGAGCGGTCACTGATGAGGGTCGCCATTGCCGGTGCCGGCGCGGTCGGTCGCTCGATCGCGGGCGAGCTGCTGGAGAACGGCCACGAGGTCCTTCTCGTCGACAAGGCGCCGACCGCCATCTCGGTCGAGCGCGTCCCGCAGGCCGAGTGGCTGCTCGCCGACGCCTGCGAGATCACGTCCTTGGACGAGGCGGCGCTGCAGCGCTGCAACGTGGTGATCGCCGCGACGGGTGACGACAAGGTGAACCTGGTCGTCTCGCTGCTGGCGAAGACGGAGTACGGCGTGCCGCGCGTCGTCGCCCGGGTGAACAACCCGAAGAACGAGTGGCTGTTCAACGAGGCGTGGGGCGTGGACGTCGCCGTGTCCACCCCGCGGCTGATGTCGGCGCTGGTCGAGGAGGCGGTGAGCGTCGGCGACCTGGTGCGCCTGCTGCGCTTCAGCCACGGCGACGCCAACCTGGTCGAGCTGACCCTGCCGGAGGAGTCGGCGCTGGCCGGCACGCAGGTCGGTGACGTGCAGTGGCCCGAGGACACGTCCCTGGTGACGATCATCCGCGGCGCCCGGGTGCTCACCCCCTCGCAGGAGGACTCGCTGGAGGCCGGTGACGAACTGCTGTTCGTGGCCGCGCAGGCCCGCGAGGAGCAGCTGGAGGACCTGCTGTCGGTGCGGCGGGAGGACGCGGAGGGCTGAGCCCGCCGCGGTCGGCCGCACGGCGTACGGCGACGAACTCGGCGAGGTCGAGGCGACGCCCACGCGCGAGGAGTTCGTACCGCTGATCGCGAGCCTGATCGAGGCATGGGACCTCATGCA